>JBAXRT010000126.1:0-8792 GCA_037131065.1 bacterium | reverse complement strand
GATTCGGGGCAGCAGCAGGTGGCGGCGGGAGAGAGACTCCCCTGGGGGTTGAGTACCGGGCCGGAGCAAGTTTTCCGGAATGTGGCTTGTTGAAATTGTAAGTGACGTTAAAGGAGAGGAAAGTATACATGTCGTAAGGATATCCTCCCACCGTACCGTCGAGCTTATCTGAATTCAGCGCCCGGAGCGTCCACTCAAGTCCAAGATTCACCTTATCCCCCAGGTTCACATATGCCCCGAGACCCGCAGGAATGACAAGCTCAGTCGTCCAGTTGGAGGGATAGCCGCTGCCGCCGATCACTTCATGGGTCTGGAGGTCTTTTACCTTCGTGTACCAGTTTGACAGTCCGGCCCCGAGGGTGCCATAGATGAAAAACTTTCGCTGAGGTTTATAACGGAAAAAGAGGTTGCTGAAATTGATGGTGGCATTCAGATTGTATTCAAAAAGATCCCCTTCAAAATACTGGTTTGCAGGAGCCCCATCCTTGTAATTCCGCTTTGTACCAGAGATCTGGCCGTAAAGAACCTGTCCGCGGATAGCAAAGACATGGCTGATCTGGCGGATCAGCATGAAACTGCCGGCGAAACGCCACTCATTCATGTTGGTATTAGCGGGCCAGAAGCGGTTTACCTTAAGGTCACCAAAAAAAATGTTGGGCCCCCCGCTGAGGCTGATTGACCAGTTGGAAAAGAAACGACGCCCCAGCGTTCCCTGGGTTTGCGGCAGGGAGACCATGGGGAGGAAAAGGAGCAGAAAAACTCCTGAAACAAAAATGCATTTCCTCATGAACCGTCCGGTAAGGATGATCAGTTGTCAAAGATAAATAGGGGCCGAGGCATTAAAAACAGGCATGTAATATCTTTATCAACAACGAATTGTTACTAGTCGTGACAGTTTTAACAATGAACCCACGAAAAAAGCATTATATTTGTATTGGTTGACGCATGCATCATCAAAAAAACGGCGTGAACCAAACGGGAACGACGAAAACCGGAAAAAGAGTAGTCTGTCTTAATAATCTTAATCATGCCTTTTTTAGCCATCGCATTGCTGACAATTCTTGCAGGTACACTGTTACTTGCAAAATTCAAAAAAGAGATCCCCGGTAAATTCTTCACTTTTATCGCCTGGTTCTTTGTCGTAGTAGGATTTATTCTTTTCATTGGTTTTATCGCAGGCGGCATCTGCAAGATAAAACATCATGGCTTTGGCCGTCATCACGATTGCAGGCATGAGATGATGATGAAAGGGTGTAACCCCGTCATGCATGCCGGTCAATGCTGCCCTGAGGGCATGGAAAAAGAAGGCAATTGCTACCCCAAAGGCCCGGGCAAGGGAATGTGTCCCCCTCAGCCAGGCTGTATGCCTCACGACAGTGTCATGAAATGCTGCCCCGGGCACATGGAAAAAGACTCCGTCAAAACGCCTGTTCTGAAAAAGTGAACATTTTCCCAAACCTCCTCATTGTTGACGATTCTGTCGATAACCTGGATTTGCTTGATGCTATTGTTCAGAATAGGAAGATAAAAGCAAATGTGATACGGGCCAACTCCGGCCATATGGCGATCGAGAAGATCAGGGCAGTTGACCTGGCCCTGGCCATACTCGATGTCGAAATGCCGGGAATGAACGGATATGAACTTGCATTGAGGATCAATGAAGCCAGGATCAGTGACAAGGTCCCCATTATTTTCCTGACCGCCAAATACCTTTCGGGGGCGGATATTTCCAAGGGATATGATACCGGGGCTGTTGACTATATCCTTAAACCATTCAACGATCGCATTCTGGTCAGCAAAATCAATGTCTTTCTCGACTTGTTCAACTATAAACAGGAAATTATTCGGGATGCAGCCCTGCTAAAACAATCTTCGATGGAGCTGGCTCAGGCCAATCAAGCATTACAAAAAAACGAGGAAAAATACAGGACAGTAGCTGACTATACCTACGACTGGGAATACTGGACGGGTCGTGACGGGCGGGTCATCTATATGTCGCCTGCTGCCGAGAAGATCACCGGACATTCAATTGAAGAGTTTGTGGAGGAGCCGGCATTAATTGACAATATTGTTTTCGGTGAAGACAAGGAGCTTTGGGAATCACACAAAAAAGAGGAGCACAACTGTGAGCCAGGGGAGGCCGCTCCTGAGGTCAGCTTTCGGGTAGTGACCAGCGGGGGTAATATCCGATGGATCGTCCATGTTTGCAGAAAGATATACAGCGAGGGCAAATGCCTTGGTATAAGAGCTTCAAACCGGGACATCACGGAGAAGGCCGCGATTGAAGGGGAGCTGTTCAATGTAACCGTTGAGGTGGAAGAACGGGAGCGGAACCGTTTCGCCGGAGAACTGCACGACGGCCTGGGCCCACTTCTTTCAACCATCAAACTCTATTTCCAGTGGCTCGCAGAAACGGATGATCCGGTGAAGAAAAAACTTATAACGGAAAAAGGCAACAATAACATCGAAAAGGCAATCCAGACCACGCGCGAAGTTTCCCAGGGCCTCAGTTCTGTTATCCTGTCCAAATACGGTTATGTTGATGCTGTTTTGAGCTTTATCAAAAGTATCAACGACATGAAGAAACTCTCCATCAATATTAACTTCAACTCAAAAGCCAGATTCAACACCTTAAGGGAAGCCGCCCTTTACCGGATTACAACTGAATTGATCAACAACACTTTAAAGTATGCCAAAGCGACCCAGGTAAATATTTCCTATTTTTACTCACAGGAAAAAAACAGGATTGGCTTTACATATACCGATGATGGGATAGGATTTGACCTGGCCCTCGTTGAAAAAAGTAAAGACAGCCTGGGGCTGTTGAACATTCAGCAACGAATAATGCTTATAAGGGGTGTAATCAAAATAAAAACAGCACTAGGCAAAGGGTTGGAAATTTATATTCAAATGCCACTTGGCTGAACTTTTTCTTAACCGGTACCTGGATACAAAAAAATCCCAATGTCCTCCACAACAAAAATAATCCTGGTTGATGACCATCTTTTATTCCGCGAAGGGATGAAACTGCTGATCGAAACGGAAGGGATGGGGGTGGTCATTGCCGAGGCTTCGAATGGAAAGGTGTTTCTTGATATGCTCGAACCACTGGATCCGGACCTGGTTTTGATGGACATAGAAATGCCTGATATGGGAGGCATTGAAGCAACAGAAAAAGCAATTGCCCTGAAGCCTGCTCTGAAGATTTTGCTTGTCACCATGCTCGACACGAGCAACGACTATGCTAAACTGATCAATACCGGCGCCATGGGTTGTGTTCTGAAATCGGTAGGGAAGCAGGAGCTGGAAAATGCCATTAAAACCGTTATTAAGGGTGAAAGTTATTTTTCGAATGAACTTTTACGCAAAATCATACTCGATTTCGGGAAACAAAAGCCCGCATCAAATGAAACTCCTGATTTTGCAAATGAATTTACCGAGCGTGAGATTGAAGTCCTGAATTTCCTGTGCGAAGGGCTTTCAGTTGCAGAGATCGCAAAAAAAATCAACAGGTCTGTTAAAACAGTTGAAGCGCACCGCGCAAAACTCCTCCAGAAGAGCGAAGCAAGGAATACCGTAAACCTGGTTTTGTTCGCGATCAAAAATAAGCTCGTAAAGATATAATATCCTCCCCGCTTAGGGTTTACCCTAACTCATTTATAGGCTTTACCATCACCATTTTCAGAGTTTCCCTGTAGTAATTTGATTCTGCAGACTATACATTTGTTGATGTTCGAGAAACCATAATGATTTAGTGTAAAATATGCTTTTCGTTTCCGTTGAAAGCCCCGCTTCATGACACCCCGGAGAAAAATTATCATCGTCGACGACCATCCCCTTTTTCGTGAAGGAATGAGGCTCCTTATCGAAAGGGAAGGGATTGGCGAGATCGTAGCCGAAGCTAAAAACGGCCAGGCTTTTCTCGACCTGCTGAAAATACATCAACCCGACCTGGTCGTGATGGATGTTGAGATGCCGGTCATGGACGGTTTGGAGGCGACAAGGCTGGCCCTGGCAATGAGTCCGGGGTTAAAAATCCTTTTAATCACCATGTATTACGAGCGGGAATACCATAGTGCCCTGATCAATTCAGGGGCCATGGGTTTTGTTCTGAAGACTTCCGGGAAACAGAAGCTCGAAAAGGCAATCAGAACCATCATCAGCGGGGAACGTTATTTTCCGGGACAGGAGACGGATGATCAATACAAGGCCAAATCAAATACCAAATCAATATGAATAAAAATTACACAACAAAACATTTATCAGGTAAGTCATGGTTCCTCCTCTTCGGGGTTGTTTTGCTTTTCGGTCTGATTATTTCTTATCATTCAGCTTCTGCCCAGGCACCATCCGGGGCCACGGCAGTGCCCGATAAAGCGAACTTCTACCAGATCCAGAAAAATTTCAATGATTACTGGAAAGGGAAGAAGATCACCAGGGGCTCAGGGTATAAACCATTTAAACGCTGGGAATGGTATTGGCAACCGCGTGTGAATCCCGACGGATCATTTCCCCCGAACAATGTTCTTCTGAAGGAGTGGGAAGGTTACTCGGCAACAAAACAGACGGCAGATCCTGCAGGTGACTGGAAGCCCATTGGCCCTGATGACCCCAAAGGCGACCGCTATTTCGGATTAGGCAGGGTGAACTGCATTGCTTTCCACCCTACGGAGGCGAGTACTTTCTGGATCGGGACTCCGGCCGGAGGGCTATGGAAGACTACCAACTTCGGGGAAAACTGGAGTACGAACTATGACAACCAGCCGGTCCTTGGGATCAGTGAAATCGTAGTTAATCCGGAAAACGCCGACGTCATGTACCTCGCAACGGGTGACTATGACGGGAACAATGTCGCCAGTGTAAATAATTCAGGGTCGGGCGACACAAAAAGCATCGGGGTCCTGAAATCCATCAATGGTGGGCAAACATGGGCGGCAACAAAACTGAACTGGAGCGTATCAGAGGAGGCTCGCATCAGCCGGCTGATCATGCATCCCACCGATACCAGCCTGCTTTTCGCTGCCACATCCAAAGGAATTTACAGATTAACCCAGGGCGGACAGGTTATGGGGGTTGCCGACAGTACAGCAGGCATTGACTTCTCGGATATTGCTTTCAATCCGGGAGACGCACAAATCATGTATGCTGCGTCAAGAAGCAATTCTAAAAATTATGCCAGGATCTTCAGATCAGATAAAGGCGGTACTATATGGAATCCCGTGAGAGAATTCGACAGCGTATCAAGAATCAAAATAGCCGTCTCAAAGAAACAGACCAGCCTGGTCGAGGCACTATGTGTGAGATCGGAAGTGGAGGGCATGCTTGCCATTTACAGATCCGAAGATGATGGTAAAAACTTTTACGATGAGGATATTGTTGTAAAAGTAAATGCTAACTGCAGCAATAATTACCTTAATTCCAGCAGTAATCCCCTTAAAGATGAAGCCCCCTGCAAGGGTCAGGGGAACTACGACCTCTGTTACCTTATCAATCCAAACAGTGCCAACGAACGCTGGCTGGGCGGTGTTAACACCTGGAAGAGCATTAACGGAGGAACAGCATTCAGTCTGGTAAATTGCTGGGATAGTACAGATACTGCAGTCCCTCCGAAATTTGAAATGGCACATGCCGACAAGCACTGGTTCGCATTTCATCCCCTGCGGCCAACCACATTTTTTGAGTGTAACGACGGAGGGGTCTATTATACCACAGACGGAGGAAAAAAATGGACGGATATCACAAAAGGGTTGCAAATAGGACAGATTTTCAGAATTGCCGGGTCCTGGATGGAGGAGAATACAGTCGTAGCCGGATTCCAGGACAACGGCTCCCAGGTGAGAATTGCTCCGGGAGAATGGCTAACGCCCGTGCTGATAGGCGGTGATGGAATGGAATGCCTGGTTGACTGGCTTGACCCGAAAATAAAATATGCTTCCTATATGAACGGAGAGATAAAAAGAACTACAGACGGAACCTGGTCTAAAGACAACCTGAATATAATTTCAAAGAATATTCCAAATAAACCAACGGGAGCATGGATCACACCCTATATCATTCATCCCGTTGACCCTGAAATACTTTATGCGGGGTATCGTAAAATTTATAAAACCACCGACAGGGGTGAAACATGGTCTTCGTTATTTACCGTACCCTCCAAAGCCAGCAAAGACTCCGATACGTTGGTGAGGACCCTGGCAATCTCTCAGATTGCCCCTGAGGTGATGTGGGCCGCAACCGAAAAAAAACTTTTCCGGACCAGTGATGAATGGCAGAATTACGATTCGGTCAGGGTGGCAGATCTCCCTGCCCTCAAATACACAGTCACCGGAATCGCAACCCATCCCGTAAAGCCAAATACTGCCTATGTTTCCATCTCAGGTTATGACTCATTAAAGGTTTTCCGGACGGATAACGGAGGCACAATATGGAAAGACATTTCCGGTACCTCATTACCAAAGGCGCCGGTGAATTGCATTACCTATGAAGATTTTTCGAAAGATGCACTCTATATCGGAACCGATCTCGGCGTTTTTTACAGGGATAGCACGATTTCCGACTGGATTCCATTTAACAAAAACCTGCCGAATACAGTTGTGACAGACCTTGAGATTGAATATGCGACCGGTAAAATCCGTGCAGCGACATTAGGACGTGGAATATGGGAATCGGATCTATATGTTGCCCCCGGATACAATAAAGTAAATGATGTTGAAATTCCAAAAAATGGTGGCATTGCCACCGGGGGCGGAGTATATCAAACGGGATCCAAAGTTAAAATGACAGCCACACCGGCCAAGAGCATTGCGTTTCTGGGCTGGTACGAAGAGGGGGTGAAGGTATGTGACTCATCAATCTACGAGTTCATTGTTGAGAAAAACCGCAACCTCGTGGCTAAGTTTGGATACCCCGAAGGCATCGCGGAACAGCCGAAAACCAAAATCCATCTTTTCCCGAACCCCACCAGGGGAATATTAGAGATCAGTCTGGACAAAGGATTCGGAGATGATCTTCAGAAAATAAAAGTAACCAACACACAAGGAACAAGTGTTTACGAATCCGCCGTAAGAGCCCAGGATGGTCATTATTCCGTTGATCTTTCGGCAAATGCTTCAGGACTCTACTTGATTACCTTTTATTTTAAAACAAGTGAAAAAGTATCCTGTTCTTTTATAATAACAAAATAACTCAACGATCATGAAAAAGCTCATCCTTTTCTTGTTTCTCTCAACAGCATTCTCATGGCTGGCCAGTGCAAAACAGGTAGAAGAGAACATTGCCAGAACGGTTGCCGGTAATTTCTTTGCAAGCCGGATCGACAAAAACCAGCTCAAAGCCCTTCCGGCCCCGGTCCTGGTTTACACTTACGGGAACCTTAAGACAGGTCAAGATGCAGGATCCAAAGCAGCCCCTGCCTTTTATGTTTATAATTTTACCGGAACGCCCGGGGGATTTGTGATTGTATCCGGAAACGATGCATGCACCCCCATTCTGGGATATTCGACGGAAAGTTCATTTCAGACCGGGAATATCCCTCCCGCCTTGTTGTGGTGGTTGCAAGGGTATCACAGGCAGATAAGGGACGCGGCAGAGAAGGATTTGAAAGCCACTCCTGAAACAGAAGGGGAATGGACGGCGCTGCTTTCAGATGTACCTGGTTCATCAGTTTTTCAAAAGAGCACCTCGGCCGTAGCGCCCCTGGTTAAAGTCTGTTGGAATCAGGAAAAATATTATAACGACAGTTGTCCTGTGATAAATACCTCAACCGGGAAGAGGGGCTATGTGGGTTGTGTGGCCACGTCGATGGCGATGATCATGGCCTATCACAAACATCCTGTTCAGGGCAAAGGGGAAAACAGTTACACCACCGAAACCCTAAAATTAAAATGCTATGCCAACTTTGAAAAAACAACCTATAATTGGAGTCTGATGCCCGACTCCCTGAATAAGTATTCTTCACCAAATTCTGTCAGTGCAGTGGCAACGCTGATGTACCATTGCGGAGTTTCCATGAATATAAATTACAAACTTGATGTAACAAGTGGCCAGGACTTTGCACAAAACGATCCAA
The DNA here is from genome assembly GCA_037131065.1 of bacterium. Taxonomy (GTDB): domain Bacteria; phylum Bacteroidota; class Bacteroidia; order Bacteroidales; family FEN-979; genus JBAXRT01. The sequence continues at coordinate 724 of JBAXRT010000126.1, read as the reverse complement.
ATGCCCCATGCACCGAAAATGCACTGAAAAAATATTTCGGATATGATCCCTCTCTCAGACAGGAAGACCGAAAGGATTACACAACGGATGCTGATTGGATCAACATGCTTAAAACAGATCTGAACGCCAGCCGTCCCATAATCTATACAGGGAGAGATACGACAGGGGGAGATACGATAGGGGGAGGCCATTCTTTTATATGCGACGGGTATGACGATTATAATTTATTCCATTTTAACTGGGGCTGGGGAGGGTCTTGCAATGGTAATTATAATATAAACAATATGAATCCCCCGAACCAGGGGACATACAACGTTGGCCAGGCCGTTTTGGTCGGCATTAAAAAAAGCACCCTGGGAGTTGAGGACAAAAACCTGTCAGATAAATTGGTTGTCTATCCCAATCCCACCAGGGGAATCCTTGAGATAAAGCTCGATAAGGGACAGGGAGATGATCTTCAGAAAACCGTAGTGACCAGCATGATGGGAAAAAAGGTTTATGAATCCTCAGCAAAAGCTGAAAACGATCATATCTCTTTGGACCTTTCAGCAAGTCCGCAGGGGAGCTACATCATCACATTTTATTTCAACTCCGGTGAAAAAGCATCCGGTTCTTTTTTAATAACAAAATAACACAACGATTATGAAAAAGCTCATCCTATTCTTGTTACTCTCAACAGCATTCTCATGGCTGGCCAGTGCAAAACAGGTAGAAGAGAACATTG
>JBAXRT010000125.1:0-8798 GCA_037131065.1 bacterium | reverse complement strand
GTGCTGATCAGGTTCTGTGAGTACATCCCTGCAGCCATCTTCAGGCGGAAATTGCGTGCTACATTATACTTTATGGCAAGCCTGGGTTCAAACGATAACGTGGAGAGTGAGGCGTAATACTGGATCCTGAGTCCGGGTTCGATGATGAACTTTCCCGGCATCCATTTGTACTTTGCATAGGCAGAGACCTCAGTAGTATTCAGGGAATAGGGAATGTACCGGCCTACCGAATTGTAAAAATCGAAGACGGTCTTATAACCTGACATTTCAAGGCCGTATTTAAGGGCATCACGTCCAAAGAAGTAGGTAAAACTCAGTCCGCCATTAAACCCTCCAATTGAACTCGAGCGAATATTAGGAATACTTGGATCAATGTTGGGCTCTTGAAAAAACACCTTGTAGTATGAATAGGCAAAGTTGCCTTCGATCAGAACGGAACTTCTTCCAGGAATTGCCAAAAAGTTAAGACCACCCCCATAAGAATCCCAATGATAGTCAATCGGGTTCTTTATAAGATTACCATTCCTGACGACCTTACTATACATTGTGGCTTTATCGGAAAAGTTGAAACCGAAGAGTCCTACTTTACTGCCGTTCGGGGTGTTGATGGCGATCTTTCCGTAGATGTCGAGGTAGTTGAACGGCAGTCCATCCTCATTGATATACTGGTAGAAGATCTTGGAGCTCTGCGCCAGGTAGGAGTTCTTGATGGAAAAAATGAAAGAGGCGCTGGTGCTGTTCTCATTCTTTTGCCTGACGATCGGTCCTTCGATCAGTGCCTTGGCTCCGAAAGTGCTGACGTCGACTTTTCCGGCAAAACGTTTCTTATTCCCGTCCCTGGTGCTGATGTCCATCACCGAGGAGATCCTTCCGCCATAGTCGGCATTGAAACCCCCGGTATAAACATCCACGTTTTTTAATATGTCCACATCGAACACCGAGAAAAGCCCGATGGAGTGGAAGGGGTTATAGACGATCATCCCGTCGTAAAGCACCTTGTTCTGAATGGGGGGACCTCCACGGATGTAAAGCTGGCCGCCCTGGTCACCGGTAAAAATGACACCGGGAAGAACCTGCAGGTACTGGGCAAGGTCAGGCTGACCCCCGATGGCAGGAATCTGCTGGATATCTTTGGGAGTGACTTTGATGATGGAGGTCTGGGTCTCCCTGACCTTATCCTGCCGGGCAGCCGAGATATTTATCTCACTCAGCGTGGTTGTGGATTTTGACAGATATAGTTTTTTCGATATGAGTTCGCCGGGTGTTATAGTGACCGGCATTTTGAGGGTATCAAAGCCAACATATGTAACCATCAGTGTGTATTCTCCAGGGGGTATCCTGGTTATGGCAAAATATCCGTTGGCATCGGTCGGAGCCCCGATGGTGGTTCTGGCAAGGTAGACATTGGTGAAAAGCACCGGTTCGCCACTCTCTTTTTCATAAACAAAACCACGGATGGAGCCCGTTTGAGCCCAACCGGGAAGGGAGACCAGCACAGCAAGAAAAAGGAACAGAGGAGGGAGCGAACGGTACAGAAATTTCATAGAGTACGGTCGGGTTGAAAATGTTTGAAAGGCCACAAAGTTAGGGAAGTTCGCCGATTAAAAAAAGTAAATAAATTATTTAAAATATTCTTACTTTTGCCCGTATTGAAGAAGGTTCATATGCAAAAATTATTGTTATTAGGGGACGAAGCAATAGGTCAGGGAGCCATTGATGCGGGTCTTTCCGGAATATATGCCTACCCAGGCACTCCCTCTACTGAGATTACCGAGTATGTCCAGGGATCAGAATATGCCCTGAAGCACAACATTCACTGCACATGGTCGGCTAATGAGAAAACAGCCATGGAATCTGCTCTTGGAATGTCTTATGCCGGTAAGCGAACCATGGTTTGCATGAAGCATGTCGGGCTGAACGTAGCTGCGGATCCTTTTGTGAATTCGGCCATTACAGGCGCCAATGGCGGAATCGTTGTGGTTGCCGCCGATGATCCTTCGATGCACTCCTCCCAGAATGAACAGGATTCACGCGCCCTTGGGAAGTTTGCACTGATCCCGATCCTTGAACCCTGCAACCAGCAGGAGGCTTACGATATGGTCCTTTACGGGTTTGATTTTTCAGAAAAATACGGGGTGCCTGTCCTTCTCCGTATCACTACGCGCATGGCCCATTCACGTTCCGGGGTGGTAAGAAAAGAGACTCGCCCCCAGAATGAACTGCATCTGCCTTCTGACCTGCGCCAGTTTGTGCTTCTCCCGGGGATTGCCAAGCGGAGGTATAAGAAGCTGCTGAAAGATCATCTTCTCTTTATCGAGGAATCGGAAGCTTCGCCCTTCAACAGGTATATCGAAGGCAAGGATAAATCGATGGGCATCATTACCGGAGGGATTTCATTCAACTACCTGATGGAAAATTATCCCGACCGGAAGGTGCCTTACCCGGTCCTGAAGATCGGACAATATCCCATGCCCAGGAAACTGGTAGAGCGAATGGCCGACGAGTGTAACGAGATCCTGGTCGCCGAGGATGGCTATCCCGTAATCGAGGAGCTGATCAAGGGATACCTGGGACGTGGACCAAAGGTAAAGGGCCGGCTCGACGGCACCCTTCCAAGGGACGGGGAGCTCAACCCGAACCTGCTGGCCGTTGCGCTGGGGATGGAAGATACGATCGGGTTGCCCGTGCCCTCCCTCATGGTTGGCCGGCCGCCGTCGCTTTGCAGCGGCTGCCCGCACATCGATTCTTACAATGCCCTGAACCAGGCCCTGGCGGTCCTGCCCAAAGGACGCGTTTTTTCCGATATCGGGTGTTATACCCTCGGGGCACTGAAACCCTACGAGGCGATCAATTCGTGTGTCGATATGGGAGCCTCCATCACCATGGCAAAAGGTGCTGCGGATGCAGGAATGGTTCCCTCCGTTGCCGTAATCGGAGACTCAACCTTCACCCATTCAGGGATGACGGGGCTTCTCGATGCCGTAGTGGAAAAGGCCCCAATCACCATATTCATTCTCGATAATTCCACAACGGCCATGACCGGCGGACAGGACTCCTCGGCCACCGGGCGAATTGAAGCAATATGCAAGGGGATCGGCGTGGAGGAGGAGCACATCAGGGTGCTGAAACCCCTTCGCAAGTACCACGAGGAGAATGTCAGGATCATCGAGGAAGAGTTGGCCTATAATGGTGTTTCAGTGATCATCCCACGGAGGGAGTGCATTGTTTCCATCGATAAGAGGATGAGAGAGAAGTTTAAAAAGAATCAAAACCAGTCTTCATGAAGAAAGATATAATCCTTGCCGGGGTTGGCGGCCAGGGGATCATTTCCATTGCATCGATCATCGGATATGCAGCCCTGGAGCAGGGTATGTACCTTAAACAATCGGAGGTACACGGAATGAGCCAGCGTGGTGGCGATGTGATGTCGAATCTCAGGATATCGCACCAGGATATCGCCTCCGACCTGATCCCGTTCGGCAAGGCTGACCTGATCATCTCTGTGGAACCGCTCGAGGCGCTGCGTTACCTTCCCTATCTCTCTCCGGAGGGATGGGTCATCACCAGCACAAGACCATTCAACAACATCCCCGATTATCCCGACATTGAGGCTGTGATGAAAGAGATTGAAGCGCTGCCGTATCACATTGCCCTTGACGCGGACGTCCTGGCAAAAGAGGCTGGCTCTGTCAAGGCGGCAAACACGGTCATTCTCGGTGCCTCGGCACCCTTCCTGGGGATGACCTATGAAAAGATTGAGGATGCCATCCGCTTTATCTTCGGGAGGAAAGGGGAGGAGGTGATCCAGCTGAATCTCAAAGCCCTGAAAGCAGGCAACGATTTTGCACGGCAAAACATGTAATTATTTATTTATCTTTGCTCATATATAAAACACACGCCAGAAATTATGAGGACCCTACAACGGAAATTCGCCCATTACACAGAGCCGCAAAAGGTTGAACGTATGGGGCTCTACCCCTTTTTCCGGATGATTGAATCGGACCAGGATACAGTGGTGACGATGAATGGGAGAAAAGTATTAATGTTCGGGTCCAACAGTTATCTTGGACTGACCACCCATCCTAAAATCAAGGAGGCAGGGAAAAAAGCAATTGACAAGTATGGCTCCGGATGTGCCGGTTCCCGCTTTCTCAACGGGACCCTCGACCTTCACATTGAACTTGAACAGAAGCTGGCGGAGTTTGTAAAAAAAGATGCTGCCCTTGTTTACAGCACGGGTTTCCAGGTGAATATCGGCGTTATTCCCACTGTTACCGGCAGAAACGATTATATTCTTATCGATGAGCTTGACCATGCCTCCATCATTGAAGCTACCCGTTTATCTTTTGCAAAGGTTTTAAAGTTCAGGCACAATGACATGCAATCCCTTGAACGCCTGCTTAAAAAGTGTGAACCCGGACGCATAAAACTTATTGTCGTGGATGGTGTGTTCAGCATGGACGGCGATATCGCCGACCTTCCGGCCATCGTTAAACTTGCCGACAAATACGAAGCCACCGTCATGGTCGATGATGCACATGCCATCGGCGTGATCGGAGAGAATGGATCCGGGACTGCGTCGCATTTCGGGCTGACAGATAAGGTTGACCTGATCATGGGAACGTTCTCCAAATCCCTTGCAGCACTGGGAGGATTTATCGCCAGTGATTTTGAGACCATCAATTATATCAAACACAATTCCCGGTCGCTGATTTTCAGCGCCAGTGTAACTCCTGCTTCCGCCGCATCGGTGCTTGCAGCGCTGGAGATCATGAAAAGTGAACCGGAGAGAATGAAAAATCTCTGGGATGTCACCCATTATGCCATAGATAATTTCCGCAAACTCGGATTCGACATCGGTCATACCGTAACTCCGATTATCCCCCTCTATATCCGCGATAATCTTAAAACACTGACCCTTACCAAGTTGTTGCTGGATGAAGGGATCTTCGTAAACCCGGTCGTAGCGCCGGCCGTGAACAAGGACAATACCCTGATCCGTTTCTCACTGATGGCGACCCATACGAGGGAACAGGTAGATATCGCCCTCGACAAATTTGCCATGGTCGGCAAACGGCTTGGCATTATCACCTGATCAGGTCTTAAATCTTCAACATGGAGATCGAGATTAAAAAAGTATCCTCCCGACGGGATCTGAAAAAATTCATCGGGTTTCCATTTAAGCTTTACGAGGGTAATAAATTCTGGTGCCCGCCCATGCGCTTCGATGAGCTCAATACGCTCAGCAGCAATAAAAACCCGGCTTTCGACTTCTGCGAAGCCGCTTACTGGCTGGCATACAGGGGTGATGATATCGTTGGACGCATCGCAGGGATCATCAATCACAAAGCCAACGAAAAGTGGAATGAAAAGCTTGTCCGCTTCGGCTGGATCGATTTCATCGACGACCTTGCCGTCACAAAAGCGCTGCTCGATACAGTGACCGCCTGGAGCAGGGAGAAGGGCATGAACGGAATTCACGGGCCGCTGGGCTTTTCCGATATGGACAATGAAGGCATGCTGATAAAGGGATTTGATGAACTGGCCACCATGTCCTCGATCTACAACTATCCCTATTACCCTGAACATTTGGACAAACTGGGTTACCAGAGGGCTGCCGACTGGGTACAGTATGAATTTAGCATTCCGCCTGAGATTTCCGACAAGTTTGAAAGAATGACAAAGCTTGTCCAGGAAAAATACAAACTCCGTGTGCTGAAAGCAAAAAAGTCAAAGGAGCTGCTGCCTTATGCCAAGAAGATGTTCAAAACGCTGAACAGCGCCTTTGACGATCTTTACGGTTATACGCCGCTTACTGAAAAACAGATGGACGTGTATACCAAGCAGTATTTCGGGTTCATCAGGCCTGAATTCGTTTCGTTTGTACTTGATGAACATGATGATGTTGTAGGGTTCGGCATCTCCATGCCATCCCTTACCCTTGCTCTGCAAAAGTGCAAAGGAAGACTCTTCCCCTTCGGATTTATTTACATCCTGAGAGCGCTGAAAAAGAATGACACCATCGATATGTACCTGAACGGGGTAAGGCCCGATTTCCAGGCAAAAGGAGTGAACGCATTATACTATAACGAAATGCACAGGGCTTATATCAAGCATCATGTGGTGAGGGCCATCACAAACCCTCAGCTGGAAGAGAATGCCAAAGCCCTTACCATCTGGAAGAACTTTAACGGACGGCAGCACCTCACAAGGCGTTGCTGGATAAAGCATTTTTAGTGCCAAACGTTCTGATCACCGGAGCAAGCGGATTCATCGGCAGTTTCCTCGTGGAGGAGGGACTGAAACGGAAATATGCCGTTTATGCCGGGATAAGGAAAACGAGTTCAAAAAAATACCTGGCCGATCCTGCCATCCGGTTTGTTGAGCTTGATTTTTCAAGCGTTTCATCACTTTCTGCCTCCCTGCAGGAACTGAAGAAACAGAATATCCGTTTCGACTTTATCGTTCACAATGCCGGCGTGACCAAGGCGCAGAAAAAGGAGGACTACTCAAGGATCAACCACCAGAATACCCGGAATTTCATTGAAGCACTTGTTGAGACGGGCATGGTGCCAGCGAAATTCCTTTTCATCAGCAGCCTCGCTGCTTTTGGTCCCGGAAACCCGCTGACCCTGGAGCCGGTAAAACTCAGCGATGAACCGAAACCCATCGAAATCTATGGAAGAAGCAAGCTGGAGGCGGAAAAATATATCCTCTCACTTAAGGATTTCCCATGGCTTATCTTTCGTCCGACCGGGGTCTATGGTCCGAGAGAGACCGATTATTACGTCTTTTTCAAAACGATTTCACAGGGACTGGAACCCTACATTGGCACCAGGAAACAGATCCTCACCTTCATCTATGTCAGAGACCTGGTCAGGGTTGTTTTTGATGCCCTGGAGTCACCCGTTGTCCGCAAAGGGTATTTCGTATCCGACGGACTTGAATACGACTCGGTCACCTTTGCGGCGATCACAAAAAAGCACCTTGGGAAAAAGACATTCAGCTTCACAGTCCCCACAGTGCTGGTAAAGGCCATCTCGGTCTCGCTTGAAAAAATCTACGGACTCTGGGGAGGCACGCCAACGCTGAATTCCGACAAGTACAACGTCCTCAGCAGTACCAACTGGAAATGCGAAACAGCGCCGCTCAACACTGATTTTGCATTCAGGGCCGCCTATGACCTTGATGCCGGGGTGAAGGAGACCCTGGAGTGGTACAAAAAAGAGGGATGGTTATAGGATGCCCCTGACCGAGATCAGAAAGGTAAGCACACACCGGGACCTTAAACGGTTCGTCGATTTTCCATTCACTATTTACAGGAACAATAAATACTGGTGTCCCCCGCTCAGTTTTGATGAGATCCGGACCCTCCGGAAAGATAAAAATCCGGCTTTTGAATATTGTGAAGCCGAATACTGGATTGCATACAGGGATGGCAAGCCTGTCGGCAGGATCGCCGGTATCATCAACCATAAGGCAAATGACCAGTGGAAGGAGAAACTTGTCAGGTTTTCATGGATTGATTTTATTGATGATCCGGATGTTTCAAAGCTCCTGGTTGATACGGTGGCCGGGTGGGGAAGGGGAAAGGGGATGACCGGGATTCATGGTCCGATCGGTTTCACCGATATGGATTATGAAGGGATGCTGACAGAGGGATTTGAGGAACTTTCAAGCCTTTCGGCAATCTATAACTATCCCTACTATCCTGTTCATATGGTTAACCTTGGCTTTCGGAAGGCTACCGACTGGATACAGTTTGAAATAATGGTCCCAAAGGAGATCCCCGATAAAGTCACCCGTTTGGCTGACATTGTCGCTGAAAAGTACGGGCTTCGGCTCCTTCATGCCAGGAAATCCAAAGAGATCCTGCCCTATGCCCGGAAACTCTTTACCCTTTATAACGATGCCTTCCGGAATTTATACGGGTTTGCCTCGTTGAATATCGCCCAGATGGATGCCTATACAAAACAGTATTTCGGGTTTATCCGTCCTGAATTCATCTCTTTTGTGATTGATTCAAAAGATGACATCGTTGGTTTTGGAATAACCATGCCAAGCCTTGCAAAGGCCCTGCAAAAATGTGGGGGGAGTCTGTTCCCGTTTGGATTTATCCATCTGCTGAGGGCTATGAAAAATAATGATACCGTTCATATGTACCTGGTCGGGGTTCACCCCGATTACCAGGGGAAGGGGGTCCTGGCCCTGGTGTACCATGAATTGCAGAAAGTCTATTTGGAGAAAGGGATTAAGAAGGCGATCACACATCCCCAGCTTGAAGAGAACTTCAGGGCGATCTCCATCTGGAAAAATTACGACAGCAGGATCCATATCCGGCGAAGGTGCTGGATCAGGGATATCTAAAAAAAAACCTGGCAGTGAAAACTGCCAGGTTTTTTTATGAGCGGAAAGAGGATTTACTTTCCGGCAGGTTCCCACCAAAGTTTGGTGGTCATATAGTCACCACCAATTGCTGAGGCAGCAGCCGTGGCGCTGGAACCATTCACGGTATATTCCTGTTGCGGATAAGTCATACGCTTCGGAACATCGTTGATCACGATCAGTGGTTCAAACAAATATTTGGTTCCGGTATTAGGATCCTCATAGGAAACTTCTCCTGGTTTCAGCAGGAAGGTAGGTTCACCTGTTCTGTTGTACTCGGCCCAGGCCTGGTATCCCTGATTATACAGAGCGATCCATTTTTGAGCCATAACAGTCGTTTTGGTGGCAGGAGGAAGAGCTACAAGATAGTCTTCCATTTGAGTATTAAAGTCGGCAAATTTGGCATCATCCCA
>JBAXRT010000124.1:0-8816 GCA_037131065.1 bacterium | reverse complement strand
ATTAGGCCTGCCGCTAGCGTTAATCCTGAGCCAGGATCAAACTCTCCATTGTAAATTGAAAGTTTAATGCCTCAGGTTAACTATTACCAAAAGAAATTAACTAGGTTAATTTTCTGGGATATTTGCTACTCTTCTTACTTCAGTCTTTCAAAGAACTTTATTCCGACCCTTTCGGGCTTGTTTTTAAAAAATCGGACTGCAAAAGTACAACCTTTTTTCAAACGTGCAAACTTTTTTTTATAAAAATGAAAAAAAGTTTCTCACATCCTGCCCAACCCTTCAAAGTTATCTTATACGGGTTTTACAATTGCAGGTTACATTAAAAAACAAGAACGTCGAAATGGGAGTGCAAAAATATATATTATTTTAATCCACCCGACATAATTGTACAAAAAAATTAAATAAAATGTCAAATGTTTTGTAAGTATCACAAAATCATTTAAATAAAATTTGTCAGAAATGGGCCGACCACTATATTCGCGTTTATTGTACCTTTGTCCTTTCAAACAAGAACAGACCAGGCAGAATCATGAAGTGCTCTCTACCATTACAACTCTTGCTTGCCACCCTGCTGACGCTCTCCATCTCAGCCACAGAGGCACAGGACACCATTTCTTCCCTCAACTCCCAGCCTGCCTTATCGGCAAAACCCAAAAACCCCAACAGCTTCTGGCGCAGACTTTCGGTCGGCGGCCAGATCGGGTTCCAGTTCGGTACCGTCACAGGGATCGTTATAGCACCCGATATCAAGGTCCGGACCATTGATCAGCTGTATGTGGGGCTTCGGCTGATGTACCAGTATTATTATTACCGCGACTGGTACTGGGACAGAAATGCAAATGAGTTTCTGGATTACAGCTCCAATGTCTTCGGAAGTGGCGTGTATCTCAGATACTACCTTAGAAGCCTCTTCTCAAATTTCTTCGGGAATTTTTACGCCCACGTGGAGTATGAATATCTCTTCTATACACTTCCTTTCGTACAAACCGATCCTCCCCCCATTGGGTATATCGAAGATCCTTACGGGAACTGGTATGTGCCTGGAAGCCAGTATATCGGGATCAACAGCTTTTTTGTCGGAGGCGGCTATTCACAGCCCCTTGGAGGCAGGGTATTCCTTGATTTCATGGTCCTCTTCAACCTCAACGATAGTTATAACTCCCCCTATACCAACCCGATCATCAGGATCGGTGTGGGGGTGGGTCTCTGAGTTCAGTAACCGATATACTTTCCGAGAATTTCGAATGCAAAGCCCAGGTATGACATCAGGTTGTCAAAGCCTGAGACCTTCCGGTAGGGGATCTTGTCATACCTTGCTGTCCACGTGATGAGCGCCCGGCTGTACTTCAGGATTTCAGACATCCCGCTTAAGTTGATCAGCTCCGTATCATCGGCCTGGGTATGGTATTGAGGATGCAGCCCCGTATTGAGATAGAGTATCGGTTTCCCCTTCAGGTAGAAATAATAATGGTCGGAGAAGGGAAGCGATCCCGGAATCTTTTTTATCCTGAACGACGGATGCGGAACTTCATGATAGAGTTTTTTCCACAGGGGCGAACTTTTTGTTGCCTCAGCCGTCACTACATTCTCATTCCAGCCCAGCCGGCCGATCATGTCGAAGTTGACCATAAAAGCAACGGAATCCAACGGGATCACCGGGTGGTTGCAAAACCAGGCCGATCCGAGCAGGCCTTTCTCCTCCGCCGAAAAAGCGGCGAACAGGTAGTTATATGATGAATCCCTGTGCCCTATATAATACCGTGCCATTTCCAGTATTCCGGCTGTGCCGCTTGCGTTGTCGTCGGCCCCGTTAATTACTGCAGAATCTCGGTTGATACCATTGTGATCGTAATGAGCGCCGAAAATTATGGTAGAAGGCGCCCCATTATCGATTCGCCCCAGCACATTATAATAGGTCACCTGCTTCCGGAATACCTTAATACATATATCGGCAGTATCTGTCGTGTTCTGCTTCAGCAACTCGGCAATCTCAGCGTTTACATAGATTGCAGGAGCCGGCAATGTATCGGTTACCTGGAAATTAAAGATGGAAGACTGGTATACAGAATGCCTATGCCAGAAGATAACGCCGGCAGCGCCGCGGTCCAGCGCCTGCTTCATCCTGAAACGGGGTGCAAGGTAACGGCTCAGCGAGGTGTCCCTGAACCACTCGCGGGGAATGTCCAGGTCAATCAGTACAAGTTTCCCCCTGATGTCGCCCGCCGTGCGATAATCATCCCGCAACTTCTGCCCGATCACGATGCCCTGGCCGCAATCAGCCACCTGACCGTGTGCCTCTCCGTTGCCTGAAAGGGAGGTTACAGAAAATTGCTGCGTGTAGATGATCTCCTGTTTACCGATGCGAAACATCGTCTTTCCGCTGAATCCTACCCAGGTTTTTTGAAAGGGCTGAAGAAAGGAGCCTGGCTCTGTCCCTCCCGGAACCAAACCGGCCTCGCGAAACTGACTAATGATGTATTCGTAAGCCCTCTTTTCACCAATAGTCCCTGCTTCCCTGCCCCTGAAGGAGTCCGATGCCAGGATCCCGATATCCCGCCGGAGACGTTTCTCAACAGCCGAATCGGCAATGGAGAACGACTGGGCAATATTTATTTGTGGAAGAAATGAAATTAAAAAGGGTAAAAAAACCCTGCTGATGAACGAACAAAAATTCATCGGTTAAAGGTTGTAATATTATATACAAGTGACTAATGACTAGTGACGAGTGACGAGTGTTTTTTTTATTCGTCACTCGTCACTAGTCACTAGTCATTCTACTACACGTTCTTCAATACATCAAGTGTAAGTTCCCAAAATTTTGTAACGGTATTAATGTCCAGTCTCTCATCCGGCGAGTGGGCTCCCTTGATGGTTGGTCCGAAGGAGACCATGTCCATTCCCGGGTAGATTGCCCCCACGAGTCCGCACTCAAGACCGGCATGAATGGCCAGCACCTGTGGGTCTTCCCTGAAGAGCCGTTTATAGGAATCGACCGTGATTCGGAGGATCTGTGAGTCGGGATTCGGCTTCCATCCGGGATAACCTGTGGAGTGTTCAACCTCAGCGCCGGCCATCGCAAAGACACTGTGAACCATATCAGCCACATCTTTCTTGGATGATTCGACGGAACTGCGCTGGCTTGAAGTAATGAACACCGTGCCATCCTTTATCTTTACCGAGGCAAGGTTGGTCGAGGTTTCGACGAAATTCGGGATCTCTCGCGACATGGCGAACACGCCATGCGGGCAGGCATAGAGCGAGTCGAGGATCTTTTGCTGAAGGGCTGCCGTAAGAACAGTCGCAGGCATTTCTGAGGCCACGGCTGAAAATTTCAGTTCGGGCTCAGTAACGTGAAGTTCATCTGCGAGTATATTGTGATATTCCCCGGCATAGGCCAGGAAGGCCCTGCTTTTGTCCTTCGGAACGGTAACAATGGCAAACCCTTCACGGGCGAGCGCATTGCGCAGATTACCTGCATCGATCGATGCGATCCTCGTACCAAAATCCCTCGAACCATTCCAGAGAAAGCGGTTTAGCAGTTTTACTGCATTGCCGAGACCCTTGTTTATGTCATCGCCGGAATGTCCCCCCTTCAGTCCTGTGACTGAAACCTTGAAGGCTTCACACCCGGGCTGAACAGTCTCCGTACTGAGGGCCAGGGTTGCCACGGTATCTTTTCCGCCTGCACAGCCAATAAACAGTTGTCCCTCATCTTCTGAGTCGAGATTGATCAGGATCCTTCCTTTCAGGAGGTCCGGGGTGAGCGCGAAGGCCCCCGTAAGACCAGTCTCTTCATCCACAGTGAAGAGGGCTTCCAGCGCAGGATGCGGAATATTTTTTGCTTCAAGGATGGCCATGGCAGCGGCAATCCCGATCCCGTCGTCGGCGCCGAGGGTCGTCCCCTTCGCCTTGACCCAGTTCCCATCGACCCAAGGTTCAATGGCATCCTTCTCAAAATCGAATACCTTGTCGCTGTTCTTTTCACAGACCATGTCGAGGTGCGACTGCAGGATCACCCCTGGCCGCATTTCATATCCCGCTGATGCTGGTTTGTGGATCAGGACATTACCTGCCGCATCGATGATGACCTCCAGTTTATGTTTTTCAGCAAACTCTTTAAGGTAAGCAGCGATGCGTTCCTCTTTCTTCGATGGCCGCGGAACCTGGCAGATCTCCAGGAAATAGTGCCACAGCCTCTCCGGCTTTAGTTGATCGAACGGATTTTTCATATTAAACAATATTGAGCGATGCAAATGTATTCTTTTTTTATATTTGTTGTTTCCGGCTGGGGAAGCAAACAGGATCAGATGAGTGATATACAGGTACAAGGAAAAATGACTTTCAGGAGAGGAAGCCTCGCCCTGCGTTACAGTATTATCTTTTTCGTAGGACTTCTGACCATCTTCCTTATTGCATTTATCTATACCTACTATTTCTCGACCAAGATCCTGCTGGAAGAAGGGAGGAAGGATGCAGCAAATATCACTGACCTGACGATCGCCCGGATCGAAAATATCCTGCTCCCGATCCAGATGGTTCCCAGGAATCTTGTAAAAGCCATTGAAACACCACAAATCAATGACGATGAGGTCATGCGCCTTGCACGGGAATTCGTGATCGAGAGTCCGGAGGTATTCGGAAGCTGCATGGCTTATGAGCCCTATGCCCATTCACCGAAAGAACAGTGGTATGCCCCCTATGTCTTTGAAACCGCTACCGGCGTTATGTTCAAAAATCTTGGGAACACAAGCTATGATTATTTTAACAAGGACTGGTACCGTTTGCCCAAATTGCTTAACCGTCCGGTATGGACCGAACCTTATTATGACAAGGGAGGCGGTGAAGCCTTCATGTGTACCTACTCCGTTCCTTTTTATAAAACAGTAAAAGGTAAGAAGGTGTTCAGCGGTGTGCTTACCATGGATATCTCGCTCATCGCCTTCGAACGGATCATCAACTCCGTACGGGTCTATAAATCGGGTTATGCTTTTCTTGTTTCAGGAAAGGGGATGATCATCAATTCCCGTGACCTCACCGCCCACAATGAGAACATCATGGAGGTAGTTAAAAAAGGGAAAGGAGCAAACACCATCAAGGCAGTGGGTGAAATGCTCCTTGGGAAACGCGGATTTGTCAAGGTCGACGGACTTAAAAGCAAAAAAGATCCGAGTTTCTTATATTATGCGCCGGTTGCCACTTCCGGATGGTCAATCGGACTTATCTTCCCCGAGAAGGAGCTCTTCTCAGATTTCATAGGATTTTTTCGCCAGCTGATCATTATTTTCGCAGTTTGCGTTTTCTCAATACTTCTGACAACGATACTGATCACCCGCAGGCTGACAACCCCGATCAGCAGGCTGGTTGATGCAACTTACCGGATAGGGCAGGGCGATTTCAATGCCCCTTTGCCCATTCACCGCTCCAGGGATGAGATTTCGCAATTGACCAATGCATTCTCAGTAATGCAGGAGGAGCTGGCAACCTATCTGAAGAACCTGCAGGAAACCACCATTGCCAAAGAGAAAATAGAGAGCGAACTAAACGTGGCACATACGATCCAGATGGGAATGCTGCCGACTGGCTTCCCCGTCAGGAAGGATTGCGATCTCTTTGCAGAACTTGAATCGGCAAAAGCCGTCGGCGGAGACCTCTATGATTTCTTCTTCCTCGATGAGGACCACCTTTGCTTCGCGGTAGGTGATGTGGCCGGAAAGGGAGTGCCGGCGGCACTTTTTATGTCTGTTATGCGTACCATGTTTAGGGCAAATATCTCCCTTGACCTTCCCCTGAATGATGTCATCTGCCGGATCAACCAGGCGCTCGGGAAAGAGAATCCCAACGAAATGTTTGTAACATTCTGGGCCGGTATCATTGATCTCAGATCGGGTGAGATCCTATACTGCAATGCAGGCCATAACTACCCGTACATGGTAAGGAAGGACGGCCTTGTTGAGCGGATGCCGCAGACGAACGGCCTTCCGCTCGGGGTTTACGAGAACACCGTTTATGTTTCGCAGCAACGGTTCATCCTCCCGGGCGAAACCGTCGTGCTTTATACCGACGGCATTACGGAGGCCATAAACATTTCCGGTGAGTTCTATGGCGAAGAAAGGCTGAAGCAGGTATTGATGAACTCCGGAAAACTATCGGCAAAGGAGATGGGATTAAAACTTTCTGCCAATGTCCGTACCTTTGCATCCGGAACCGAACAGGCTGATGACATTACAATCCTTGTTCTGACTTATCAAGGAAGCGATGCTGATAACAACATCTCCATGGATAACATGAAACTGACACTTGTGAACAGGCTCGGCGAGCTTGAGAAGGTAGTGGCGGCAATCGAAACGCTGACGGAGCAGTGGGGACTGCCCTCCAGGGTTGGGATGGAACTCAACCTTGTTCTGGAGGAACTTTTCACCAATATTGTTTTTTACGCATTCGAGGATGGGACTGAACATGAGCTTTCGGTGGAATTTGAAAGGAGCGGGCCCGGACTGATGAAGATCAGAATGGAGGATGACGGAAAGCCGTTCAACCTGCTTGACAAAGATATTAGCGACCTTGACACACCGCTGGAGGAGCGTAAAATCGGGGGGCTCGGGATCCATTTTGTCAAGGAGATGATGGACAAGGTGGAGTACGAGCGGGCAGGTAATAAAAATGTTGTACTTTTAACGAAGAAATATTAATTAACCCAGAGATACCTATGGAACTCAATGAACAGAAGAATGAAAAATGCGTGATCGTCAGCATTACCGGAAGGCTCGATACCACCAATTATAATTTGCTTGAGAAAAAGCTGAACGACCTGATCGATGGCCGCGAGGATAAGATCCTGGTTGATTGCTCCAAGATGGATTATGTGAGCAGCAGCGGGTTGCGTATCCTGCTCATGGCGCTGAAAAAAGTCACTCTCGCCAAAGGCAAATTTGTCCTCTGCAGCCTGCAGGAAAATATCCGCGAGATTTTTGAAATTTCCGGCTTCACCAATATCTTTGAGATTTATCCTGGCCAGGAGGAGGCGCTGAAAGTTTTCTAATAGGTCATTAAGTCATTAAGTCAATAAGTCATTACGAAGGAGATAAAATTTTAATGACCTAATGACCCAATGACATTACACCAAGTTGCAATCCTCACCAACTATTTAAGGACTTATGGTCCAATATGTCCATTATAAGGATCCGAATTCCGAGGAGATGACCCGGTTCCTGGAGAGTATTCCAAGATGTCCCGGGACCTGCTTTTTTATGGATATCAACCGGTCGACCGACATGAAATACCTGGGCGGGTTACCGGACTGGGGACGTAAACTCAACAACACCTTCAATAACCTCCTATACGCCAACCACTTTCAGCATAACATCGTGAAAGGGATCGGGGATGAGATGATGCTTTACATCCCGGATGATCAGCTGCGGAAAAAATCATCCAATAACACCCATTTCGCCCTGCTGGAAGACATCTATTCAGGACTGTTTCTGATCAAGAACCATCCCAACCCGGATCTCTTTCTGAATTGCAAAGTCGCCATCCACTATTGCACGGAGGTATATAACATTACTTTCTTCAAGGGAGCCAATGACTATTACGGCAGTGATATCGATCTTACCGCACGTCTCATGACCAAGGGCATTGAAAACCGGATCGTCCTGAGTGAGAAATTCTATATCAAAGTGAGGAATGACCTGGTTAATCTTGGCATGCCTGAAGAGTCCGGATGCCTTGCAGGGGTGTCTGAAAAATTT
This sequence comes from bacterium, assembly GCA_037131065.1. Taxonomy (GTDB): domain Bacteria; phylum Bacteroidota; class Bacteroidia; order Bacteroidales; family FEN-979; genus JBAXRT01. Next base: position 1,071 of record JBAXRT010000124.1, on the reverse strand, counting down.
CTAGAAAATTTTAAAGGAGTTCCTACGAGCACTGAGTATAGGGTGATCGACGTGCAATGATCCCGAATGACTAATGACGAATGACGAGTGACGAATGTAGTTGTATATATTGTCCTGATCGGAACTGTGCTTGCAAGCGGTTCGCTGATTTTTCTGTTCAGGCAGGATGACCAGCGGGTCCTGAAATTTCTGCTTGCATTCAGCGGCGCATTCCTGATCGGGATCACCTTTTTAAAGCTGGTTCCCGAGGTTTTCAGCACCGCCTCAGCCTATACCGGGTTGTTTGTCATCCTCGGCTTTTTGCTGCAGTTGCTCCTTGAGCTTATAACAGAAGCAGCAGAGCACGGACACGCTCATGAACACACGGAGGGGGAGCGGGTATCGCCGTTCCTGCTCTTGATCGGGGTCTGTATTCACTCTTTCCTGGAGGGAATGCCGATCGTTCAGAGTTTCGATACAAAGATCCAACACTCGCTCGTTCTTGGGATCGTCGTGCACAACATTCCGATCTCCCTTACCCTGATGAGTCTTTTCCTGCATTACGGACTCTCTCATGTTAAAGCCTTTATCTACCTGATTGTTTTCGCACTGATGACACCGCTGGGTTCGGTGTTCACTAATATTCTGGACACATCCACGAACCTGTCGCTGAACACGATCTTCAACTATATTCTTGCGGTGGTGATCGGGATTTTCCTCCACGTTTCCACATCGATCCTCTTTGAAACAGAGGAGAATCATAAGTACAACATCCGGAAGTTTTTTACGGTTTGTATCGGTTTGGGGGTGGCATTCATGATCTCGATGATATAATGCCTGTTAACAGCCCAGCCCTGGGGTTAATACCCGTTATTACTGCTTTATAATCTTCGCCGTTTCAGACCTGCTTCCGGTGATCACCCTGATAAAATAGATCCCCACCGGCCTGTCCAACAGCGAAAATTCATGCTTTCGTTCTCCGCCCATAACTCCTGTCAATACCTTCTCTCCGCGAATCCCATATACGTCGACCCTGACTTCATCCGCAGGAATTTCCCCTTTTAACTCAAGGATAAAGTTTCCTGTCGTGGG
>JBAXRT010000123.1:0-8970 GCA_037131065.1 bacterium | reverse complement strand
TTTTCTGTCCGCTGCATCAAAGATTGAGTATAGGAAAACATCTATTAATATTTCCGGGTTTGTAATAAAAAAATATCTATATTTGCAAACTTTTTAGTGCAAACCCATTAATTACTTTACTACCATGAATAAAGGCGAGATCATGAATTATATTGAGGATCAGTTGATTCAGAAGAAAGAGTTTCCTCAATTCAAAGCCGGAGATACCATCACCGTTCATTATAAGATCAAAGAAGGAAACAAGGAGCGTATCCAGACCTACCAGGGTGTAGTTCTTCAGAGGGCCGGAAAGGGACTTACTGAAACATTCACCGTGAGAAAAATCTCAGGGAACATCGGTGTGGAAAGGATCTTCCCGATCTCATCCCCTTTCATTGAAAAGATCGAAGTCAACAAACGCGGGGTAGTCAGAAGGGCAAGAATCTTCTACCTGCGTGGTTTGCAGGGCAAGAAAGCCAGGATCAAGGAAGAACGCATTTAACGAAAATACTTATAAACAAAAAAAACCCGCATTTGCGGGTTTTTTTTGTTTAGTTCATCACCAGGTTTATGATCCCGGTCTCCGGGGTGCTGAATACCGATAATGCTTTCGAGTAGTTCAGGATATTCCGGATCACCGATTCACTGGGACTCATTTCATGTCGTTTCCTCCTTTTGTCGGAAGAACTTCCATTTCCCTTTGATGTTAAATAATACATCGTAGCGTTTCGCTTCATAGGCAATGATTTTGTTAAGGACAAGATTCATACCTAAGAAACGTGGTACCCGAGGGGTTATTTTACACCAGATAAAAAAAAGTTATGAACTAAACGGAAAGGATGACCTCTTTTTCTTTCACCAGTTTACGGAGGTTGATCAGTGCATAGCGCATACGCCCGAGAGCAGTATTGATGCTTACATTGGTAACTTCGGCAATATCCTTGAAACTCATGTCGCCATAATGGCGCATCACCAACACCTCTTTCTGTTCTTTGGGAAGGTAGTCAATCAGTTTTTTCACATCCCGGTGGATCTGTTCCGTGATCAGCATCTCTTCCACTGACTCAACGGGTATCCTCACTTTATCGAAGATATCATAATCATCGCTGTTTTCGACGAAGGGAATGCGTTTGGCTTTCCTGAAATAGTCGATGATCAGGTTATGAGCAATCCGCATCACCCACTGAATGAATTTTCCCTCTTCCTTATACTGGCCTGAGCGGATTGTATTGATCACTTTTATAAAGGTATCCTGGAACAAATCCTCGGCAAGATCCTTTTCCTTAACGATCATAAGGATATAGGCAAACACACGATTCTTATGGCGATGGATAAGCTTTTCGAGGGCGGATTGATGACCGGCTATATATCTGCCAATCAGCTCCTGGTCTGTCATGACTTGGGCTTTCATTGGTTCTCCTTTTTTTAGTAAAAAAGAGTAGATATTTAGCCGATAATTTCCCTCCTATGCTTTGTGCGCGTGGAAAAAAAATGCGCTGATTATTTAATGATTATTACGATTTTCCAAACTTTTGGTTGCACAAATGTAAATAAAAAAATCAAAAACGCAAGTTTTCTTGCTAATTTTGTCCCCTTTCCCGGCAGCAGCGACTGAAATGACCCAGAACATCGACTCACTTGATCCGCGTGATTATATCATTATCAAAGGCGCCCGGGTCAACAACCTGAAAAACATCAACCTTGCTATTCCCCGCAACCAGTTTGTCGTGATCACTGGTCTTTCCGGATCCGGAAAATCATCCCTTGCCTTTGATACCCTTTATGCCGACGGACAACGGAGATATGTTGAAAGTCTCAGCTCCTATGCCCGTCAGTTCCTGGGTAGAATGCGCAAACCGGAGGTGGATTACATCAGGGGGATTTCTCCGGCGGTTGCCATTGAACAGCGCGTGAATACCCTGAATCCGAGATCGACGGTCGGCACCTCCACCGAGATCTATGAATATATAAAGCTATTGTATGCCCGGGTCGGAAGAACCTATTCACCTATTTCAGGGGACCAGGTCAGGCGTGATTCCGTATCAGATGTTGTGGATTATGTTCTCTCCCTTGAGGAGGAGGACAAAGTGAGCATTTTTGCTCCTCTCACCCTGATGGTGAAGCAGGGAGATCTTGACAAAAAGTGCAAGGTACTTATGCAACAAGGTTTTACGCGTATCATGCTCGACGAGGAGATACTCATGCTCGAAGAAGTCATCGAGATCAAAAAGAGGAACTTCAACGATATTTACCTTCTAATTGACCGTTTATCGGTAAAAAAAGATGACCCTGACCTATCGAACCGGATTGCCGATTCGGTTCAGACTGCTTTTTTCGAGAGTCACGGTTACTGTATGGTCGAGATTGCGTCGGGGAACAAGGTCCGCAGGACCTTTTCAAACAAGTTTGAACTGGACGGTATGGTCTTTGAAGAGCCCTCAGAGAACCTTTTCAGTTTCAACAATCCCTTCGGTGCATGTAAAGCCTGTGAGGGGTTCGGCAGCGTGATCGGGATCGATGAAGATCTGGTCATCCCGAATAAGAGTCTCTCCGTTTATAATGATGCCGTTGCCTGCTGGAAAGGTGAAAAGATGGGGGAATGGAAAAACGAGCTGGTGATGAATGCATACCGCTTCGATTTCCCGATCCATAAACCTTATTTTGAGCTTACTCCCGCTCAGAAAGAACTTCTCTGGACCGGAAATACCTTCTTTCATGGTTTAAATGAATTTTTCAAATATCTTGAAAGTCAGAATTACAAAGTGCAGTACCGGGTGATGATTTCGAGGTACCGGGGAAAAACGTTATGCCCTGAGTGCAAGGGAACCCGACTGAGGAAAGATGCATCCTATGTGAAGATCGCAGGCAAACCAGTCAGCGAGCTGGTGCTGATGCCTGTAAGTGATCTCAAACTTTTTTTCAAAGGATTACATCTTTCTGATTACGAGAAAACACTTTCAACGCGGATTCTCATCGAGATCAACAACCGGCTGGAGGTACTTTCGGATGTAGGACTTGGCTACCTGACTCTAAACCGCCTCTCCGCCACTCTTTCCGGTGGTGAATCGCAGCGGATCAACCTCTCAACGGCCCTTGGCAGCAGCCTCGTCGGGTCGATGTACATCCTCGATGAACCAAGCATCGGGCTGCATCCGAGGGACACCCAGCGGCTGATCAGGGTGTTGAAACGGCTCCAGGAGATCGGGAACACGGTGATCGTCGTGGAGCACGATGAAGAGATCATCCGTTCGGCCGACCGGGTGATCGATATCGGTCCGCTGGCCGGCAACCAGGGGGGTGAGATCGTGTTTGAAGGCACCTTTAAGGAGCTCGTAAAAGACAGGAAAAGTCTCACCGGACAGTACCTGGGGAACCATTTATCGATCGGGACACCGGGTTCGAGGCGACCATGGAAGGAGTTCATCCAGGTGGAGGGGGCACGGGAGAATAACCTGAAGAACATCAGTGTCAGGATACCGCTTCACGTTTTTTCGGTGATCACCGGCGTCAGCGGGTCAGGAAAGACGTCACTTGTAAAGAGAATCCTCTACCCTGCCCTGAAAAAGATCTACGGCGGTTATGGAGAGAAGAGCGGAAAGTTTGACAGACTTTCCGGAGATGTTAACCGCATCAGTTCCGTGGAACTGGTCGATCAGAACCCGATCGGACGTTCTTCCCGTTCTAACCCTGCAACATATATCAAGGCATTTGACGAGATCAGGAATCTCTTTGCCGATCAGCAGCTTGCGAAAGTCCGTGGTTACAAGCCCGGGTATTTCTCCTTTAATATTGAGGGTGGCAGATGCGAGGAGTGCGAAGGCGAAGGCGTTGTGAAGATCGAGATGCAGTTCATGGCCGATCTTTATTTGACCTGTGAAAGCTGTAAAGGGAAGAGGTTCAGGGATGAGGTGCTTGATATCAGGTACCATGACAAGACGATCGTGGACATTCTCGATATGACCATTGACGAGGCGATGGAGTTTTTTCACCACGAAGGAAAATCGACTACCCATGAGAAGAAGATCCTGGCCCGGCTGAAACCATTGCAGGACGTCGGCCTTGGTTATCTCCGCATGGGACAATCCTCCTCGACCCTGTCGGGCGGGGAAGCGCAGCGCATCAAACTTGCCTTTTTCCTGGCCAAAGGAAAAAGTGAGAAACCGACCCTGTTCATTTTTGATGAACCAACCACCGGCCTCCATTTTCATGACATACACAAACTGCTGGTCGCCTTTGAATCGCTAATAGCCATTGGACACTCCATCCTTGTAATCGAACACAACCAGGAGGTGATCAAGTGTGCCGACTGGGTGATCGATCTCGGGAAAGAGGGAGGCGAGCTGGGAGGAAACCTGGTTTTTGAGGGAACGCCGGAGGAACTCGTTAACATCGAGGAGTCATATACCGGAAGTTTTCTTAGAAAGAAATTGATAATGGATAATGGATAATTGATAATTGAAATGAAGAGCATAAATCCGAAAAATAATGAGGTGATCCGTGAATACAGGGAACATACTCCTGAAGAGGTCGATCAGATCGTTGAAAAGGCCCATGGCCAATGGATCTCATGGAAGGAGACCAGTTTTGATTATCGTGCAGGACTTTTCAGGAATGCTGCAAATATCCTGCGGTCGGACAAGGATCGTTATGCGCGGATGATGACCGAAGAAATGGGCAAGATCATCAGGGAGTCAATGGCTGAAATAGAAAAATGTGCCAATGCATGCGACTACTTCGCCGAACATGCTGCGGAGTTGCTGAAAGACCAGGAGATCGCTTCCGACGCATCCCGCAGCATTGTTGTGTTCCAGCCGATTGGCGTGGTTCTTGCCGTGATGCCCTGGAATTTTCCCTTCTGGCAGCTTTTCCGTTTTGCTGCGCCATCGTTGATGGCCGGGAATGCGGCGGTGATGAAGCATGCCTCGAATGTATCCGGCTGTGCTCTTGCTATCGAGGAGGTATTCCATAAGGCCGGTTTCCCGGAAAATGTTTTCAGAACGCTGATGATCCCCTCTTCAGATGTGGAACGGGTAATCGCAAATCCAAAGATCGCAGCAACGACATTGACTGGCAGTGAATATGCAGGATCACAAGTCTCGTCGGCAGCCGCAAAACATATCAAGAAGAGCGTACTCGAACTCGGGGGCTCGGATGCCTTTGTTGTTTTGGAAGATGCGGATCTCGACCTTGCGGTAAGCATTGGTATTACTGCCAGAATGCTCAACCAGGGACAGAGCTGTATCGCCGCCAAACGGTTTATCGTTATGGAAAAGGTTTTGGATGACTTCACAGGCCGTTTGAAAAAGGTCGTTGAGGCATTTAAAACCGGGGATCCTCTCGATCCTGAGACCCAGGTCGGGCCACTTGCCAGGGTTGATCTTGTTGATGAACTCGACCGGCAGGTACAAAATTCAATTAAATCAGGAGCGCAACTTCTGGAAGGGGGTAAAAGACCCGACAGGAAGGGAAGTTATTATCTGCCAACCATTCTTACTGGTGTAAAAAAAGGGATGGCAGTTTACCACCAGGAGACATTCGGTCCGGTATTCAGCATCATCCCGGTAAAGAGTGAGGCGGAGGCGCTGATGGTTGCGAATGATTCGGAATTCGGCCTCGGTGGTAGTGTCTGGACAAAAGATTCAGTCCGCGGTGAAGCCTTCGCGAGAAAAGTGGAGACCGGCGCCATGTTTGTGAACGGACTCACTAAATCTGATCCTCGGCTGCCTTTCGGCGGGATCAAGAAGTCGGGGTTCGGCAGGGAGCTGGCCGAGTTCGGGATCAGGGAGTTTGTAAATATCAAGACGATCTGGATCAGATAATTTTTGTTGATTTTATTCGGGAAATCTCTACCTTTGCACCCTCAAATTTTGGCGTGGTAGCTCAGATGGTTAGAGCGTCGGATTCATAACCCGGAGGTCTCGAGTTCAATTCTCGATCACGCTACAAAAATTCCCGCCTTCACTCCTCACCATGACCGGAGGGGAGTTTTTGTTTTTATTCATCAATGAATATTCCGAATAAGATTTAGGTGATTTCAAATCCGATTTTGGCAGTCTCAGGCAATTCCCGGATTGGATGAGATTTCTTCAGAATATTTTTACACATTAAAGCGGGACAATTACAGATGCGAAAACAGGTGAGAGAAATTAGCGCTAAATAGCATGAAGAATTTCCTGGTGACTTTCACCATTCTCATGGCAATGGGATAATTATTGGTTTTTTGATTTTTAGAGAACTGCTTTACTTCTTTGTAAAAATACCAAACTTTCAGAAAAGAACACAAAGTTTCATTTTGGCGTATTCATCAAGCTGAAATTACACAGATGAGAAATAGTTGGGGTTTCTTTGCTGTCAATATTCTGATAACCATTGCCTGGCAGCTGCTTCGGTGGGAAATATCTTCAGGGAATAATTGACCTGCATGATTTTCGGTTCAACATTACCTAACCAGAATAAGTTTTTCAAAATGATTGAGATCCCCTGTTCTCCCGGGACTTTTGTTTCATGGCATTTCTGAAACGGACGATCTTCCTGAAATCAGATGGCTTAAAACATATGGTGATCTCCTTAGCCGCTCCGGTATATTCTATTAACAAGGGCTGTTTATACTATAACTGAATATTCATCTGGAGAATCTTGGCTATATATCGTTTGAATACAAACCCGGTACGACAGATACCGGCACCTGTATTTTTTCATTTTGTGTGATACCGGATAATGTTTAAATTTACTTCCCATATAGGGTTCGTCAGCAAAATAAATGCAATTTTCCTGGAGTTAGTGACTCGTTTCCTGCGAAAAATATTAAACCAATACCATGAGAAAAAAGATATTCATTGGACTTTTCTGTGGATTTGTCACTGGAATTATTGATTTGATTCCTATGCTGATACAAAAATTAACATGGGATGCCAATTTAGCTGCATTATCAATGTGGATAATAATTGGATTCTTTATTGCAACCTCCCAAATCAAAATCCATTCATCTTTGAAAGGTATCTTAATTTCAGTACTGTCACCAAAACTATAAATGATAACGGAAAGGTAAAAATATATCAAGTAAACCACTGAGTATTGCCAGCAAGGCGTTGTGCACAATACTAATAAACAGAGAACATGACAAATGGAACAAAGAAGTTCTGGGATAACCAGGCTAAGAGATATGACAATATTGAAATACAATTCGACCCTGTTTATAAGGACGTAATTACCAAAACGAGGAAATATCTTAATGTTGTTAATAATGTACTTGATTTTGGTTGTGCAACAGGAACTAAAACAATACAACTTGCCGATGGAACAAAACATATTCATGGGCTTGACATTTCGACTGAAATGATCAATGAAGCAATTAAAAAGAAAGGTAACTAATCAGTCTCTTTTGTAATGAGCGATTACATTCAGCGCCGGGAGAACATCTTGTTTGTTTTTGATGGCAGTATCGATAATGGATCTCAAGATGGCAAAGCTCTCGGCAGCAAACATGGTTTTAAACTGGCCGGATATTTTTTGTTTCACCTTGACATTTCGTATAGCCCTTTCTGAGTCATTATTATGGGATGGGACGGCGGGATCGTAAAGAAAAGTAAACACATGGTTTTTATACTTGACCATTCGCTTTTGAAAAACTACCAGCTCCTCGTATTGGGTTTCTATCGCTTCATTAAGCAAACTATCCAACTCTTTCTCCAGCAGACTTCGGCCATGATTAGGACACAAGTAATCGGTAGGGGAAAATCGTTTCTTCAATTCTTCCGCTTCCAGCAACATGACGCGGAATCTCACCGGCCAGGCAACTTTGTACAGTTCTTCCAGGTATTTGAGCTCACGAACCAAATGCACTGTGCACAATTGATGTTTTCCAACCGGAGTTTTAAAATGTGCTTTCCAGCAATCATGAACCAGGACGGCGTTATCGGATATTCCCGCGGTATTTTCTTCAATGGTACGGGTCCCTCTGTTGGAGGAAGCCGCAATGAATGTTGCCACTTTGCTTTGCCAGGTCCAGAACCAATGCTTTTTTCCATCAACCTTCATCCCGGTTTCATCGGTTCCGATCACCGGACTGTTGAACACCATTTGCCGGATCATCTCGTAAGCAGTAGTTCCTTTAGTAGCCAACCGGTTAAGCAAACAATGCAAACCTCCTTCGCTGATCAATACGCCAAAGACATCCCGCATCATCTCCTGGGTCCGTTTAAATGGCAGGTAGTGGCGAACATTGAAATAGCCAATAAGGCTTGTGAGGTTCGCTCCATAGCTTACAGGCCACTCTACACCTTCAGGAAAATCGCTTTCAAATACTTGACCACAGGTACACCGGTATTGGTAAACCCGGTGTTCAGTAACAATCTGCCGGATCACCGGGACGTCAATAACCTGTCTTTTTTCAGCAACTTCAGAAGGAAGATCACTAACAGATGTACCACAGTGTGGACAAAAACAAGAACGATGATCTATTATCTCATCCGGATTGGATGTCATCTCAAGGGTTTTACCTTCATGTCCCGGCTGGCCTCCAACTTTCCTATCCGATTTCTCACGCAAACTGTTGGTGCGCTTTGGACGATTTTCATCTTTCGATGGTGGAATCGAACTGTTGTTGCTGTCTTTTCGCGTTGTAAACCGGGCCAATTGTTGCTCAAGAGCTGTCATCCTCAACTTCAATTGCTGATTTTCTTTAACCAGCAAATCGATGATATCCTTCAGGCTTTCGATGATTATTTGTTCCGGGGTCTGCACGCTCAGGTTTTGCACAAAGATAAACCCGTCATCCCATCATTTCAAAGAACGTAATCGCTTATTTATCAACTTATAAAATAATATTTGTTAGTATATGCTGGATTTAAAAAAGCTCAATTTTTCAAAAAAATCACCCTGTTTATATCGACAGAAAACGGTTAATAACACAAATTTTTACACCACTGATTAGTTACAAAATATGTATTTTTATGTCCTATTTGGGATTTGGTTCATTTAACAAAACTAACG
>JBAXRT010000122.1:0-9050 GCA_037131065.1 bacterium | reverse complement strand
GTAACAAAGTTTAACCGCCCTTTCAAAGAAATTTCCATAATTTCGTAGGACTATTTGCAATCGATAAATAATCCATAAAATATGGCTAAAGTTAAGGGTGATATCGTCATCAACATTGAACGGTGCAAAGGTTGTGAGGTGTGCGTTGCTTCCTGCAATTTCTCCGTCATTGCCATGGCCAAAGAGGTAAACAGCAAGGGTTATCATTTCGCCATCAAGGTAAACGATGAATGTACTGGTTGCACCAATTGTGCGCTGGTCTGCCCCGACGGGGTGATCACCGTTTACAGGACAAAAGTTTAATTCCGGATTAAAAATCAAAATTCAAGAATAATGGGTGAACTAAGATTAATGAAGGGCAACGAAGCCGTCGCCGAAGCCGCAATCCGTGCAGGCTGCGACGGCTACTTCGGTTACCCGATCACGCCCCAGTCGGAAGTAATGGAGTATCTCATGGCAGAGAAACCATACGAAAGGACTGGCATGGTGGTACTTCAGGCAGAAAGCGAAGTGGCCTCCATCAACATGCTTTACGGCGCAGCCGGAACAGGAAAAATGGTCATGACCTCCTCCTCCAGCCCCGGCATCAGCCTCATGCAGGAAGGGATCAGCTATATGGCCGGCGCAGAATTGCCGGCCCTCATTGTGAACATCGTCCGCGGCGGACCGGGTCTCGGTACCATCCAGCCCTCCCAGGCCGATTATTTCCAGGCCGTCAAAGGCGGAGGACATGGTGATTACAAGATGATCGTCCTGGCCCCGGCATCCGTACAGGAGATGTGCGACCATGTGAAACTGGGCTTTGACCTGGCCTTCAAATACCGCACCCCGCTGATGATCCTCTCCGACGGAGCCATCGGACAGATGATGGAAAAAGTGGTCCTTTTCGACCAGCTTCCGCGCCGTACCGACGCTGAACTGATCAAACAGTGCCCATGGGCAGCCACAGGCAAACCCAAAGAGAGGGAACATGTCATCATCACCTCCCTCGATCTTGATCCTGCAGGGCAGGAACGCGTAAACCTGAAACTCCAGGCCAAGTACAGAAAAATGGAGGAGAATGAGGTACGGTTTGAAAAAATCCAGTGCGAAGATGCCGAATACCTCTTCGTGGCCTTCGGACTCTCTGCCCGGATTTGCCAGAAGGCAATCGACCTTGCCCGTGCAAAAGGGATCAAGGTCGGCCTCTTCCGCCCTATCACCCTTTTCCCGTTCCCCACAAAACAGATTGCCGAAATCGGTAAAAAAGTCAAGGGTATGCTGGTTGTTGAGATGAATGCCGGACAGATGATCGAGGATGTCAGACTTTCTACCGGTTGTACAGTGAAAGTAGATCATTTCGGACGTTTCGGCGGTATCATCCCTACCCCGGATGAAGTGGTCAGAGCTATGGAGAAACAAATAATCGGAGGCTGATATGGAAGAACAATTTGCAAAACCCGAAATCAGGAAGGAAGAGAACCTGGTCTATAAAAAGACCGACCTTCTTGTCGACCGCCCGCTGAGTTACTGCCCCGGCTGCGGACATGGCGTAGTCCACCGCATGCTCATGGAGACGCTTGAAGAACTAGGAGCACAGGACAAGACCATCGGCGTTTCGCCGGTCGGATGCTCTGTACTGGCCTACGATTTCCTGAATATTGATATGCTGGGAGCAGCCCACGGACGCGCCCCCGCATTAGCTACCGCCATCAAACGCCTCTGGCCCGACCACTTCGTCTTCACATACCAGGGCGACGGCGATCTGGCTGCCATCGGCACCGCAGAAACGATCCACGCCTGCAACCGCGGTGAGAATTTCACCATCATCTTCATCAACAACGGGATTTATGGAATGACCGGAGGGCAGATGGCACCAACCACCCTGCCGGGGATGCGCTCCTCCACCTCTCCCTACGGACGCGATGTCGCCACAATGGGACACCCCCTGAAAATTACTGAGCTCATAGCACACCTGCCCGGTGTTTACTATGTTACCCGCCAGGCCGTCCATACCCCTGCTGCCGTCAGGAAAACCAAGAAGGCATTAAAGAAAGCCTTTGATCTCCAAAAGGAGAATAAAGGACTCGCCTTTATCGAGGTTGTCTCCAACTGCAATTCAGGGTGGAAAATGACCCCGGTGCAATCCAATAAATGGATGGAAGAGAATATGTTCCCCTTCTATCCGCTTGGAGATATTAAAATAGACGGGAAATTGGTTGAAAAGAAAGAAGAACCGGTGAAGAGTGACGATTGACTAGTGACTAATGACTAATGACGAATTGATATGACTGAAGAAATTATCATAGCAGGCTTTGGCGGACAGGGTGTCCTGTCGATGGGAAAAATCCTCGCCTACTCCGGAGTAATGCAAAATAAAGAGGTAAGCTGGATGCCCTCCTACGGGCCGGAAATGAGAGGCGGAACAGCAAATGTTACCGTGATCATCAGTGATGAAAGGATCAGCTCTCCGATCCTCAACTCCTTTGATACCGCCATCATTCTGAACCAGCAATCAATGGATAAGTTTGAGAAAACTATCAAGCCCGGCGGTCTGATGATATACGATCCCAACGGTATAACCCATCATCCGCAGCGAAAAGACATCAATATCTATTCGATAGAGGCTGCCGATGAGGCCGGGAAACTCGGTCTCTCCAAGATATTCAACATGATCGTCCTCGGCGGCTTCCTGAAACTGAAACCCCTCGTCGCCCCCGAATTCATCCACAAGGGACTTGAAAAATCACTTCCGGCACGCCACCACAACCTGATCCCCGACAACGAAAAAGCCATAGAGATCGGGAAGACGCTGCTCAGGGAAGTTCAGGTACTCAATTAGAGAACCACTGCGTTCGGTGACTAATGACTAATGACTAAGGACGAGTGACAAGTGACTGCCGACTGCCGACTTGTTTCTTAACCCAACAAACCAACTCTCCAGGTTGACCTTTCAACTCGACACAATCCGTAACCTGCTGGAATCTGCTTATAAACAGTACAATATTGCAGGTTTCATTGAGAGTGACCCGGTCTGTATTCCACACAGGTTTTCGAGAAAAGAGGATATTGAGATCTCTGCGTTCCTGGCGGCCACCATCGCCTGGGGAAACCGGCCTGCCATAATCTGCAATGCAGACCGCCTGATGAAGATGATGGACGACACACCTTACGATTTCGTGTTAAATGCATCTCCAAAGGAAAAAAATCCCATCCTTCATTTCGCACACAGGACATTCAACGGCACCGACTGCCTCTTTTTCCTGGAATCACTGAAGAATATCTATCTGAACCATGGAGGATTGGAAAACCTGTTTTCACGGATCAATGAAATCGGAGTCAGGGAAAGTATTATTGAATTCAGGAAAACATTCCTGGAGCGTCCGCATCAGAAACATGTTGAAAAACATCTTTCTGATCCTTTAAAAGGATCATCCGCAAAACGTCTCAACCTCTTTCTCCGTTGGATGGTCCGCAAAGATGCTAAGGGGGTCGATTTCGGGCTCTGGAGACAAGTGAGTCCAGCCCACCTGATCTGTCCCCTTGATGTACATGTCGCCAGGGTTGCCCGGAAATTTGGATTGCTGAACCGAAAATCAAACGACTGGAAAGCCGCGGAGGAACTGACAGAAAGCCTCAGTAAATTTGATAATAATGATCCTGTGAAATACGATCTGGCACTCTTCGGGCTGGGAGCAGCGGGACGGTTTTAGATTTCATTTCGGATAATAAAACAGCATCAAATATCTCGTATCACGATTTTTTTTACTTTTGATCTTCTCTTTTTTTGTCATGGGACTCTTCAGGGCCATCATCTGCATCATCTTCCCGCCACTTGCCGTCCTTGACCGTGGTTGCGGAGCCATCCTCCTCGTTTTTATCCTTACCCTTTGCGGATGGATCCCCGGTGTCATCGCCGCCATTTTTTTTAATATGAAAGATTAATCCCCGATTCGAATGAAATCTATTTACACCCTGTTAATCCTGGTCCTCTGGTCAATGACCGGGATCTCGCAGGACCTCTCCCCGAGGAGCATCGGAGACACCCTGGGTCCATGGACCATCATCACCTTAGAAGAGCCCACCGAATTCATACAGATTGCTCCGGAACCAGATAATATCTGGCAGATCGGTGAACCCCGGAAGACATTTTTCAACAGCGCCTATACTGTTCCCAATGCCATCGTTACCGGAATTACGGGTTTCTATCCTGTGAACAATCTGTCATCATTCACCCTTCTGATCTGCCACGAGAACTCATATTATCAATATCCGATGGACCTCTTCATCGATTTCCGTCACAAATTCGATTCGGATACCCTGAAAGATGGAGGTTTTATCAGCATTTCCTGGGATCTCGGCCAGACCTGGAACAACATTCTTGATGACAGTTTATCAGGCTGGTGGTTCGTTTCACCTTTCCAGCCGGAGGGATTCCCTTACGGGAACACAGAACTTTATAATAAGACTGATACTTTATGTAATGGTGAGCACGGGTTCTCAGGGAGATCCAACGACTGGGTCCATTCCTGCATGGCCTGGTACGATTTGACTGTGACGGATGGCGACTACTTTCCGCCCGATACCATGCTGCTTCGTTTCAGTTTCGTTTCCGATGGGATCCAGAACAACCGTGAAGGCTGGATGATCGACCAGATCAGGATCTTTTCGCTCGACCTGGGATCGGGGATCGGTGAGGAATCTACCGTTATCAAAGCCAAAGTTGTTCCCAATCCCGTCAGGTCCGACGCCATCGTGACCCTCGACAAAAGCTATAGTCTGATCGATTACACCATTTCCGACTTCTCAGGCAAAACCATTCTTTATGGAAGGGGTGAAAATTCTGACCGGTTCTTCATCAATAACAAGGAAATCATTCCTGGAATCTACCTGATGAAGATCACCTCAGACGACAACAGTTTGGGGTTTCTAAAGGTTGTATTTTCCAATCCATGAGTCGTGAAGCGTGGCTCACACCAATTACTGATTTCCAATGACTAATGACAAATGTCATTATCATTTCATGGTCTTCAACACAGCCAGCGCCTCTTCCACATGCTTCTCATAATTAAGCTGCGAGTTGAAGATCATCCGGATGATCCCTTGCCGGTCGATGACAAAGGTGACACGCCCCGGAAGCAGCCCAAGCGTTTTCCCTACACCGAATTTGGCGGCGACTGCCCGATCCTTATCGGATAGCAGGATAAAAGGCAACTTGTGATTTGCTGAAAAGGCCTGGTGAGAAGCAACATTGTCCGGACTGATCCCAATTACCTCTGCACCGGCCTCCCTGAACACCTCATAGTTATCCCGAAAACTGCATGCCTCCTTGGTACAGCCAAATGATTCATCTTTCGGATAAAAGTAAATAACCAATTTAACCTTGCCGACGTAATCGCTCAGGTTGAAGCGATTGCCGTTTTGATCGGGCAGGGAAAAATCAGGAGCCTTGCTGCCAACCTTGATTTCATTTGTCATGGGATCACTTTTATCTCCTGCCTTTCGATTCGTATCGGTGCATGAGATATTTAAATTATTTAGAATTATTATAAATAATACAAAAATTTTGTATCTTTGTGCCATTAATTTTAATACAATTCTTTAAAGATACATCATTTATGAGAACTTTCTTAGTATTTTTAGCAATATTAACCATGACAACCATGACAGCCTCCTCTCAAAACCAGGAAAAGAAATCTTTTTATGATTATAAGGTAAACGCAATCGATGGAAAACCTTTCGACCTCTCAACGCTGAAAGGGAAAAAAGTGCTTGTCGTCAATACCGCCTCCAAATGTGGCAATACCCCGCAATATGCACAACTTGAAGAGTTGTATACGAAATACGGTCCCGATAAATTCGTGATCATCGGCTTCCCGGCCAACAATTTTTTTCGCCAGGAACCAGGGACCAATGAGGAGATCATGACATTTTGCACCGTTAATTACGGAGTGACCTTCCCGATGATGGCAAAAATATCAGTGAAGGGCAAAGAGATCGATCCGCTCTACCAATGGCTGACCTCCAAAGAACTAAACGGGGTGATGGATGCCCCGGTTAAATGGAATTTCCAGAAATTCATGATCAATGAAGATGGCCATTTGGTCGGAGTTGTTGCGCCTGGCACGAAACCGACCACCGACACCATTGTCAGCTGGATTGAAGGGAAGAAGTAGAAGGACAATGCAGGCAATGCAATCAATGCATACAATGCAAAAAATGCAGGAGTGCATAATGTATGAATATACTGCCTTCTGCCTTCTGCTTTCTTTTTTGCAAAGAACTCAATACTAATAACGAAATTATGCCGTCTACCAAGAGATACAAATGCACCATCTGCGGTCATGTTTATGACTCTTTAATGGGTGATCCCGACTCCGGAATTGCCCCCGGAACGTCGTTCAATGACATCCCCGACGACTGGGTTTGTCCTATATGCGGTGTTGGAAAGTCAGAGTATATACCTATCGGCTGAATTACTCTGTCGCCCGGAATCCTCCACCGAGAAGGGAAAATTGATAGCTGAAAATGTAGAAAATTCCTTTTATCTTTGGTAAAAAAAAGAAATTGCCATGGATAAAAGTATCAAAGGAACCCGGACCGAAAAGAACCTGCTGAAAGCTTTTGCCGGTGAATCACAGGCTAAGAACCGCTATACTTTCTTTTCAAAACAGGCACAGAAAGAAGGATTTGAACAAATCTCCGCTATTTTCGCCGAAACAGCTCTAAACGAGGAACAGCATGCCAAGATTTTTTTCCGTTTTCTCGAAGGAGGAGCGGTGGAGATTACTGCCACCTACCCGGCAGGGATCATCGGGACCACAGCCCAGAACCTGAAAGCCGCAGCCGACGGGGAACAGGAGGAGTGGGAATCTCTCTATCCCGAATTTGCCAAAGTAGCCTCGGAGGAAGGTTTCCCGAAAGTTGCCACAGCTTTCAAGTTGATTTCCGGAGTGGAGGAACATCATGAAAAGAGATACCGCAAGCTGCTCACAAACCTTGAAAACAGCAGGGTATTTGAAAGAGAGGAAAAAACATTCTGGATCTGCCGTAAATGCGGCTATATCCATTACGGAAAAAAGGCATTACAGAATTGTCCGTGCTGTGATCATCCGATCGGATATTTCGAAATCATGGCCGAAAACTATTAATCACAATCACTCCATCACTTTTTCAAATGGCGAAAAAAAGAAAGTTCGATAAAGCCGAGTTACTGAAAGATTACCAGCTGGCCAATGAAAGCAGGCAGATAAGTCTGTTAGGAAGGCGGGAGGTTTTCGGTGGCAGGGCCAATTTCGGCCTTTTCGGCGACGGAAAGGAGATCCCTCAGATCATCAAGGCTAAATTTTTCCGCGATGGCGACTGGCGGTCGGGGTATTACCGTGATCAGACCTTTATGATGGCCGCCGGACTCTATACACCGGAACGTTTTTTCAGCCAGCTTTATGGCGATCCTGATCTGACAAGGAACCCAGATAATGCCGGAAGGCTTATGAATTGTCACTTCGCCTCGCGCAGTCTCGATGAAAAGGGGGAGTGGAAAGATCTGACAAAACAAAAAAATTCATCGGGCGACATCTCGCCAACCGCCGGCCAGATGCCGAGGCTTCTAGGGCTTGCACTTGCATCAAAAATTTTCAGGAATACCCCTTCGATGTGGGAACCGGCAAAAAAATTCACTGTCCGGGGGAATGAGGTTGCCTTTGGAATGATCGGAGACGCTTCCACCTCCGAAGGTCACTTTTTCGAAACGATCAATGCCGCCGGGGTCCTCCAGGTGCCGCTGGCCCTTTCTGTATGGGACGACGGTTATGGCATCTCTGTTCCGATCAAATTCCAGACGACCAGGGAGAGTATCTCCGAGATCCTCAAAGGCTTCACCGGGGATGAAAATAAACCGGGCATCAGATTATTTTCATGCAACGGATGGGACTATCCCGCACTTTACGAAATGTACGAGGAGGGGATTACCCTTTGCCGTAAAGAGCATATTCCGGTTATTTTCCACGTACGTGAGCTGACCCAGCCCCAGGGGCACTCCACATCTGGATCGCACGAACGCTACAAAACACCGGAAAGGCTGGCCTGGGAGAAGGATCATGACTGTATTCCCCGCATGCACCAGTGGCTTATTACAGAGAACCATGCTACAGCTGAAGAGCTGGATGCCATTGAAGCAGCTGCCGTAAAAACTGCCAAAACAGCCCGCGACGCTGCCTGGAAAGCCTTCCAGGATCCGATCAAAGCCGACCGGGACCATATGATCAGGGTTGTCAAAACGACCAATTGTCCCTGCAAGAAACAGGACAAGATCGATAAAATCGTTGCGGACCTTCAGAAGGTGGCCGATCCCATCCGGAAAGATGTGATCGCTGCGGCCAAAAAGATCATGCGGGATGTTTGTACCACCTGCAGCATGAAAAAGCCTATGAAGGCCGATCTCGAGGTGTGGATGGAGGAACAGGCCAGGGCCAACGCCCAACGGTACAATTCGCACCTTTACAGTGAATCATCCCGGAGCGCGCTGAAAGTGGAGCCCGTTCCCCCCATCTATTCGGATGATTCACCGATAGTAACAGGACGCGAAGTGCTGCTGGCCAACTACGATCACCTGTTCGGGAACAATCCCTTATCAGTCATCTTTGGAGAGGATGTGGGAAAGATCGGAGGGGTCAACCAGACGCTTGAAGGAATGCAGGCAAAGTATGGCGATACCCGCGTCTTCGACACAGGCATCCGTGAAGCGACCATCGCAGGCCAGGGTATCGGTCTTGCATTGCGTGGTTTAAGACCCATTGCCGAGATCCAGTATTTCGATTATCTTCTTTACGGATTACAGGTGATGAGCGACGACCTGGCCACAACCCATTACCGGACCAGAGGCGGTCAGAAATGCCCCTTGATCATCAGTCCGCGCGGTCACCGGCTGGTCGGCATCTGCCATAGCGTATCGGCGTTTAGTATGGTTCTGAATTCCATCCGAGCGATTCTTGTGCCGGTGCCCCGGGATATCACCCCGGCAGCAGGTAGTTACAATTAATTCATGTCACACGACACACCGGAGCTCAGTC
>JBAXRT010000121.1:0-9085 GCA_037131065.1 bacterium | reverse complement strand
CGATAACCTCCACATAGGAAACAAACGTAACTGCCTGTACCCTGCATTGATGGCAAATATCGTTCAATAGTAACCATCCTGCCCTTTCCGCAACAAGGACAAAGTAAACTCAGTCTTCCCTTTGTCCATCCCTATAAGGCAGTGATTGTTGATGGCTACTTTATGCGTGTACCGGCAAACATATTCAAGTACCTGAGATGGTCCAAGAATGACGATACTCATATGTTTTAACTTGACTAAAGGGGATAAGCGGTTTAATTAATTCATCAATTAATGATTGAAAAGATGATTCTTAAACTTGTAGAATTTCCCTAACTTTGCAAGTTGAATTGGTTAATCATGCCGAAAAAAAAATTCGTTCAGGATCTGAAGATCCTAAGAAACACCAGGTTAAACGAGCGGCATTTTATCCTTGAACTTCTTGTTCCCGGGCCATTGCCCGAAATCCTGCCGGGGCAGTTCGTCCAGGTACTTGTTGAAGATTCCCCCTCAACGTTTTTGAGACGCCCATTTTCCGTTCATGCAATCGACCGGGATCCCGGGATCATTAAACTTTTTATCCAGGCCAAAGGGGAAGGCACCAGGAAACTTGGAAAATTGATGGAGGGCGGCTCGCTGAACGTGATCTACCCGCTTGGTAATTCATTTTCCTTGCCTGCCTCGGATAAAGTACTGCTTGTCGGCGGTGGCTGCGGCATCGCACCGCTCCTCTTCCTCGCCCAGTATCTTCATGATCACGGGATCGTCCCGACGATTCTGCTTGGTTTCCGGAATAAAAATGAAATCGCTGAAACAGAGGAGTATTCGAAATACGGGGACCTTCTCATAATCACCGACGACGGATCGGCAGGAGAAAAAGGGTTAATAACGGAACACTCCATCTTCCAGAAAGAAAAGATCGGGTTTAAACACATCTGCTGCTGCGGACCAGACCCGATGATGAAAGCAGTAGCCAGGATCGCTGCCATGCATAAGGTCCATTGTGAAGCATCGCTCGAGAACATGATGGCATGCGGATTCGGAGTTTGCCTCTGCTGTGTGACACCAACCGACAAAGGGAATGAACGGGTTTGCATGGAAGGACCGGTGTTTGATACGAGAAGATTGAAATGGTGAACAGTCGGGCAAATGACTAATGACTAATGACAAGTGACTGATCTGTCAGTAAATATCGCCGGACTTAACTTTAAGAACCCTGTCACAACGGCATCGGGGACATTCGGTTATGGCGAGGAGTTTTGTGACTTTTTTGATCCAGGTCTGCTCGGAGGGATCTTTGTCAAGGCAGTCACCGGCTCGAACCGTGACGGGAACCCTTATCCCCGCATGGCCGAAACATCCTCCGGGATGCTCAATTCGGTTGGCCTCCAGAATAAAGGGGTCGACCATTTCTGCAGGGAGATCTACCCGCGTATCAGCCATTTCAACACTCACCTTATCGTGAATGTCTCCGGGTCAACCATCGAAGAGTATGTTGAGGTCGCAGAACGCATCAACGAACTTGAAAAGATCCCTGCCATCGAACTGAACATCTCCTGCCCGAATGTAAAGCAGGGCGGGATGGCCTTCGGTACGGTCCCGGCCATGTCGGCCGAGGTGACTGCAGCCGTAAGAAAAGTTTACAAAAAGGTATTGATGGTCAAACTCTCTCCCAATGTTACCAATATTTCCGAGATGGCGAAAGCCGTGGTGGACGGGGGAGCCGATGTAATTACCCTTATCAACACATTGCTTGGCATGTCCATCGACGCCGAGAGGCGCAGGCCTGTTCTCTCAACCGTCACAGGAGGCTTGTCCGGTCCCGCCATCAAACCGGTTGCCCTCCGGATGGTATACCAGGTTCACCAGGCGGTTTCTGTCCCGGTCATCGGGCTCGGAGGGATCATGAATGCCACCGATGCCATCGAGTTTATCCTTGCAGGCGCCTCGGCCATCCAGGTCGGCACGGCCAGTTTCATTGATCCAATGGCATCCCTGAAGATTATTGAAGGAATAGAAAAATATCTCGAACGACACAGGATCCGGTCTGTGAGCGACCTTGTCGGCGCCTTAAAAACAAAATAACCAACCTTTCCGAAATTTCCTGTCATGATTAAAAGATCTACCCTCCTTATCAGCACTGCTGTCCTGGGACTCCTTGTCCTTGCCGGGACATTCTTCCTTACCGGGAAAGAAAAAGTAAAGCAGCAACACGGTCCTTCCAAACATTCTGTCGCCTCCGAACCTGGCCAGGAGCCCAACGACTGGATGGCCATGCAACGGATGTTCCCCTATAACAGGATCAATACCGATGCCTACCTTGCAGCTGTGCGGCAAGCCCGGGCACTGATGCTGGAGGCGCCGCAGAGATCCAATCCATGGACCTTTACGGGTCCCGACAACATCGGGGGCAGGATCACCGACGTCGAGATACCCCACGATAATCTGCAGACCATCTACCTTGGAGCTGCGACCGGTGGCGTGCTGAAGACAACTGATGGAGGACTGACCTGGACCAACCTTTTCGATGATGTACCTGTGATCTCAGTCGGGGATATCGCCATCGATCCGAACAACAATGATATCATCTATGTTGGAACCGGAGAGGCCAATTCATCGAGTTTCAGCTTTCTGGGAAATGGGATGTACAAATCGACCGACGCCGGGAATACCTGGCAGCATCTTGGCCTTGAACGGTCGGCTTACATTGGCCGCGTGGTAGTGGATTACTCAAATTCGCAACGTGTTTTCGTTGCAGCTTGCGGAAATCTCTTCACAACTACTGATGAGCGAGGCGTATACCGCAGCACCAACGGAGGAACCTCCTTTCAGCGGGTCCTCTTTCTGAACGATTCCACCTCAGCGATCGACCTGGTACAGGATCCGGTGAACCCGCAGATCCTTTATGCTTCTATGTGGGAACGCACACGCGGACTGGTATACCGCAACTCTTTCGGGAACTCATCCGGGATCTGGAAATCAGTTGACGGGGGCGATACATGGACCGAGCTTACCAATGGTCTGCTCACCGACAACACAGTCGGCCGAATCGGTCTTGCAATCTATAAAACAGATCCGAATATCCTCTATGCCTTTTATGACTTAGCCAATTATGAAGTAGGTATTTTCAAGACGACCGATGGCGGCGCCACCTGGACCCGAAAAAACGACGGACCACTGTACAACATGAGCAGCAACTTCGGCTGGTACTTCGGCCAGATCAGGGTCTCTCCCTCAAACCCCGACAGGATCTGGGTCATGGGGGTCTCTCTTTACCGTTCCGACAACGGCGGGAATACCTGGACCGACCTTGGTTCCATGAACTGGGATCTCCACGTGGATCATCATGCCATGTATATCGATGATGTTTCAGGCAAATTGTTTGAAGGGAACGACGGGGGATTTTATACAAGCACCAACAACGGCAACAGCTGGACAAAGATCAACAACCTTCCCCTCACTCAGTTCTATGCAATCGATATCGATTACCTTAAACCGGAAAGAATCTATGGCGGAACCCAGGACAACAACACCATCCGGACCCTAACAGGTGGGACCAGCGACTGGGATCCTATCCTGGGAGGTGACGGCATGTACACCCTGGTTGATTATACCAATTCCAACACTTTCTATGCCGAGTATCAGTGGGGGAATCTTTATCGCTTTACAAACGGAGGATCAACCATGGATTATATTGCAGACCCTATGTCGGGTGACCGGGTGAACTGGTCGGCCCCACTCGCGATGGATCCCGTCAACTCCTCTACCCTCTATTTCGGCACCTACCGCATGTGGAAATCCACTAACAAAGGCGACAGCTGGCAGGCGATCAGCGGTGACCTGACCCACGGAATCAACAACTATTTCTATACGATCACGACGATTGCAATCTCCCAGATCGATGCGAACATTGTCATTGCAGGGACAGGAGACGGAAAACTCCAGATATCAACCAATGCAGGTCAGTCCTGGACAGACAGGTCGGCCGGGCTTCCCGAACGGTGGATCACCCGGGTTGCCACCGACCCCTTCGATTCCCAGACAATCTATGCCACGCTTTCCGGCTTCCGATGGGATGAAGTGCTTCCCCATGTCCTCAAATCGACCGACCTTGGGCAGAACTGGACCGACATAACCGGAAACCTTCCTGAATTCCCGGTCAATGACATTGTCGTCGATCCGGACTTTCCGGGAAGATTGATGGTTGGAACCGATGCAGGAGTCTACGGTACGGAGAATGGTGGGTTGACCTGGTCGTGGATATGGAACGGACTTCCTGCCGTGCCGATTTATATGATGAAGATTCACAAACCCACCCGCACAGTAGTCGTCGGGACCTATGGCTTATCTTCTTACAAGGCAAATCTTGATGACATTTTCACCGGGATCAGATCAGAGAACAAGCCGGATGAGATCGCTCTTTCACTTTTTCCCAACCCGGTAAAAAGCAGCGCCAACCTCCGCTTTTATCTTCCAACCAGCGACAGGATCGGGATCAGGATTTATAGCCTTGGCGGGAATCCCGTTATGACACTTTTTAACGGGACACTGGAAAAAGGTGAACAGAACTTAACACTGGAAATTGGAAAAGGGGAAACTACTCTTCCTACCGGATATTACCTCGTTGTAGTTGAAGGGATGAAATTCAGGGGAACAACCCGGATGATCAGGATCTGATCAGAAGATATTCACTTCCGATTCAAGCGCAATACCGAATTTTTCGAAGACTGCGTTCCTGATCTGGCTTGCCAGGTCAAGGATCTCTTTCCCGGATGCCGAACCGTAGTTCACGAGCACGAGAGGCTGATTCGGGTAGACCCCGGCATCGCCCTGCCTCCTGCCCTTCCATCCGCATTGTTCAATCAGCCAGGCTGCAGCAATCTTGAACTGATCCCCGAAGGGATAAAAGACCACTTCCGGATGCTCGAACCGGATCTGGTCGAGTAACTCACCACTTACCACAGGATTCTTGAAAAAACTTCCCGCGTTACCGTGGACAGAAGGATCGGGCAACTTTCTGGTTCGTATACGAATGACCGCCTCTCTCACCTCACTTAAGGTGGGGTCGGAAACCCCTGAATGCTCCAGCTCTTCCCGGATCTGTCCGTAATCCAGCTTGAGAACAGGTTTCTTAGAAAGCTTTAAGGTCACACCAAGGATGAGGAACTTTCCCTTTGCCTGCTTGAAAATGCTCTCACGATATCCGAAACCACACTCGCTGTTCAGCAGCGTATGCGATTCCAAGGTGCCGAGATCAAAGACATCCAGCGACCAGAGAACATCTTTCAGTTCGGCGCCATACGCGCCGATATTCTGAACTGGGGCAGTCCCGGCATTTCCGGGAATCAGCGACATGTTTTCCAATCCTCCCCAGTTCCTGCCGACTGCGAATTTTACCACATCATCCCAGGGCTCACCGGCCTCTGCCGCCAGAAATACCTCCCCGGGGTTCTCCTTCTTCACAGTGATTCCCCTGGTCATGATGCGAACCACCGTTCCCTGAAAGTCCCTGGTAAAAAGAAGGTTGCTTCCCCCTCCGATGAATAATAACGGTTTATGATCTTTCCCAAGGGAGGACAAAAAACCCGGGAGTTCCTTTCTGTCAGTAAGTTCCGCGAGATACCTTGCCTTCACTTCAATTCCGAAGGTATGATAAGGTTTCAGGGATATGTTTTCAGCTATTTTCAATAATTCAAAAATAAACCATTTATGATGAAAATCGGACGAAAACCGTATTTTTGTTAGCACCCCTTACGAAAAGCGGGTAAATGATAAACAAAAAGGCGATCGTCTCTGTCACCAACGACCTGGTTACCGACCAGCGGGTTGACCGTACCTGCCGGACCTTAGTAAAAATGGGGTATGATGTGATGCAGATCGGCAGAAAAAAAAGAGACAGCCTGCCTGTGCCCATACGGAGTTACCAGACACGCCGGATGGTCCTGCTCTTCGAAAAGGGACCGCTTTTTTATGCTGAATTCAACCTGCGTCTCTTTCTGTTACTGCTGGTGAAAAGGGCTGATTTGCTTGTTTCCAACGACCTGGATACCCTGCCGGCAAACTATTTCGCACAAAAATGGCTGCGATGGTTCAGGAATGATAAGGAGCCAGTACTGGTGCACGATTGTCATGAATATTACCGGGGAGTTCCTGAACTCGTAGGCCGTAAGAGCGTAACTTCTATCTGGAAATGGCTGGAAGATATCACCTTCCCTCACCTTGAAAAAATATATGCCGTAAACGGGTCCATCGCCGGGATCTATGGCAGGGAGTATGGAAAAACCATTGAGGTAATTCGTAATGTCCCCGACCGGAAAGGACCGTCTGTGGCCATTGACCGGTCTGAACTCGGGATTGGACCGCAACAAAAGGTCATCCTTTACCAGGGAGCCGTGAATGTTGACCGCGGGCTTGAAGAGGCTATCGATGCCATGGAATTCATCAGGCAGGATGTAGTATTCCTGATCCTCGGCACCGGCGATATTTTTAATGAACTCAAGGAGAGGGTTAAGAGAAAGCATCTTGAAAAGCGGGTGATCCTTGCCGGTGCAATTCCTCTCGAATCACTCCACCGGTACACCCTCCTGGGCGATATAGGCCTCTCAATCGAAAAAAATGTCTGTATCAACTATTACTTCGCGCTCCCAAATAAATTTATGGATTATATCCAGGCCAATATCCCTGTGCTTGTCTCTCCTTTTCCTGAAATGAAGGCGATCGTTGAACAATACAACATCGGATCATTCATCGTAAGCCACGACCCGCGTGAGCTTGCCGCCACCATCGAAGGAATTCTCGGCAACCGGGAACAGCTTATGGATTACCGGAAGAACATGCCCGTCGCGGCAGCTGAACTCTGCTGGGAGAATGAGGAGGAAAAACTAAAGAGGATCTTTTCAGAGACAACCGGAACATGACCACCGATAAGCACCTTCATATCGTCTCTTTCGACATCCCCTACCCTCCCACCTATGGAGGGGTTATCGATATTTTCTACAAGATCGTCGCACTCTCACGTGCCGGGGTCAAGGTGCACCTTCACTGTTTTGAATACAAACGGGAGCGGGCTTCCATGCTTGAGCAACTTTGTCATGTGGTCCATTATTATCAAAGGGAAGAGGGAGTCCCACCCTCCCTCCATTTCAAACCCTATATCGTCAACAGCCGAAGATCATCCGCTCTCCTAAAAGATCTGCTCCACGATGACTATCCGATACTTTTCGAGGGGATCCATAGCTGTTATTTTCTTGCGGACAGTCGTCTCAGGAACCGTCTGAAAATCTACCGCGAAAGTAATATTGAACATCATTACTACTACCACCTTTTCAAGGCGGAGAAAAGGATATTTCCCAAAATGTTCTACCTGGCCGAAAGCATTAAACTCAAATATTTTCAGAAGATCCTTTTTCATGCGGACCTTATGCTGACCGTTTCAAAGGAGGATAACCGTTATCTTGAGACCTGCTTCCCGGAAAAAAAGGTCGTTTACCTGCCCAGTTTCCACGGATCGGCTGAGGTTATGTCACTAAGCGGAAAAGGAAAATACAACCTTTACCACGGCCAGCTGGGGGTGCCGGAGAATAGCCTGGCCGCCGAATTCCTGATCCGCAAGGTGATGGAGGATGGAATGGCACCCCTGGTCATAGCAGGCCTCAACCCGCCGGAAAGCCTGATAACTCTTGCAAAGTCAAGACAGGACGTAAAGGTTGTTGCAAACCCGGACGAGAATGAAATGAAGGCGCTCATCAGGGATGCCCATATCCATATTATGGTCTCGTTCCAGGCTACAGGACTGAAATTGAAACTGCTGAATGCCCTTTTTAACGGGAGATTCTGCCTTGTCAGCCCCGAGATGGTTCACGGAACGGAGCTGGCAGATCTCTGCGAAATTGCCCGGACGCCGGAGGAGTTCCGCACACGGATAAGGGAACTGGAGAACAAGGATTTCACCGAAGCATTGATCACTAAGAGAAAAGAGAGGCTGATGAGTCTGCATTCAGATAATGAAAATTGCAAAATCTTGATGGATTTACTAAATTTGTAATAATCATATTCAACAGGGAATCACGAATAAACAAAATTCCATGAAAAAAATTCTCGTACCGGTCGATTTTTCAGGCCATACCGACATCACCTGTAAGTACGCCCTTGAACTTGCAAAAATTGAGGGCGCAGAGATCCACATTTTTCACACTTACTTCGATCAGATCTTCCTTGCCGATACCAGTTTCCCCGATACCCTCGACATGAGTACGATCTACAATGAGGAGCTGATGAAAGAGATCTTCCACCAGGCCGAGAGAAACATCAGGGAGCTTGTTGAGAAGACGGAAACCATGATCGCGAAAGATAAGATTGAGGGAGTGATGGTCACTTCAACACTCGCTGGCGGAGAGATCGAGCACGAGCTAAAAATGGTGGTAAAAGAGTACAAGCCCGACCTGGTGGTGATGGGCTCCAGGGGAAAAGGCAACAACATCAATGTATGGGGAAAAGTCTCAACCTTCCTGGTCGACCATGTGCAGGTCCCGGTCCTTACGGTCCCTGAAATGAAATCCTTCAAGGGTTTCAGTAAAATCCTTTTCATGGCCGATCTTGCACCATCCAACGTAAACATCATCACCAAGATCCTCGAAATCTTCAACACCTTCACTCCACTGCTCAGGGTAGTCCACTTCCTTAATAAATCAAAGATCAGGGATGAATACGATAGGATGAAAGGGATCCAGACCAGGTTCGGGAAAGAGGAAAAGCAGGAAATAATCCGTTTTGAGGTCCGGGAGTACGAGGATGACAATCAGAAGGCCATTGATGACTATGTTATATCAAACGAGATCGATCTGATTGCATTCCACCCGCACAAGAGGAGCCTCTTCTATATGCTTTTCACGAAAAACATCACGAAGAAAAACCTTTTTGCCACGAACATCCCGCTGCTTGCAGTGCCGGATGCCGTTTAATTGAGTTTTACCAACCTGTAATTCAAATATTTGTAAATCTCCCAGTGCTGATTTTCGAATCCGTTCTCTTTTGAATGTGAAAATTCGAAGGTGGTATGGAGGGCTCTTTTTACATCATTCACAAGACAGTTTCTGAAATCAGGACC
>JBAXRT010000120.1:0-9211 GCA_037131065.1 bacterium | reverse complement strand
CTGCCTACTGCATTCAGCATATTGTATGACCCAGAAGTGAGGGCAATCAGGGTTGATTGTGTTAATTTATTTAAGGCCGGATTTTTTGAAACATAGAGATATCCAAGAATCTCCCTGAACCTGAGTAACTCCTTCAAAGAGTTCCTCCATTTCTGGTCGCAAACAGTAAGGTCAGTCAGTTCAAAAGCCCTTTCATAGCAGCGATCCACGTCTTCATAATCTCCCTTTTCAAGCCATGTCCCGGCACGGTTCAGTTCGTTGGCAATCATAAGCAATTGTTTCGATTTGCTATAATCAGACCATTTTTCAGGCGTCAGGGTTTTATGAAATTTCAGTGGATACATCGACAACGATTTTCACCATCTCGGTAAAACCGGTCTCCCGGTTATCCCAAAGTTTCCTGAGCGATGTCGGTTCAGTAATAATTTTCATCCCGGTGATTCAGTATAGGCAAATTTATTTAAAAGACTGCCGATTCTCCCATCTCCCATCGCCCATCTCCCATCCCCCATCTGTTACAATCTACTCAAGGGATCACTTCAACTCAACAAGCAACTGGTTCTTCACGACCACATCCCCTTGCTTCACATGGATCTTCTTGACGGTGCCGTTATCGGGTGCGATGAGGTGGTTGTTCATCTTCATGGCCTGGAGGGCGAGGAGCTCTTCACCCTTCTTGACCTTGTGGTTCTCTTTCACGAAGATCTTGACGATCGTGCCGGGGATGAAGGCGAAGACCTTCTTAGGATCCGCCGGGACATAGGGCTTCCGGGCCAGGTACTTCCTGGTAAGCTGTGTCCTGAATGTCGTCTCGTCAACGGTAAAATTTTCGAACTGTATATCGTCGCTCATAATTCGTCATTCGTCATTAGTCATTAGTCATTCGTCATTAGTGACAGGGTAACAAGGTAACAAGGTGACAGGGTAATATGTAAATCTAAAATCTAAAATTAATTCGTCACTCGTCACTAGTCCTTAGTAATTAGAAAGGTGGAATCCCATGCTTCTTCTTCGGCGTCGTTTCACGCTTGCTTTGGGCGATGGTGAGGGAGTGTGTGAGGAAGTTCCGGGTTTCGCTGGGTTCGATGACGGCATCAACATAACCGTAGGCAGCGGCAACGTAAGGGTTGGCAAATTTCTGGCGGTACTCTTCGATGAGTCGTTTGCGGGTATCTTCGGGGTTGTCGCTTGCTTTGATCTCGTTTCGGAAGATAATGTTGGCCGCGCCTTCGGGGCCCATCACGGCGATCTCGGCCGTGGGCCAGGCAAAGACGAAGTCGGCACGGAGGTGGTTGGAGCACATGGCAATGTACCCTCCGCCGTAAGCTTTGCGAAGGATCACGGTAAGTTTTGGAACGGTGGCTTCGCTGTAAGCATAGAGTACTTTTGCTCCGTGACGGATAACGCCGGCATGCTCCTGGTCAACGCCGGGCAGGTACCCGGGCAGGTCGACGAGGGTGACCAGCGGGATGTTGAACGCATCGCAGAAGCGGATGAATCGCGCGGCCTTGTCGCTCGAGTCGACATCGAGGACGCCTGCAAGTACCATGGGCTGGTTGGCCACGAATCCGACGGTTTGTCCGTCGAGCCTTGCAAAGCCGATCACGATGTTGGCGGCCCAGAGCTCCTGGATCTCGAAGAAGTCGGAATCGTCCACGATCGAACGGATGATGTCGCGCACATCGTAGGGCTGCATCGGGTCGGTCGGGAAGATCTGCTCCAGTTTATATTGTCTTGATTTCGGCGCCTTCTTCGGGAAGACCTCGGCCTTCTTTTCGTTGTTCCAGGGAATAAAGCTGCAGAGCTGCTTGATCTGCTCAAAGCATTCCGATTCGCTCTCGGCATAGAAGTGGGCATTCCCGGTGATCTCGGCATGCACGCGGGCACCGCCGAGGTCCTCCATGGAGATCTCCTCTCCCAGTACGGTCTTGATTACCTCCGGACCGGTGATGAACATCTTGGAGATGTTGTTCACCACGAAGACGAAGTCGGTAAGGGCGGGCGAATAGACCGCGCCGCCGGCACAGGGACCGAGGATCACGGAGATCTGCGGGATGACGCCGGAAGCCTGGGTGTTGCGGTAGAAGATCTCGCCATAGCCGGCCAGGGAGTTCACCCCCTCCTGGATACGCGCGCCGCCGGAGTCGTTGATCCCGATCAGGGGCACCTTCATCTTCATGGCGTGGTCCATGATCTTGGTGATCTTCTTGGCGTGCATCAAACCGAGCGAACCGCCGGCAACCGTGAAGTCCTGGGCGAAGATGCAGATCGGGTAGCCGCTGATGCTTCCCGTACCTGTGATAACGCCATCGCCGGGCAGGTACTTCTTGTCCATGTCGAAATCCTGTCCGGCATGCTTTACGAAAAGGTCGTACTCATGGAAGGAGTTGGGGTCGAGGACGGCCAAAATGCGTTCCCGGGCGGTCATCTTTCCGGAGGCTTTCTGCTTCTCGAGGGCCTGCTCACCGCCGCCCTGAAAGGCAACCTGCATCCGTTTCTTAAGTTCAGTGGTTTTTGCTCGTAAACTCATTTCTGGGGTTTTACTTTCGCAAGGGGTGCAAAGGTACAATTCGGTTAGTTAATTAACAATTCCCTCCAACGGGATGGTCATAACCTGACTGGTTATTAGCCCCTAAGCGCTGTTGTGGGTGATACAAGATGCAGGATGCAGGATGCAGGATACGGGATTAAAGGATTGAAAGGCAGACAGATAAAAGAAAATTATGTGAAATCAAAAAAGGTTGCCTGGAGGCGAAACAAAATTCTTAAAAATTGTTAAAATGGATTTAAAATGATGGGGGATGGGCGGCCTTTATCTTACAGAATCTAAGAGAAAGGAGACAGTGGGCTTATATTGACCCCACCCCTGTCCCTCCCCTTCAAGGGGAGGGTGACGGGAGGGGTCATCTCCTCTCATCACTCATCTATAATCTCCCATCTTCTTTTGCTACCTTTGCATCATGCTATATCCTTCAAACTTTGAACAAAAACTTGGCTTCGATCAGATAAGGGAGATGATCGTGAATCGTTGTCTTTCAAATCTTGGAATCGACCTGGTTGAAAAGATCAGTTTTTCAACAAATCAGGATGAGATAAGCGAAATGCTCACGCTGACGGCTGAAATGAAAACCATCCAGCAGTTTGAAGAGAATTTCCCTACCCAGGACTATTACGATCTGATCCCTGAACTGCTCCGGATCAGGATCCCCGGGACCTACATGGAGCCCGAACAGCTTTCGGAGCTTAAGCTTTCGATGCAGACAATACAGTCGGTGCTTGTTTTTATAGGATTACGTAAGGAAAAATATCCCTGTCTCTATGCAGGATGCAGGATGCACGATACAGGATACGACATGGATAATCCTGCATCCTGTATCCTGGATCTTGCTTCAGTAATTAAGAAAGTGGAAACCCTCATAAATGACAAGTCCCAGGTCAGAGACAACGCCTCCCCGGCATTGCTGAAGATCAGGAGGGAGAAGACTGCCAAGCAGAATTCAGTTGAAAGGATGGTGATCCAGAGTTTTAAAGAGGCGAAAAAGAGCGGGTGGACTCCCGACGATACCGATATCACGATCCGGAACGGACGGCTTGTTATTCCGCTGGTCAGCAACCACAAAAGAAAGATCCCGGGATTCCTCCATGACGAATCGGCGACAGGCCAGACAGTTTATATCGAACCTGCAGGTAGTTTTGAGGTAAATAATGAGATCCGTGAACTCGAATATGCCGAACGACGAGAGATCATCAGGATCCTGACAGCCTTCGCCGACTCTTTGCGGCCGGACATTGAAGAACTGATAAAAAACTACCATTTCCTGGGAGAGATTGACTTTTTACGGGCTAAGGCGATGTTTGCTATTGAGATTGGAGGGATGAAACCAAGTTCCGTAAAAGGATGGGAGATGGGAGATCCCCAATCCCCAATCCCCTATCCCTTATCCTTAACCTGGCACCACGCCATTCATCCTCTGCTTTATCTCTCCCACAAATCCCAAAAGAAGAAAGTCGTTCCGCTGGATATTTCCCTGGACGGGGAGCAACGTATCCTGGTCATTTCAGGGCCGAATGCCGGGGGGAAATCGGTTTGCCTGAAGACGGTCGGGTTGGTTCAGTACATGTACCAGTGTGGCCTGCTACCGCCGGTGAAGGAGGATTCGGAATTTTGCATTTTCCGGAATATCTTCATCGATATCGGGGATGAGCAGTCCATCGACAACGACCTGAGCACCTATACCAGCAAGCTGCTCAACCTTAAATTTTTCATCGAGAACGTGGATGAACAATCCCTTTTCCTCATTGATGAAATGGGTACGGGCACCGATCCCAGCCTGGGAGGTCCCATTGCGGAAGCAACCCTTGAATCGCTCAATGCAAAAGGTTCTTATGGCCTTGTTACCACCCACTATTCCAACCTGAAACTCCTCGCGGGACGGGAAAGTGGCATCTTCAATGGGGCTATGCTCTTCGATGCAAAGAAACTGAAACCACTCTACCAGCTGAAGACCGGGAAACCCGGTTCCTCCTTTGCCTTTGAGATCGCCCATGAGGTCGGTTTTCCTGAGGAGGTCCTGGATAACGCCCGGAAAAAGACCGGTGTAAGCCAGCTTGATTTCGACCGTGAACTGCAGAACCTGGAGGTCGAGAAACAGGAGATCAATAAAAAGGAGAGTGAACTGGGTGTCGCCGACGAATTCCTGGCCGAGACCATCCGGAAATATCAGAAGCTGAAAGATGACCTGGAAAAGTCGAAAAAGGAGATCCTCGAAAATGCCCGAAACGAAGCCCGGCAACTCCTCGATGAATCGAACAAACTGATCGAACGGACGGTCAAGGAGATCAAGGAATCACAGGCGGATAAGGTGAAGACGAAAGAGGTACGACGGGACTTGGATAAGATGAAGGAGAAACTTACAGGAGAAGAATCAGGTTCCAAGTCTCAGGTTTCAGGTTCCAAGTCTCAGGTTTCAGGTTCCAAGTCTCAGGTTTCAGGTTCTCAAAATCCAATTATCAATTATCAATTATCAATTATCAATTCCCCTAAATCCCCTTACCAGGGCTACGTCGACGACATCAACCGCAAACTACTCTCCTTCGAACTGACCCTCGACCTGCGCGGGAAACGGGTGGATGAAGCGCAGGCGATACTGCAGCGATACATTGACGATGCCACCATGCTGTCGATAAACGAGGTCAGGATCCTGCATGGCAAAGGGAACGGCGTCCTCCGCCTGGTGACCCGCGATTACCTGCGTTCAAGGAAAGAGGTAAAATCGGCCAAAGATGAGGTGCTTGAACGGGGTGGTGCAGGGTGGACGGTGGTGGTGTTCAGATAAGGGATAGGGGATGGAGGATGGGGGATCTCTCATCTCCCATCCCCCATCTCCAATCCTCTATCAGACCCGAAGGGTCTCATCTCCCATCTTTTTATTCCCTCCACTTCTCTTTTATCAAAAGAAATAGTAAATTTGCAAATTGTTATTAAATTCACAACCTCAGAACCAAATTATTAACAATCAATATATTATGAAGAAAAATAAAAAATTTATCACGTGTGACGGGAACCAGGCTGCTTCGCATATGGCCTACATGTTTTCGGAAGTTGCGGCGATCTACCCCATCACACCGTCATCGAACATGGCCGAGAACGTTGATGAGTGGGCTGCCTATGGCCGCAAGAATATTTTCGGGGATGAGGTGAAGGTCGTTGAAATGCAGAGCGAAGCCGGTGCTGCCGGTGCCGTGCACGGCTCACTCCAGGCTGGTGTCCTTACCACCACCTTTACTGCCTCCCAGGGACTCCTGCTGATGATCCCCAACATGTACAAACTGGCCGGTGAACTTCTTCCCGGCGTGTTCCACGTGAGCGCCCGTACGGTCGCTGCCCATGCCCTCTCCATTTTCGGCGACCACAGCGACGTTTATGCAACCCGCCAGACCGGTTTTGCCATGCTCGCTTCAGGCAGCGTGCAGGAGATCATGGACCTGGCCGGCGTTGCCCACCTGAGCGCCATCAAGGCAAGGCTTCCCTTCGTTCATTTCTTCGACGGTTTCCGCTCCTCCCACGAGGTACAGAAGATCGAATCATTCGAGAATGAGGACATGGCAAAGCTGCTCGACATGAAGGCTTTACAGGAGTTCCGCGACAGGGCCCTGAACCCCGAACACCCGGTCACCCGCGGCACTGCCCAGAACCCCGACATCTTCTTCCAGGCCAAGGAAGCTTCGAACCGTTTCTATGAGCCGGTAGCCGACATCGTTGAGAGCTACATGCAGGAGATCACAAAGCTGACGGGTCGCGTTTATCATCCCTTTACCTATTACGGACACCCGGAAGCCACGAACGTCATCATCGCCATGGGTTCGGTGACCGATACCACCAAGGAGGTGATCGATTACCTGATGGAAAAGGGAGAGAAGGTCGGACTGATCTCGGTTCACCTCTATCGCCCCTTCTCTGCAAAATATTTCTTCAATGTGCTTCCTTCCACCGTAAACCGGATCTGCGTTCTCGACCGCACCAAGGAACCGGGCGCCAACGGAGATCCGCTGTACCTCGATATCCGCGACATGTTCTACGACCGTCCCGAACGCCCCATGATCATTGCCGGCCGTTACGGACTCAGTTCAAAGGACACCACCCCGTCCCAGATCGTCTCCGTGTATAATAACCTGAAGGCAAAGGAACCGAAGAACCACTTCACCGTCGGGATCGTGGATGATGTCACTTTCCATTCCCTGCCGCTCATGCCGGAGATCAGCATCAGCCCGAAGGGGACCTTCTCGGCCAAATTCTTCGGGATCGGTTCCGACGGAACGGTGGGTGCCAACAAGAACTCCATCAAGATCATCAGCGACAATACCGACAAATATGCCCAGGCCTATTTTGCCTATGACTCCAAGAAGTCGGGCGGTGTGACGGTCTCCCATCTCCGCTTCGGCGACAGTCCCATCCGCTCCCCCTACCTGGTGATCACCCCCGATTTTGTTGCCTGTCACGTACCGGCATACCTCGAAAAATATGACCTGCTCAAAGGCCTTAAGGATGGCGGGACCTTCCTGCTCAACTCCATCTGGGATGCAGAAGAGTCCAAACAGAGGCTTCCGGACCGCATGAAAAAATACCTCGCGGCCCATAAGATCAATTTTTATATCATCGATGCCACCAAAATTGCCGAGGAGATCGGTCTCGGAAACCGAACCAACTCGATCATGCAGTCGGCATTCTTCAAGGTATCCGGCGTGATCCCCTTCGAAAAGGCGGTTGCCGATATGAAGAAGGCCATCACCAAGACCTATGGCCGCAAAGGCGAAGAGATCGTGAAGATGAACCACGCCGCCATCGACCGCGGGGGTGAACTGACGAAGATTGAGATCCCGGGCGAATGGGCAAACATTGAATTGAAGCCGGTTGCCGATGATCCCAACATTCCTGCATTTGTCAGGCAGATCTTCGACCCGGTAAGTGCAATGGACGTGGATGATATTCCCGTGAGCGCCTTCCTGGGCAGGGAAGACGGTACCTTCCCCTGCGGGATGACCCAGCTCGAACGCCGCGGTATTGCCGTGAATGTTCCCGAGTGGATCCCCGCCAACTGTATCCAGTGCAACCAGTGCGCCTATGTTTGTCCCCACGCTGTGATCCGTCCCTTCCTGCTGGATGAGAATGAAAAGAAGAACGCACCGGAAGGAATGTCAACACTGAAGGCGATCGGGAAAGAGCTGGCCGGACTCGAGTTCCGCATCCAGGTGAGCACCCTCGACTGCACAGGCTGCGGCAACTGTATCGATGTTTGTCCTGCCAAGACCAAGGCCCTCGAGTGGCGTACCCTCGGAAGCCAGCTGGGCGAGATGAAGAACTGGGATTACCTGATCGGAAGTGTTGCCTACAAACCCGAACGGGCCGACCGTTTCAAGACCTTCAAGAATAGTCAGTTTGCACAGCCGCTCTTCGAGTTCTCGGGAGCCTGTGCCGGCTGCGGTGAAACACCCTATATCAAACTCCTCACCCAACTTTACGGTGAACGTATGCTGGTTGCCAATGCTACCGGTTGCTCCTCGATTTACGGAGGTACTGCACCCTTCACCCCTTACCGTGCCAATAAGCAGGGACAGGGTCCCGCATGGGCAAACTCCCTGTTTGAGGACAATGCCGAGTATGGATACGGGATGGCTGTTGGTATTACCCAGTTACGGAAAAGAATGGCCGATAAGATGCGTGCCGCCATCAAGGAGAACATGATGAACGCTTCAACCCTCGATGCCATGAGGGAGTGGATCGACGGGATGTATGATGCCGAAAATTCAAAAGTTGCAACAGCCAAACTGATCCCGCTCCTTGAAAAAGAGAACAATCCCCTTGCCAAAGACCTCCTCGATCTGCGCCAGTACCTGATAAAGAAATCGATCTGGGTGATCGGCGGCGACGGCTGGGCCTATGATATCGGTTACGGAGGTCTCGACCATGTGATCGCCTCCGGTGAGGATATCAACATCCTGGTGCTTGATACCGAAGTTTATTCGAATACCGGCGGACAGTCATCCAAATCGACCCCGATCGGGGCGGTGGCCAAGTTTGCCGCATCGGGTAAGAAGGTCAGGAAAAAGGACCTCGGCGCCATGGCGATGACCTACGGGTATGTTTATGTTACCCAGGTTGCTATGGGAGCCAACAACAGCCAGCTGTTCAGGGCGATCAAGGAGGCCGAATCCTACAAGGGACCATCGCTCGTTATCGCCTATTCACCCTGTATCAACCACGGGATGAAGCTTGGAATGGGCAAGACCCAGGAGGAGATGGACCGCGCCGTAACGGCCGGTTACTGGCAGCTTTACCGGTATAACCCGGTGAATGCCGCCGAGGGAAAGAATCCCTTCACCCTCGATTCGAAAGAGCCCGACTGGTCGAAGTTCCAGGAGTTCCTCAACGGCGAGGTGCGTTATACTTCCCTCGAGAAGACCTTCCCGGAGGAGGCCGCCGAACTCTTCAAAGCCGCCGAGGAGAATGCAAAGTGGCGTTATGACCACTACAAGCGCCTGGCGGAGATGAAGTATGAGAAATAAATGATGCAATGCTCGCTACGCTTGCGATACAAGATACAAGGCGCTTCGCGCCGATGCAAGATGCAAGATACAAGGCGCTTCACGCCGATGCAAGATACAAGATACAAGGCGCTTCGCGCCGATGCAAGATGCAAGATACAAGGCGCTT
>JBAXRT010000119.1:0-9215 GCA_037131065.1 bacterium | reverse complement strand
CGATGGTAATCCCAAAGACTTCGGCATACCTGCTTTTTGTCTTCTCATCCAGCTTTTTATAAACGGATGGCTTCAGGTGTCGTTTGATCTTCCACTTCGGAATTCCCGAATAGCCTGCCAGGGTCACCAGGTCCATCAGGCAACGTTCCATATGGAACGCGATCGGGCTCACCACGCCGGCCTCCGCCTTTTTACGGGTTTCTTCGATCTTGTCCCCGATAATATCCCAGCCCTGCCTGATAAGCACCTGGACCGTGTTGTTATGGGGTCCGACCTTCTGGATATATCCCTTCTCCTGGTCATAAAAATAGAAGACCTCCCGGTTGTTGTAACCGTGAAGCGGCGCCTCCTCCGGATGATCGCCTATTCCCGGAATCTGGTTCGGTTCCTTTTCCATAGAATCATTTAAACGTTAGAGATGAGATTTTTGTAATCGATAAACTCCCCCGAAATTCGACGCGTTAAAAATAGCGTTTTAATCCATATGAACAATCGAATATTCGGGACTCCTTTCTGAGAGAAGCCGGTAAACGATACTGTTATAATCTATTACAGTTTTACAAACAGGCAAAAAATTATATATATCTTTGTTTGAATATAGCCATCATTTAGTCCATTCAGACACAGACCCATAGCGCTGCCCTGTAAAAATGACCTTCAACCAGATCATCCTTTTCTCTTTTTTATCCGTTGTTGTCTTCATCATTTTATCGGGATACCTTTTAAAAATTTACCGGTCTCATACAGAAAAGAGACGGACGCCGGGGGCCCGGGGCGCCAGGAAAATCGATATTGAGCTGAAGGGGGATATTTTCGAGCTGGATAAACTGGCCATTATTCTTGAAGACCTGATGCGGTATCAGGTTCCGGTTAAAACCATCCTCGATCTGAACATTATCCTGGAGGAGGTATATACCAGCATTGTCAATCATCAGAAAGAGGATCAGTGTGATCATAAAGTTCACATCTCTCTTTTGCCGGAGACGGGCAGTATCACTGCAACCGTGAAGGACCGTAATGATGAATTCAATCCTATGGTGATACCGGCGATTGATCTGAATGCACCCCTCGAAGAGATATCCTTCCAGGGTCTTGGTTTTCACATGGTCCGGCATTTGGCTGATCACCTGGGCTATAAGCGGCTGGAGGGCCAGAATATCCTGACCATTAAAAAATCCTACCCTGCTTCATGAAAAGGCTGAAATCTGTTGAGGCCATCCTTCGCTGGAAGTGGTACCCTGATATTGTCAGGATACCG
Source organism: bacterium (assembly GCA_037131065.1). Classification (GTDB taxonomy): domain Bacteria; phylum Bacteroidota; class Bacteroidia; order Bacteroidales; family FEN-979; genus JBAXRT01. The sequence goes on along the minus strand of JBAXRT010000119.1, from coordinate 7,957 downwards.
GTTTTTATCGGTTCTTTTTACCTTTTATATGTTTTGTTGTTTGGTGAGCAGGCCGAGGGCGGAAATGCCGGCTTATCCGTGATGTGGGTTGTGATGTGGTCGATGTTACCGGTTACTTTTGTTTTGCTGGGCCGGTTTTGGTGCGGGATATGCCCGTTCAGTAAGGCAGGCGACCTGGTACAAAAGATGGTCGGCAATGAAATTCATCCCCCGCTATTTCTCAAAAAGTACGGGGTCTGGTTTGCCTATGCCTTTTTCATTGTGATCCTCGCTATTGAGGCATTGGTGCATATGCCCGGTTCAACTGCCGCATCCAGTATTTTATTGCTCGCAATTTTCACTATGGCGATGGTCTCTGGAGCTTTATTCAAAAGGCGGACCTGGTGCCGCTACCTGTGCCCCCTTGGAGTCGGTGGAGGTGTTTTTTCAAGGCTCAGGATCATAAAGATGACCAAGGATAACAAGCTCTGCAGTGAATGTAAAGAATTTGAATGCCTCCAGGGAAGTGAAAAATACAATGGCTGCCCGATGGGTCTCTGTGTAAAAAAACATGACATGGATGCCGATTGTATCTCCTGCGGCAATTGCCTGAAAAGCTGCCCCAATGATTCCCCGCGCATTGAATTGCGCTCTCCTGTTGAAGGATTCCTGTCGAATATCAGATTGAGCCAGGCAGAGTCGGCATTTGCGAGCAGCTTTATCGGGTTTTCGATTGCCTTGTACCTTATTAAAGATTACATAGGAAAGATGAACCGGGTTGTCGGGTTTGAAAATATTATCTGGAATGAGCTCCTGGTCATCATCGTTTTCACCGGGCTTTCTTTCTCACTTTTTTATATTTTCAGCCATATCATGCGTCCGGTGACCAGGCAATCGCAAAAATACAATTTCAGGTTTTTCGGGTTTTTTCTGATCCCGTACATTTTTTTCGCCCTTGTCAACCTCACTTCCATACACGGCGTTGCTTTTTACGGGATGACCCTTTATCATAACCTGAAAGTGGCGATGGGCTTTCCGCTCCATGAGGGCATGGTGCACCACACCCCGCTTCTCAGCGCCCAGGTCAAGCATATCATCCAGGGGACCGGGATTATCACCGGAAGCCTCATTTCAATTATTTTCTGTATGGTTGAACTGCAGAAGGCACTGAACACCAGTCAGCGGAACAAGATCATCGCCGTATTCAGTATAATGCTTGTGGCGATAACAGGGTATATCCTTTATCTGTTCCTGTTTTTTTAGTTCCATAATTTATCAGGGCTGGATCTGTCTTCCATTGTCCGACACAGTATTTGTCAGGACACTTTACTTCTTTGTACCAGAAAAATAATACCGGTAGTCAAAAACAAGCCGGATCCCGGCATACCAGATGGTTCGAGTTGCAGGTAACTCATAACCATCAAAGTCCTTCGTGGCTGGCGCCCGTCTGCCCGGAACATCAAAACCAGCATGTAATTGAAAAAGAAGACTCCCTGTCTGTCGAGAAGAATAGGTACGGAAAGGACGGTATTCCACGATCGGGAATTCAAACCTGGTGGTATTCATTTTGAAATACCCGGATGATTTTTCTTCATCTGGCGGAAATACCGAGTAAGTATCTGATTCTTTTCCCACTCCATACATACTGATTGCAACCTCCCGTCCCAGCACGAACTGGAATCTCCCCACAGGAGTTGGCAAACCCGTTTGCCAGGGGATCAAACCTCCATTTGCCGCAGTTGTGACAACGCGTTGCATGGAATTCGGAGATACCAGCGCCAAAACAGGCGCTAAAATCACCAGGTCGCCCGGGATCAGGAAGAAGGGTAATCTGAAGCGGACAGTAATAGCGAAGCGGGATGGAATAGCTGAAATCATTGAACCATATCCTTTTAAATCAGGGTTGTCATGGGAGCCATCATAAGCCTGGCTGGAACTTAAATCAATACGGCCGCCAAGATCGAGGAAGACCAGCCCATCGCCTGCTTCGTTCAATACCCCTTCCATTCCCAATCCTACACGCAGGCCAAGTTCCAATCCGGCAGTGACGCCGTAACCCTTTTGAAAGTCGAAAAATCCACCATCCAGGTAATTGAGGTTGGCTGCGCCACTAACCCCGACAAAAGGACCCATTTCAGCCCGGAATCTTGGAAATTGTCCCATCCCGGCAGTCAAACCCGGAATTGGGGTTGCCATCAACACGGTGTCGCATAAAATCCTCACTTTATCATCAATCGGGCGCAGTGGCATCACCATAGCTTTGCTTACGTTGAATGTATCAGGAATCGCCGGAGAAAGATCATCCTGGATAAAGGCAGGATTAAACCTGATCGTTCCGCTCACTGCATCCAGCACCTGTTCCATACTCCTGAGAAGTGCTTCGGATGTCCATTCCACATCCTCTGCCCGCATCGTTGCATCGCCCATCAATACCATTTGTTTACCTTGCCAGGTAGTTGCATCCACGCCCTCTTCATTGTAATAATCATGTGTTCCCTTGCGTTTTGCAGCATCACCCCAGATTCCCATCACATGTCCCGAAGTAAAACTATCCTCGAGAAAATGAGCTGCGAATGCCTCATCGGCCAGGGCCGAGAGGGCAAGGACTGACCGCTGTTCGGATGTAAGATCCTTTGAGTTCAGGCGGGCAGCCTTCGACAGGGCGCTTTGATGATGCCATGTATACGTTCCAACAGTATTCATCTCTGTCCCTTCCTTGTAACACAACGAAAAATAGGTTGTTGATTTGGTATTCACAGCCGGAAGAACCAGCAGGAAATGGCCGTTATTTTCCCCGGCCCTGGAAACGTACTCCGGATCGGCGCGAAGCAGCCTTATATCCGAAATCCTTACTGCATTGATACGCGAACTGCGTTTCTGCGATTCGTCAAGGCCGACTTTCAGCTGGGCGGTAATATCTGCTACTTTAAGGATCCATGAGGATCGGAGAACAATATTGGTCATGTCCATAGCTGAAACAGAGTGGTCTCCGGCTATTCCACACCATGCCGCATAATCGATACACTGAGGTTGTACACCCTGGTCCGGTTCAATGACCGATTCACAAAGACGCGTCTCGTACCCTTTCCTTGCCGATGCCCATAGCTGATCGAGAATAGCCCGCCGGCCGGGATCAAGCTTTTTAATGGCGGCCATCATGATCTCCCTGTGCTCGGGGTATACCCATGCCCATGCAGGCATTGCAGGGGACCAGATCAGAAGGAGGACGAAAAAGATCTTTATCTTCATTTTTGTAATAGTTCACAGGCAGAAACCGGTCAAATGGGCCGGATTATCTGCGGATGATCACCTTCCTGTTGATCACGCCAGATACGGTCATGATTCGGAGGATATAAAATCCCTCGTTGAGTTGTCCTGTATTGAGCGTGCATTCGGGAACCGATCCGGGCAAAGTGATGTTCTCGATATCCCTTCCTTCACTATCGCTCAGCCGGTACCCTGAAATATACCCCTCTCTGTCGCTGGATTTTATATTCAGCCTTTCCGAAGCGGGGTTGGGATATATCGTGATCCCGCCGGGAGAACCTGTTTCACCGATCCCCAGCGGATTCCTGGCAACAGTTATTTTCAGCTGATAGGTTCCGGTTTCTCCTGTATATATAGGAGTGACATGGAAGAAGGCGGTTCCTCCGTTCTCCATCACGATATTGGCAGGGATGGTATCATCAAATACCTCTGACCAGTTCGTTCCATCCGTAGAGTAGGACCAGATCGCCTCGAGGGTGAAGATGTCCGATGTGTCGCTCCAGAGATCATAAAGAACGCAGGACATTACATAGGTATATCCCGCCGGGAGTGTGATTTTGTAAAAATCATAATCAACACCGGTGTGACAATTTGCACCTTCGGTTACGATAAGGGCAGGATTTGTCCCGAAACTGACCGGAAGCGCATAGGCGGTCTCCGGTGTGTTGTCCGGTTCATACTGGTCGGGCGTCAGCGGAACGGCTTCGACCTCAATTTTCACGGGGTTTTTATATGAACTTAATCCGACCAGCAACCATTCTGCTGTTCCTTCCGGCATGTACTGCAGCACCAGCAGGTACGAGGCAGGCGGTTCATTCAGGCCTGGCGTGCTGAATGTCAGCCCGCTGGTATGCTCCTGGGAGAGAAGCGTGAAATTCGTTTTTTCCTCAATGACATTCATGAAGTCTCCGTCAATATCATACAGTGCAAGGGCAAGGGTACCATGCAGGTCGGTGAGCCCCCGGTTCTTTACATCAACCTGGACATTTACGGCACTCCCCTGTGGAATGGTTGTTCCCGGAGTGATATTCATTGCAGAATACATCTCAATATCATTCTTATTAACAATAATAATCCGTTTCCTGCTCAGGAATGTATTCGTGTCAGCGACCCCTTTCCAGTTGGTGTCTCCCGAGCTGTACATGATCCCGACATAATAAGTTCCGGGCAGCATGTCGGAAAGGCGGGGATTGGTAAAGCTGATGCCTGAAGGGAATTGTGCCCCCGGCTGAAGCGAGACTCCCTTTATGATCTGGACATAATCAATGAAGATGTCGTTTGTGTCAAAAACAGCTGCACAAATGTCTCCGTTGAAAACCATCGGATCCTTGTTGATGATGTTGGTTTGAAATGAGAGGGTGTCTTTATAGCTGACCGTGTCTGATTCGCTCGTGATGGGTGCATTCATGACCAGTTTGTAAAACTGGTTTCCGGCATCCTTTACAAACGGAGGTCTGACGCCTATGACAGCCTGGTGACCAGAATTATAAGCCCCTGTTCCGCCTCCGATGCCAGTCCCTCCCGGGTTCAGGGCATCGATCATAAAGTATCCGTCATAGTTGCCTCCCCATCCCCAGTTGAAATGGAAGTTGCCCTGGTCATCATATCCGTCGCAAACAAAGCAGTGGCCCCCCCCTGTTCCAAATCCTCCATAAATGACAGGTCTTTTGGCGTCCAGTTCCGTCTTGAGAAGGAATTGCCAGGCTGAAGTAGTATAGTAGGCACGCTGAACACCCTTCAGCGTGCTGGTGTATCCGAAATTATTTTTTAGCGCGTATTCGGTGCAGCGGATAATAGGACTTTTGCCGGTGATGATATAGGCTGTACTCCCTCCGGCTGAGGCTAAATTGTAGTCCATCTGTACGCTGATCCCGCATTGGCGCATCAATATGGCGACCGCCGGGTTGTAAGAGGTAACAAAATCGGGCATTAGATTCCAGCCGTAGGTGGTCATTGCGAAATTGGCTGCAAGGGTTCCGTAGCCACTGTCGTTATATGAATAACTGCCGATTCCTGAAGGAGGGTAGTTGTGGTACTTCATGACCATCGCCATGGCTGTTGCGACACACCCGGTAACCGGCCGTTCTAATAAATAATTCAGGTACGGACAATGTGCATTGTAAGGTAAATCCTGGTTCCACTTTGTTGTCAGAAGGGGGTTTACTCCCTGTTGTGATTCTGGTCTCCGGGCAGGCGGATTACCGCCTGAACCTGAAAGTGAAACCCATTCCGTTCTGATCTCCCGGGTGGCCTCAATTCCTGAAGTTATTGCATAGCTGATCTGATCCGCGTAACCCTCAAGCCAGGCGGCAACGCTGGCCGGAATTTCATCAGGAATAAAACCTCCTTCTGTTGAATAGGCAAGAACCGGGTGGACGACATCGTCACCTGAAATAATGATAAAGCCACCTGAGCCGTTGATGTTAAATACATAATAGAGGGGGACCGGCGGGGCGCCAGACTTTGTAGCGGACGCTTCCGCAGGAGCATAGCACAACTGAAGGAGTGCCGTATTTCCCGGCAGCGAGAAGGCGGAACTTGACGCAATGTAATTGGCTGCAACAACACGGGCAGATTGTTCTTTAACCGTTTTCCCTTGTGAATAGCCAAAGAACAACAACACTGTCACTAAAATGAGTACCGTTCTTTTCATACGAATTGGTGTTGGTTATCTATTCATTTTTATTGCCAATAGTTTTATCATCATCGGTTTATTGCTGCCGGCGCCCTTCCATTTTCCAGTCCAGTAAATTTCATTTCCGGTATTGAATCCGTTTTCAATATATGAATGCTGGATGATGAACTCAAATTCTCCGGTAATCTTATTATCCGAAGATTCTGTCAAATTAATCCGGGTCGGATTAAATTCTCCGGCTAACCTTATACTCTTTTTCTGTTTATTATAAAAGTAATAGCCCGTTGCCTTTTTTGAACTATCATTTAATTCAATCGCCAGGCTGATCGGATATTTATTATCAATGCTCCCCGAGATAAAATAATAATCAGGAATGTTTTTCTGATTATCCCTGTAAAATAAATACCGGTCCAATTCTGTCATCCGGAAATACTCCGTGTTGAAAAGCACCTTCGTGCCGAAACTACTCAGAAACGGCTTGACGGAATCCACCGGCAGATTAATCGAATATGTTGGATTACACTCCCGGGCCGCATGCGGAAAACAGTCTCCGGTGAAAAAAACCTTCAGCTGATTTTCAGATAAAGAGAAGCCGATGTCATAACAACTGCAGTCCGGTTCAGAACCCGCGCATTTAGTGGCTTTGTCGAACTCCTTTGAACATCCGGGAATCCAGTATTCATTCAAAAAGGAGAAATATCCCTCCAGGGAAAAGAGTGCACTGAATGGCAAGGTCCTGCTATTGAGTAAATTTCCTTTCGATAAATCGAAGAAAAGGTTATCCTCTACCTCATTGGGATAAGGGCCAAGATACTCGCCATGGTAGGAGATCCATAGGATGTTCGATTTGATTTCATATTTATAATCAACCCCGGACCAGTTGAAATCGCCCGCTTTGACCGGATCGAAATCTTCAATCATGAATGTCTCCATGATGGAGTTGTTTATTTTCATAACAACAGAATCATCGGCTCCCTGTTTGCACGTAATATGCGGGATCTTTGATTTTGCTGATGGGTCCGTGGTGTCGGAAAAAACAATAGTTTCAACTTCAATATGTTGTTGGGCCAGTGAAATCATGCTGACCCAGCAACATATTAACATCATATATCTTCTCATTCAAAACACATTTGAAATTACGCCGTGATTAATTTTTGATCAGTTTGATGGTCTGAACGGTTTTCCAGTTTTGCAGCCGGAGAGAATAGACTCCGCTGTTCGCCTGGGAAAGATCAATGATATATTCATTCTGCTGGTTGAATTGTTTTTCGAGAATGATCCTTCCGGCAAGATCGGTTACCTGCACATTCAGGATTGCAACCGCTGCATTTTGAGGAACAATGGTGAATATACCTCCGGAAGGATTCGGGAAAACGCGGAACCATGGCTTGTCACTCCCTTCCAGGGGGTTGACGCCCACCGGACTATTGAAAATGAAGGATGCGATCCTGGTTCCTCTGGTAGTTTTATCACTCTTTATGTATTGGTTTGTGTACCAAAATGTCTTATCATCAACCGGATCCAATGCCAGGGATGAATAGTCTCCCCACCGGTTGGTACCCTCCTGTGAATACGCCCCGGACCAGATCGTGGTTTCTGCGATGTCAAGGGTTGAATTTCCGGCAAGATAGGATGTTGAGGTCTGTCCGCAATACCGTATCCCCGGGTATTCGCCCAGGCTGGAGACAGAATAACCCAGGCCGATCTTGTTTTCCCCGTTCAGAAGGATGCTGCCCATCCACCGGCTTGTAGAATCGGGAGAATAGGTGTTTTGCTGGCGGATGCTCCAGGCTGCATCTGTTTTGCGTAATTCGTACCACCTGATCCCTGCACGTCCTTTGCCGTCGACATTGACCGTGTGGCAGCAGACAAGGGTCTGGTAGGACCCGAAATTCCTGTATTGAGGCATGTTCATAATGATGGTTGGCACCGCATCGACCTTCTGTGAGGTTCCTTTCTGCCTGATGTTGGACCAGTCGTTACCAAAATTGCTGGAAAATGACGCCACATCGATTTGCTGGGTCCGCTGGAAAGTTGAGGCCAAAGGTGTTGTCCAGTTCACGGCCAGTTCATAGA
>JBAXRT010000118.1:0-9263 GCA_037131065.1 bacterium | reverse complement strand
AATTCGAATCGACGGTCACCACATCGGCAAGGGTGTATGGTACATTCAGGTAATTGATCTTAAACTCAGTACGCATCAGCGATAGCTGTCCTTTGATTACCGGTTTCTCCGGATTCCCTTTTATGGTTATATCTCCTGAGACAAGGCCATTCAGACCCGACATAAAGCTCGATACGAACGGCCGGAACATTTTAAGATTAAGATTCTTCAGCCCAAGTTTGAAATCAAGTCTGGGGTTGGATTCATTGAGAAAATAACTTCCCTCAAGGGAAAATGGAATGTTTGTACCGATGTTTCCGGTATAGAGGATCTTTGAATGTACATCGAACCGGTTTTGAAATGCATCATAATTTACCCGGAAGGTGGCATCCCCAAGCAACTCCTTGTTGAATTGAAAACGAAGGATCGTAACGTCCGAAACAAGGGTGATGTCATCATAGAGGTTAGTCAGTTTGACATCCCCACTCATAATCCCGTCCAGATCCAGGGCCTCGGATCTTAGTATCTTATCCAGGTTTGAAATATCCATTTCGTTGAATGAAATATCCAGCGTGTCGGATTTTTTATTGGAAACTGTGCCGTTAATCCTCAGGTATTGGTTGTTTGCAGAGAAACGGACCTGCTCAAGCCGGATAGAAGAGCTGTCGATGACGATCCGGTTTTCCGGATTGACCGACCATTCCTTCTTATCAAGGTTGACAAGAAGGTTTTTGATCCTGATCTCGATGGCCGGACTGTTGCGGAAGCTCGCAAATCCGTCAAACTCACTGGCTTTCTCTCCGTCATTCCAGGAGAAAGCATAATTTATGGTATCCTGGTGAATTACCGATGAAAGAAGGAAATTATTGACCTTCAGAAGAAGAGAATCATTTTTCTGGCTCTTTGTCAGAAAAAGCTCTCCTGATCCGGTCTGGAAACTCAGGTTGTTACGAACTGTCCTGGCATCGAGGAACCAGTTACTGAACTCCATCCCGAAAAGGGTCAGCGAGTCAGACTGACCTTTCATGGTAAGTGTTCCCTCCTCTTCATTAAAATATCCCTTCAGCTGCGAATTCTTGGCAATTCGCAGATCGGGAAAGAACATATCGGTGAAATCAGAAGTATTCCTGAACAAAATACTGTAATGCATATCCTGTTTATGCGTTGTAGGAACTCTTGCCAGGGAGTCTGAAAGAGAGAATGAAGCCAGGTAATCAAGAATAAAAGAATAAAGCGAGGGGACAAGCTCCCGGAAGAGAAAATTCCCGCTTATATCAGCATCAACAATATCCGACCTGAGCTGATAGCTTTTCGTGGAATCCTCTCCAAGACTGGTAATCAGTGAAAGGTGGTTTAAAATAAGGCCTCTGGATCCCTCCCGGTAAAGGGTATTTTCAAGATTGATTTTCCCATCGATATTGTCCAGGCTGTTTCCGGAAAAATCGACCTTGATCCGGGTAGAGAGATCCATGATGGAATCCCTGGTGAGCAGGTGAAGATTAAATAGTCTTGATCTAAGGATATTCGCATAAAAGTCAAAGGTAGGAACAGTATCTCCCAGATCGACAAGACCGTTAAAGTCAAGAGCAAGATTGGGATCCCTGATCCTCATTGTTCCGTTGAACTTCTTTTCATTCAGTGACCCGGCAATATCCAGGTTTGTATAATTATATTGATAGAGACGTGCTGAATCAATCCGCAGGCTCATCTTAAGATCCGCATCCTCCAGGCTGAATCCCTTCCCGTTGATGTCGGTGCGGGCGGTCACCCTCCCGAACATGTCGCGGTCTCCGATGAGACGCCCTACGTCAAACGATCCGATATCAAGTTGCCCCTGATAGGCGATCAGCGGTGAGTTCTTTACCTTCTTCAGGGTGAGATCAGTGGAAACTTTCCCCAGGTCAGTCCTGAACCTCGCATTGGCCACAAAATCGTTGTAAAAACCCGTAAAATTACCGTTGATCCCCACTACACCTATATTTGCAAGGATCCCGGGGAGCAAGATCTGCCTTGTTTCAGAGGGGAGCAGGAAAGCTTCTATGTCGGCCTTGTTCGTATTCATCGCCTTTATGTTAAGATCAATGAATGTTTCCGTGACATTCGGAAGACCAAAAGCACTCACATTGCCGTAGAAGTAAGTGTTGTTCCCGAATGCGGCACGGAAGTTCTTTGCCTTGAAATTGCTTACGGTTCCCTTGATATCTCCGGAAATTCTTATCTGGTCTTTCATTACAAGGAGTTCCGGTGCAAAGAAGCCGATGTCCTGGAGATCCAGGTATGATGGTTCGATCTTAGCCTGGATGAAGACGGAATCCAGGAATTCGTTATAACCGGACCAATTGCTATATAGGAAATCGAAGTTCAGTACAAGGTCGGAATGATCGGTAAGGATCTTAAGGTTCTTTGCCTTAAGGAATGCTGGGCTTACCATAAATTCACCCGCAAGGGAGCGTAAGTTAAATCCGCACCTGTCTTTTGCCGACAGTTTCCGTATGTTGGCAAGAATCGTGTCGCCATCGATCCTGATGTCGGTAAGATCGAGGTTGATACCGGAGATGTCGAGGTTGGCATAATCCATCCCCGCCTCAACCGGAGGTGAGTTCTCATCCTGGAAATGGAATCTGGTGTCGCGTAAGAGGACTTGGGAAACAGAGATTTTCCATTTTGGCCCTGGTGTGGTATCTATTTTTTTCGTCGTGTCGGTCGAGGCAAAATAGTTCAGGATATGCGCCAGGTTAAGGATAGAGTCGCCCTTGTGGGTAAGCAGCTGGATGGTCCCTTTATCAATGTAGAGGTCTCCAACCCGGAGGATGTGTTTTGAAAAATCCACCGTGATCATTTTCAGACTGAATTCGTGGGCGACGAAAAGGTCAGTTTGATTATTATCCTTTATTTCGATATCCTCGATCACGAGTCCCCTCCTGACGGAGAGGTCAAAACCCCGGATAGTCAGCGTAACATTCAGCTTTTCGGAAAAATAATCTGCTGTCAGACGGAGCAGGGTGGTCTGTACCGGTGTGCTGCGGAAAACCAGGTAAAGACTGATCACCAGGGAGAGAAGGATGACCAGAAAATAGAGAACTATTTTCGAAATGGTTTTTATGATAATTTTGCCCTGCAATGAGTCTCTATATTTTAGGCATTGAATCTTCCTGCGATGATACGGCTGCAGCGATCATTGAGAAGGACATCATCCGTTCGAATGTCACGGCTGGTCAGGAGGTCCACCGGAACTTCGGGGGTGTGGTGCCGGAACTGGCTTCAAGGGCCCACCAGCAGAACATCATCCCGGTTATCGAAACAGCCATCAAAAAAGCAAATATAAGTAAAAATCAGCTTTCTGCTGTTGCCTTTACGCAGGGACCAGGTCTCCTCGGTTCACTGCTTGTCGGGACCTCCTTTGCAAAGGCTTTCTCACTTGGTCTCGGTATCCCGCTGATCGAAGTGGATCATCTGCAGGCCCACATACTCGCCCATTTCATCAGGAACCCGGAAAGGTCAAACCCTGTACCCTCCTTCCCGTTTCTCTGCCTGACGGTGTCGGGAGGTCATACCCAGATCGTCAGGGCGCTCGATTACTTCGAAATGGAGATCATTGGTCAGACTATTGACGACGCGGCCGGCGAGACCTTCGACAAGGCAGCCAAGATCATGGGTATTCCTTACCCGGGGGGACCGATCATCGACAAAATTGCGCAAACCGGCGATCCGCAAAGGTTCAGGTTTGCCAGGCCCAACATTCCGGGACTCAATTTCAGTTTCAGCGGGCTTAAAACCTCCATCCTTTACTTTCTCCGCGACCGGCTTAAAGAGGATCCTCAATTCATTGAAAAGAACAGGACCGACCTCTGCGCATCTGTTCAGGAAACCATCATCGACATCCTTATGTCAAAACTGATGATGGCGGCTGAAGCTACCGGAATAAGGGATATTGCCATCGCAGGAGGGGTGTCGGCCAACTCCTCTTTCCGAAAGGCCATGGAACATGCCCGTCATCACAGAAACTGGAATGTATTCATCCCTCCCCCGGCCTATACTACCGACAATGCCGCAATGATCGCAGTTGCCGGTTACTTCAAATACCTGAAAGGGGATTTCTCCAACCAGTCGGCTACTCCATATGCAAGAAGTATCCTGTAAAAAGAGCTACTTTGGTTCAATTACTTCAAATCCCGTGTCATCGGTCGGGGATACCGATTTTTTCTGGCGGTTGTAATGATAGTAATAATACATCGTCTGGCCCTTCGGCAGACGGGCAGCAATGAACTGGTTCAGGAAATAGTCGTACAGGTATGCGGCATGTTTCCTTCCTGAATAGACGGCCATTTCAGTCACATCCTTTACCTGGAGTGAATCGAGCCTGTACTTGTATTTCATATCCATCTCCCAGGGATCAAGATAGAATTCCCCCTCGAAGTTATCATATGCCGTGAAAGAGGAGTATAGCGTTAATTTGTGGGCTTTCTCTGCATTTACCTTGCTCAGCTCAAACCAGCAACTGAAATCTACAGCATTCAGATCGAATCTTTTATAGTAGACTGTATCCTGGAACGGTTCTTCATCCTCCAGGGGATAGAGGTATTCATCCACCTGGATCTGGGCAATGTTCCATACATAAGACTGTGGTTTCCCGATGAGGAACGAATCGATCGAGTTGTCGAGATAGACATTGAACCCAAGCAATCTCAATTCATTGATGAAGCTGTTTATATATTTTTCAAGCAGCAGGGAGTCGTTCAGGTACTGAACATAGCTGCTTTCAACCCACAGGGCAGAGTCCTGCTGAGCATCTCCAATCGAATCAAACCCGGGGATCATCTCCCCTTTGTGATTGTACTTAAAAACCACCTCAGGGGCAAAAACAAGGATATTGATCTCGGGGGGACTCTGGATCAGTGTATTGGCGATCTTCTGTTCAGGAAGGCATGAAGTAAGCAGGAACAGAAAGGATACAATGAATATCCCAAATTTCAAAGCCCTGGTGAATACCTCCCGAATTGATATCATACTAGAAATAAACTGTAAAAAACAGCAATTATTATGCCGGTTTTTTCTCCCCCAGCAGTTTTACTCCGATGGACTTTCCATAGGCTACACACTTTTCAAACGCTTCGCTGTGAGGGGTGAATTTGATCATGAGTCCTTCGTCCATCACATTCAGCTTGAGGTTGCGCATGGCTCCGGTTATGATCCGTGCTCCCTCGCCGCTCCAACCATAGGAGCCGAAAGCAGCAGCAAGTTTGTTGCGGTCCCTGATCGGGTTGATCAATGCAAAGACCTGGTAGATCTGTAAAAGAATGTTCTGGCTGAAGGTGGGGCTGCCAAGGACGATGGCCGAAGCATCAATAATTTTTAACTCAACCTCGGACAGCTCCATCTTTTCGATATCACACAGATCGACTTCGATGTCGCCGGCCTGCCGGATCCCCTCGGCGATCTTTGCTGCAATCAACCCGGTATTGTGGTATGCAGAAACATAGGCAAGAAAGACACGGTTTGGAATCGGTTTCCTGAGGGCTTCTTCAGCATATCTGGCTGAGAGGTCGACATATTTTTTCCAGTGTTTTCTAAGAATAGCGCCGTGCCCAGTGCAGATCGCACTTATCTCCAAAGGCCTGATCTTTTCAATGGCCTGCAGCATGAAACGGCTGTAAGGCTTCATGATCACGTCGAAATAATAACGGAAAGCATCCTCAAAATCCGGAACTGCATCATCGAATACCCCTTCATGGCAGAAATGTTCTCCGAAAATATCACAGGTGAAAAGCAATTGATCTTCCTGCAGGTAGGTCATCATGGTATCAGGCCAGTGAAGATTGCTGGCACTGAAGAACTTCAGCGTTTTATCACCAAGGTCAAGCGTCTGGCCATCCTTGACAATGAGATGGGGAAAATCGGAACCGATCAGATCTTTCAGGTAGCGGATTGCATTTCCGCTGCCCACCACCTTCGCCCGGGGCGCCAGCTTAAGCATATGTTGCACACATCCGGAATGATCAGGTTCGGTATGGTTAAGGACAATGAACTCTATACTTGCCGGATCCGTTACCTGCATCAGCTTGGACCTGTATGTTTCCCAGAAAGGCTCTTTTACGGTTTCAACAACGGTCCTCCTTGCCGCATCAATGAAATAGGCATTGTAAGAGGTGCCATATTTGGTTTCCATTACCACATCAAAAGTAACGATGTCGGGATCGAGAACCCCAACCCAGCTGACCGCCTCTGAAACCTTTAAAACCTTTTTGTCAACCATCTTTCGATTTAGGATTTTTGATTTTAAATTTTCCAATTTCTGATTTCCATTTTCAAATGACCAGATGACCTATTGGCTCCGAGATTTTATAATGGCAATTCCAGCTGAACCTCATCTGAATCCCCCTCGTCCCTGGCATCCTTCTGTTTGGTTGCCGTTTCCGTCCTGATGATCCTGGTCCGAGGCCCGCCCGATGTTGCGCCCTTCCCCGGTTTCTTCTTGAGCGTTTCGTCTGCCTTCTCAACCTTTACCACCGGTTTTTTATCCTCTTTTGCCTTTTCCGGTATTACCTCTTCCTCCGATGGGACAGACTGTTCCGGCATGACGAGAGGTTCAAGCCAGGTGACCTTTTTCACCGGGTACGATGTTATCCTTTTACCCTTTGCTTTATATCCCTTTACCCCGATGAACCCGGAAACATCGACAATCTCCTGGTCTGCACCCTTGCTCTTCAGTTTCATATCGAAAACAATCTCAATTCTGGGCAGAGGATCGGCTGTCAGAAGAACAAGCTTGTCAGGTTCTTCTGCAATGGCAGCTTTTTTATCGGTCAGATCAGCCTTGAACCGTTTCAGGTAAAGGCTCTTCGATTCATTTTCCTGGTATACTGCCGTGTATATCCTTTCTGGATCATACTTCTCGATGCGGATCATATCTTCATCGAAATGGGTGGCGAGGTCGAAGGAAGTCAGCCGGTAATGGCCCGATTGCATGAAGGTAATGATCCTTTCAGTCCCGGAAAATGCCCCGAGCAAATTGCCCCTGCCATCAGTATTCAGCCGCTGTACGGTCTCGTCGTACCAGATATTCAGTGAACCGAGTGTGGAAACTCCCTCCTGCCGCTGTTCTATTTTCCTGACGGCATATTTTGTAAGTGTATTTCCGATAGAGTTCCTGCCTTTTATGGCCAGTTCAGCGAAATTGAAGTCGAAAGAACTCTTTTTCAGCCTTGGCTTTGGCTTCAGATCAACTCGCACTACTTCAGCTTCGCCATTTGGGTTCGCAGTAAAATAGAGCACCTTGGATCCGGCAGTTCCCCTGGTCAGGACATATTCCTTGTCGCGCGTGATACCCAGTACACTGAACCGTTTCACCATGATCTTGCCATTTTTGCCGTCGCGGTATATCATATTGTAAACCGTCCTGGAGTCGTTCTTCATATATACTCCTATATGGATGATGTTCTGCCCGACAAAGACCTTATCGGCAACCTTTGTTACAAGGAAAGATCCATCGTCCCTGAATGAGATAAGATCGTCGATATCGGAACATTCGCAGACGAACTCATCCTTTTTGAGTCCTGTTCCTGCGAACCCCTCTTCACGGTTGACATAAAGCTTTTCATTTGCAATGGCGACCTTTACTGCTTCAATCGTATCGAAATTTCGCAGTTCCGTCCGGCGCTCCCTTCCCTTTCCGTATTTCTTTTTGATTTGCCGGTAATACTCAATGGCATAATCGATCAGATGATCGAGATGGTTTCTTACCTCCTCCATGTCAAGCCTGATCCCCAGTATCACCTCATCGGCCTTGTCGGAATTGAAACGGGAGATCCGTTCGATCGGGATTTTCCTGAGGCGGTGAACATCCTCATCGGAGAGTGGCCTGACCAATTGTTTCAGGAATGGTTTCATTCCCTTACGGATGGCAGCATCGATCTCCTCAGTTGTCTTACATTTTTTAATTCCTTCGTAAACCTCATTTTCGATGAAGATCTTTTCCAGGGAAGCGTAATGCAGATGCTCTTTCAGCTCATCCAGCCGGATCTGCAATTCCAGCTTTAGCAGCTCGACCGTATGGCGGGTGTTGATCTTAAGGATCTCCGACACTCCGACGAAGCGGGGCTTTCCATTTTCGATCACGCAGGCGTTTGGCGAAACCGAGACCTCGCATTCGGTGAAGGCATACAAAGCATCAATGGTTGTGTCGGGAGAAACGCCGGGGGCAAGATGGATCAGGATCTCAACGTTCTCGGCGGTATTATCGTCGATCTTCCTGATCTTGATCTTTCCCTTGTCGTTGGCGGCCAGGATCGAATCAATAATAGATCCTGTTGTAGTGCCATAAGGAATCTCCGTAATGACCAGGGTTTTTTTATCGAACTGGCTGATCCTGGACCTGACACGGACTTTTCCGCCGCGGAGCCCGTCGTTGTATCTTGAAACATCAGCCATGCCACCGGTCAGAAAATCAGGGTATATCTCAAACTCCTTCTCCTGGAGGATCCGGATGGAGGCGTCGATCAATTCATTGAAATTGTGTGGAAGTATTTTGGATGCCAGTCCGACAGCAATCCCTTCCACCCCCTGGGCGAGCAGCAGCGGAAATTTGGCCGACAGTGTGACGGGTTCCTTGTTGCGGCCATCGTAGGAGGACTTCCAGGTTGTGGTCTTTGAATTGAACATTACCTCAAGGGCGAATTTCGAAAGGCGGGCTTCGATATACCTCGGCGCCGCTGCACTGTCGCCAGTAAGAATATTCCCCCAGTTACCCTGTGTATCAAGCAGCAAATCCTTCTGGCCAAGCTGCACGAGGGCTTCCCCGATGGAGGCATCCCCGTGGGGATGGTATTTCATCGTATGCCCGATGATATTGGCGACCTTGTTGAAGCGCCCGTCATCCAGCTCTTTCAGGGCATGCAAAAGCCTGCGCTGTACCGGTTTGAGTCCGTCGAGCATCTCAGGAACAGCCCTTTCCAGGATTACATAGGATGCATAATCCAGGAACCAATCCTGATACATATCCGAAAGGTGAATAGTTGCCTGCAAAGCACCGCTTTCAAGTTCGGGATGGTCGCCGTTCAGAATTTCATCATTCGTCATTAAATCATTGGAAATTGGAAATCGGTAATTGGTATTAGGTAATTCATATCAAGGAAGACAAAATTAATATTTCCATTCGAAGGATCGTGGTTTTGTTGAAAAGTTAATAATTGCTACTTTTGCCGGGATTTGTCGGTCCAGTAGCTCAGTGGATAGAGCAACAGCCTTCTAAGCTGTGGGTCACAGGTTCGAATCCTGTCTGGATCACT
>JBAXRT010000117.1:0-9335 GCA_037131065.1 bacterium | reverse complement strand
CCGCAGGCCGGCTACCGGGCTTTTTTCCGATCATCAGTTCTTTCAGGGGAAGGGCCATTTCCACGGTCCAGGAGGTATCGGGTCTTGAAGGATCATTCATCGATCCTTTGATGTGAATGCCGGTCTTTAATTCTTTCAGATCCCAGCTGGTGACGGGCTGTCCACGGTCTTTGTAAGCTTTTGTGAGCAGCAGGTCCCACACCGTTCCAAAAGCATTGACTTCGATCTCATAGTAATTCAGGCCATTTCCATCGGGGTCGAGGAAAATCTCGAAATCATTGTCAGCGAAGATCACCTCATCTCTTTTATGGATCGTTGCCCAGATGTGTGGTTCCATCAGCTCGGCCGCAACATAGAGGCAGTCATCATCCCACAGCATTTTGATCCTGGTTGTGAGTGGAGGCTTCAGTTTGGGATCGCCGGTGATATCGATGAAATCATCCGACCATTCGGCCAGGCTCCAGGATGGTTCGTTCAGCAATCCGTCGGCCAGGATCGGATCCTCAGTGCGGTAGCAGGTGTAATGCCGTTCGTTCTGCGCCGTAGCAGATTGAAGTGCACAAGTCGTCAGGAGGGAACTTAAAAGATATATCCGGAAATATTTTTTCATTTGATGCTGTTGAGTCGCCCCATTATAGTGGGTAAAATGATTTCCCTGTTCAGTTCAGATGAAAATAGGCCGCATTCAGTATGGTTGCAAAGCTGACCCACAACAGGTAGGGTATGTTCAGGTAAGCGGCCATGGGTTTTATTTTTCTGAAAAGGCAGATCATCAGAATGATGGACAGCCAGAGGATGACGATTTCAACTAGGGCCAGACCGATCACACGGAAATAAAAGAAGAGGAAACTCCATAAAAAATTCAGCAAAAGCTGGATAAAAAAAATTGCCAGTGCAAGATTCCTTTGTCGCGAGGGGGAGGATGACCAGATCAGGAAGAGGGAGATTCCCATCAGAATATACAGAAGCGTCCAGACAGGGCCGAACACCCAGTTCGGAGGATTGATTGCAGGGCGGTTCAGAGAGGCGTACCATCCGGGTATCGCATCGGTTGTGAACATGCCGGCAATGGCACCAATGGCCAGCGGAATGGCCAGCGATAGGATAAGTCTAAGTATCCTTGTCATCTTCATAAGCATGAATTATAATATTTTGATGCGTGTTGTCACAACCCCCCTGATCCCTGTACTTTTTACCGATTTCCTTTTTCTATTTTCCTCTGAGGGGAATGAACCTTGATACTTTCTTCTGGTAGGCGGAATATTCAGGATATTTCCCGGCACTGATCTCTTCACTGAAGGCTGAACTTCCCTGGAAAAGGACAACCAGCAGCAGGCATCCGGCAATGCTCCAGTTGAACCACTGTCCGCCGGCAGCGATGCTGAAAAGGTAGAAACATACCCAGATGGACTGCTCTGCAAAATAGTTTGGGTGGCGGCTGAGGGCCCACAGGCCTTTGTCGAGGAATCCCTTTTTGTAATCGCCGGTAAGCTCTCCGCCGGCTTTTATCATGGCCCATTTTTTACTCTGGAAGTTCCATTGCTGGATGTCGGCGATGGTCTCGAAAACAATGAAGAAGAACATCAGTCCGGCAGCGACGAAGTCGATTATACCCAGCGGGGCTGTATTGTTCTGAAGGGCCACGATGGCTGGCAGGGTAAAAAGAAAGATGAGTACATTCTGGTAACCGGAGATGAAAAAGAGGTTAAAGAGGGTCCACTTCCAGCGGGGCTGAAATTCCGGTTTTTGTCGCAGGACTACCCAACGGTAATCCTCTTCGCCAGTCCAGAAGCGCCACTGATAGGCGCCCTTCATGGCAAAATTTATCGTGAGCCGAACGCCCCAAAGTGTTACGAGTATGCTCATAAGCACAAGCCTCGGAGAGTAGTCGCCGTACCCGGCAACGATCCATGAATAGGCGATCGGGAGGAGGCTCCAGAGTTTGTCGACCTGTGAATTGTTCCGGGTAAGCTCGCCCACGATAAAACAATAGGCAACGACGATCACCAGCATGATGGTCAGGGTGTTCAGGGCTTTCCATTCCAGCGGGCCAAGGGCAGTGCCGAAAAAGAAGCTTAAAATGGGAACTGCAAGCAGCGTGATTCCCAGTAAAATGGCTGTTGTGATAATTTTCATGAAGCCAAAAATAATCTTTTTTATCGATCCGGCTGAGGGGGGATGGCCGCGCACCCTGATTTTTTTTACTTTTAACCGCACAAACCGTTACCTGGCATCCTGTGATAATCCTTGAAAAACCGTACGTTTCCGAATTCCTCCAGCAAACGGTCGCAGCGCTCCAGATCCCTGTCCTTGCAACAGAGTTCTCAAAAAGCCTGGAACTGGCCCATGCCATGAAACTGGTTGAGCCCGAACCGTTTTTTGCCGCGCTGAAAAACGCTGAAAATCCCCTTTTGTACAGCAATTCTGAAAACGCCTCTGTCCTGCTGAACCGCCATTGCCCGGAACACTTGGCCACGAAAAATGTCAACTATTTCAAAAATAAATCGAATCTCCGGAAGATATTCGAATCTCTTAATCCGGAGATGTGGCATCATCTTTTCACGCTCAGAGCGTTGGATAAACTCGATATCTCAACCCTGAAAAAGCCCTTTGTGATCAAGCCTCTGCGGGGTTTTGCCAGCATCGGCATTTATGTTATCCATGATGAGGCGGAGTGGAAAACAGCGCTGGAAGGAATCAAAAAGGAGGTAAAACTGATGCAGGATGTTTTCCCGGATGTTGTCGTCAGCCTGGATGAATTTTTAATTGAGAAGTACATCGAAGGGACGGAGATAGCCATTGATGCATATTTCAACCATTCGGGAGAGCCGGTTATCCTGAATATTCTCACCCATTTGTTCGGCTCAAAAACCGATACAAGCGACCGGTTGTACATGACTTCGGATGAGATCGTGATGAAGTACCACGACCCGATCATCGGTTACCTGAAGGAGATCGCGCGGCTGAGAGACCTGCGGAACTTCCCGTTCCACCTTGAAATGCGCCAGGCAGGGGAGGGTGCTTTTGTCCCGATCGAAATCAATCCGATGCGATTCATGGGCTTCTGTGTGGCCGATGTGGATTATTATTTTTACGGGATCAATTCCTACGAATATTATTTTCACCAAAAGAAACCTGACTGGGAAAAGATCCTCTCTTCACGCAAGGATAAATTATACGGGATGTTCGGCATCGACATTCCAAAGCACCTTGATAAAAAGAGGCTGGTTTTTGACTATGAAAAATTCATCAGCCACTTTTCCAGGGTCATTCATTATACTAAAATGGATTATAAAAAGTACCCGATGGCCATCTACCTCTATGCCGAGGTTTCCAAGAGCAATTTCCGGGAGTTCGAGGAGATCCTCTATTCCGATCTTTCAGAATTCATCAGCGTTTGAGAAAAAGTGACAACCAGTAACAGTTAGCAGGTTTTGCTAATAATCGGTTTAAGAAAGGAGAGCACATTCCCAGCCAGGAATTCCGTGTTGTATCCGCCTTCCATCACAATCAGTGCTGGGATTTTCACTTCACGGATCATATAATCCGAAAGCCGGGAGTAGATCCCCGAAGTAAGTTTGAAGTTCCCAAGCTGATCTTTCTCGAAAGTATCCACGCCCAGTGAGACGATGAGATACCGGGCACCGTAGTGTATGATCCGCGAAAGCGCATCCCGGAAGACATTGAAATAATCTTCATCGGTGGTTCCGGGAGAGAGTGGAAAGTTGATATTTTTTCCGGAATTCTCCGACTCAAACCCTGTGATGTAGGGATAGGAGAACTCAGGATCACCATGAAGGGAGACGAACAGGATGTTTTCCAGCCGCTGAACGATATCCTGGGTGCCATTCCCGTGATGGAAATCAAGGTCGAGAATGGCCACTTTCAAGGAGCCCTCATTCTCAAGGCGGCCTCCGTCCTGGAGGTATTTTGCAGCCAGTACAGCGTTATTCACAAAACAGTAACCCCCGGCAAAATCAAACCCGGCATGGTGCCCCGGCGGGCGGCACAGGGAGAACACATGTTGTTGGCCGTTCAGCAGATGTTTAGCACCCGTGAGCGCCGTAAACCCTGAGAACCTGACGGCCTCCCAGGTATCTTTTACGATCATCGTGCAGCTGTCGGTCATATAAAAGCCAGCCTTGCCTACCGGGCTTTTTGAAGGAGGAAGATCACGCATCCTGCCGATTGCGAAGAATTCGGGCATGATCCCTTCCGTCCATAGGCCGGCAGATACCCACTCCCTGTATGCGTTTTGCAGGTATTCAAGGTAAGCGGATGAATGGATCTTATGGAAATGGCTTAAATCGAATTCCTCCGCACGGGTAAGCTTTACTCCTTCGACATCCATCAGCGCCTCGTAGATCAGCTCCACTCTTTCCGGTGACTCTCCGTAGGCGACCACCTGGTTTGAGATGAACTCCTTTGGGGGATTATGGAGGATATGATGAGGAGTAAAGACGGCGATCATGTTCCCGTTGCTATCATTCGAAGATGTTCGGATCGTGTTTCCTGATGTAGGTCATAAGCTCTCTGGAGACATCCGATACCAGCTGGATCTTTGTGTAATCTAGATCGACGTTGTTGAGATACTGCAGCATGAGTGCGTCTCCGATCCTCGACTCGGGCAGGATGCCTGCAAAGAAGAATCCCATCTTTTCAAACTCGGCAGTGAGTGTGTAGGTTAGGGGATCCCTTAGTTTCAGAAAGAGGTTGGTGGCTGCGATCTGTTCAACGCAGAATCCCCTCAGGGTTTTGCGAAGCTGGTGAATGATATCGGCTCCGTACTCGGAAACAAAGATCTCGGCACAGCTTTCCAGGTCATTAACACCAGTCTTCAGGACTGATTCCTGAAGGTTAAATTTAAGCTGCTCACCTGTTGGAACAACAAAGGTATGGGTTGCGCCCAGGTTGGCATAGAGTTTACGAACCATATCGGCATGGTGTGCCGGGACAAAGATATCATAGACTGCCGGCGGGGTCATATATTTGAAGGAGAGAACCACGCTGATTCGCTGGGATTCTTCGCCCGAAATGCCTTTGAACTTCCAGGAGGCGGGGCTCGTGGCGAGCAGGAGCCCGCAATCGTTGATCTGGAATTTGATCATCGATTTTTGTGTGAAGGGGTGGTTGGTGACGGCATAAGCATAAAGCCCCAGAAGCTCCCTTTTTTTCTCAACCTTAAACAGGTAATCGACCAGCCTGTTCAACGCACCCTGTCCCCGGAACTCGACATTCACAAAGATGAAGGTCAGCTCGGCGATGACATCTTCCGAGTACTGGTACAGTATGGCTCCGTGGCCCATGAAAACATGATCCTTGGTTACGGCGACTGCCGAGATCATTTCATTGCTCCTGTTCATTGCCACAAGCCGCTCAGGGTAGTAAATATGATCGTCGAAAAAAGTATATCCGTGTGTTTTATATGCACAGCGGGATACTTCAATGGCCTCTTTCTCCTCAAGACCTCTCACTTCGTACTCGATCTTTTCACTGATGACACCCGGATCTTTCTGCGTCAGCTTTGCATCGGCCTGTTCCTTTTCGGCAGCCGCATCCGGGAGATACTTGATCATGACAGTCTCCTTCCCTTTCGGGCCCAGGTTGCGGAATGAGAGATCATCCATTACCTGCTGAATCAGGTAGATCCCCAATCCATTGGTTGAAAGGTCATCCAGGTCTTTCGATGCCTCATATTTCCTGATCTGTTCCGGGTCGAAGGGGATGCCGGTCTCCTTAAGGGTGACCTTTATCCCGCCCGGGATCCTTTCACAGATAATGTCGAAGGTTGGATTCTCTTCGTCGCTGGCGTGGACCATGACGTTGGAAACAGATTCTTCGATGGCAATGTCGATCTGCTCCAGCTCTTCGCCGGAGAACCCGATCGTTTTTGCAATTTCCCTTACAAACGACTGAACCATGAAGGAATAGTTCAGCTTGTTCGGGAAGGTCATTTTTATTGATTCATGGATTTCCATGGGAAGCAGTTTTACTTGTCATCCTTTACATCAACAACCTCATACATATTCTTACCATTTTGCTGAATGGGCTGATAGTAGGTCTCCCCGACCTGCACGTAGGTTACCTCACCTATTTTCACCTCTTTTCCGCCTTCGGGCAGGTTTTCCACAACCGACCCTGCAGTGGGCGGAACGACTATGTATCCCTTATCACTCTTTTCATAATAGGTTCCTCCGTAATAATAGTTATTCGTGGTTTCATTGATGACCACGGTCTGGGAACCGGGGGGAAGGGTGACGATGGTTGCCCCGACGGGAGCAGGTACCACGGTATATCCACCGCTGCTTGCAACATAATACACCCCCTGGTCATAATGGTACTGCTGGTTCGCCACGGTAACAATCATTGCAGTCGCTGCAAGGGTGGCAACAAAGAAGCCCCACGGATGCCACATAGGCCCGTAATAGTATGGTTTATATGGGTGATATGCATAGGGATGGTAACAATAATAAGCGTGGCCGCCATAGGCATACGGAGGCCTCGGGTATGGCCTTGGGTTGGCTACAACGACGGTGCTTTTATTCACATTAACATTGACATTCTTGCTGTTGTTGACATTAACATTGGTCTTGTTGTTGTTAACATTGACATTGTTGCCGCCCTGGATGTTCTTATCCCCGGATGAACTCTTGTCGCCGGTTTTTGTCCCTCCCTGGTTTTTGTTTTCGGAGGGGGAACGTTGAGTTCCTTTATCCCCTCCGGTTGGTTTTTGTTCTCTGTTGGCTGGTGGTTTTGAAACCGTTGTGCGTTCTTTGGTCCCTGTGGGACGCTGACCTCCCTTCCGCTGGGCTAAAAGTGAGATTGGTAGCAGAAATGCTAACAACACAAGAAGCATCCCGATCCTGTTGAAGCCGGAAATCATTTTTGTTTTCATTTGTTAATAATTTTATATTTAATTGGTCAAATGGAATATCCATTATTATCTTTCGTGGTTAGTATGAACGATGTTTGTATGGATATTTCATGATGGATTTGTATTGGTTCTATTATTTTTTAATATGGTCTCCCGGGTAATTGGAGGATAACAAAGATATTATTTCCTGTAATACCTGATCAGGTTGTTGGTTGAGTCATCATGATGGAGCGGCTTTTCTTTATCCTGAAGTTCAGGGATAATTTTCATGGCCAGGACCTTCCCGAGTTCCACTCCCATCTGATCGAATGAATTGACACCCCAGATCACTCCTTGGGTAAAGACGGCATGTTCGTACATGGCGACCAATTTTCCGAGATTTTCAGGCGTGAGCCTCTCCAGGAAAAAGGTGGAGGAGGGGCGGTTTCCTTCAAACACCTTATGAGGGACCAGTTCGCCGGCAACCCCTTCACGACTGACCTCTTCAGCTGTTTTCCCAAAAGCAAGGGCCTCTCCCTGCGCAATCATGTTTGCCATCAGGTAGTCCTGGTGGAGGGGAATTGGGTTCAGGGAGTTCTTGAATCCGATGAAATCGCATGGGATAAGAGAAGTACCCTGGTGGATCAACTGGTAAAAAGAGTGTTGTCCGTTGGTACCCGGTTCGCCCCAGTAGACCGCACCTGTAGCATAGTTCACAGGTTTCCCGTCCAGGGTCACCTGTTTGCCGTTGCTTTCCATGGTGAGCTGCTGAAGATAGGCCGGGAATCGCTTCAGGTAGTTGTCGTAAGGCAAAACCGCCTGGGTCTGGGCGCCGAAGAAATCAATATACCAGATCCCTAGCAATGCCATGATAACCGGGATGTTCCTTTCGAACGGTGTGGTTCTGAAGTGTTCGTCCATCTGGTGAAAACCATCCAGCATCTCATAGAAATGGTTGGGGCCGATGGCAATCATCGTGGACAAACCAATAGCAGAATCCATCGAGTACCTTCCCCCGACCCAATCCCAGAAACCAAACATATTACGGGTATCGATCCCGAATCCGCCGACCTCTTTTTCATTGGTGGATACAGCAACGAAATGACGGGCCACTGCCTCATCGCTGACCAGCTTTTCGAGGAGCCATCTCCTTGCGGTCCTTGCATTGGTCATCGTTTCAAGGGTTGTGAATGTCTTTGATGAGACGATGAATAAGGTCTCTTCCGGCGACAGCCCTAGGACAGCTTCTGCAAAATCGTTTCCATCGATATTGGATATAAAACGGAAAGTAAGATCCCGCCGGGAATAAAACTTCAATGCCTCCCAGGCCATCACCGGTCCGAGGTCTGAACCGCCGATGCCAATATTTATGATATTCCGGATCGGCTTCCCGGTAAATCCCTTCCATTCCCCGGTGCGGATACTCTCTGCAAAGGCAGCCATTCTTTCCAGGACCAGGTGAACTTCGGGAACAACATCGATACCGTCAACCAGGATGGAGGAGCCTTTGGGCGCACGGAGGGCGGTATGCAGAACAGCCCTGTTTTCAGTTGCATTGATCTTTTGCCCCGAAAACATAGCATCGATTTTATCTCCTAATCCTCTTTCGCCCGCAAGCTGAAAAAGCAGGCCAAGGGTTTCAGCGTTTATGCGGTGTTTCGAATAATCAAAAAAGATACCGAGCTCCTCAACCCGGAATTTGTCTCCCCTGGATTTATCCTCGTTAAACAGCGACCGGAGTGAGACGTTTTTTATTCCCTGAAAATGCTTTTCAAGGGATTTCCATGCTTTGGTGCTGGTGAGACCTGTTTCCATTTTATCCTGTTTTATATGTTTTACTATACCCTTTTCAGTAAGGATTTTGTCGTTTTAACGATGGCCTCTGCCGTCAGGCCAAATTCTTTCAGTAAACTGTCGGGTTTGCCGGAAGCGCCGAAGGTATTCATTCCGATCGTAATGCCATCTCCGGGCAGGCCGACAAATTTTTCCCACCCGAAGGTGGAACCGGCTTCGATGGCGATCCGGGTCCTTACCTGTGCCGGCAAAACCGACTCACGGTACTCTGGACTTTGTTTTTCAAAGAGGTTCCAGGCCGGCATGCTGACTACCCTTGCTTTGACCCCCTCCTGTTTCAGCGCTTCGAAGACATCAAGGGCAAGCTGAACTTCAGAGCCGGTTGCCATTAATATGATCTCCGGTGTCTCCTCACAATCGGCCAGAACATAGGCCCCTTTCAGGGCACCGGCTGCAGGGGCATATTTTATCCTGTCGATTACAGGAAGATCCTGCCGGCTTAAAATCAGCGCTGTCGGATTGTGTTTTGATTCCATGATGTGTCTCCAGAGTGCTGCCACTTCACCGGCATCGGCCGGACGGATTACGTCAAGCCCCGGCATCGCCCTGAGTGATGCCACTTGCTCAACCGGCTGATGCTTCGGACCATTTTCACCGACACCGTTGCTGTCGTGCGTGAAAACTTAAA
>JBAXRT010000116.1:0-9420 GCA_037131065.1 bacterium | reverse complement strand
ATTAATCATTCATCAATTCTGCAATCCACTCGTCATTCGTCACTCGTCATTCTTAAATGGCCCTTCCCACATCAATTGAAAAATATTATAATTTGTAGTAGCCTAAAAATGACCTGTTTGAGCTATTGTTTTTATCTTTTCTTCCGTCCATATTTGCATGGATGGGAGAATACCCATGAAAAGTGTACTTAAAAATTAAAATACATGTAAAATTCAATTATTTTATTAATTTTGAAAAAATTATTTTATGAAAAAACTTTCAATTTTTTTGGTTATGGTAATGATTCTTTCTGCCGGATGCAGCAAAAAGAAGCAGTCCACCACCCTCGAGGGTGATACCGATATCCCCCTCAACATCGTTGGGAACATCTTTAGTT
Organism: bacterium; assembly: GCA_037131065.1. GTDB lineage: Bacteria > Bacteroidota > Bacteroidia > Bacteroidales > FEN-979 > JBAXRT01. The sequence continues at coordinate 9,043 of JBAXRT010000116.1, read as the reverse complement.
CCGGAAGCTTCCTCTTTCCGGGCAATGCCCAGATCCTGCAGAACAACGGTGGCGATCTGATCTTAAAGACCCAGATCTCCCTGCCAGTTGGAAATCCGCTGACAGCGCTAATTCCATCAAGCATGAAGGATGCAACAGGGAACCTGAATACGGAGCTAAAATTCAAACAAACTTCAGAAGGGATCCTGGAATACTCGCTCAATTCTGATCAGGCGGCTTTCGTTATCGTTAGATATGATGCCAAGGTGGGAGACAAATATACCCTCCGCAAAGGTGATGGGAATACCATTACCCGCACAGTGACTTACGTATCGACAGAGGATGATTATTTCTGGAGCATGATGTTAATCAAAGTTATTACTGTGGAACAGGACTCAAGGATTCCAGGGGTGGCAAGAATTGTTTACAATGCCAACCATAAATTTGGTATGGTTGGGGTCTTAATCTATATGGAAGACGGGTCGGTCGTTAATTTGCCTATCTACCCTCAAAACTATTAGAAGCCAGTTCTAAACCTATTAATGAAAAAATGCACTCTCCTTTTGCCCAGGGGTCTCAGACCCGTGGGCATTGTTTTTGCCGGTATCGGAGTTATCCTCCTGTTCATCCGCTTTTATTACGGAATTAAACCGGAGATATTCAATATGAAAATGTTCGCGATTTTTTCCTCCTACCTGGAGTCGAAGTATTTTGAGGTCCTGAAAAATCAGATGATTGAGGAATTCGGCGGGATACTTGTCCTTTTAGGCCTTTTCATTTCAGCCTTTACAAAGGAGAGGGAAGAATACGAGGGGCTGAATGCTTTACGGCTCCGTTCCTTTTTCATTACCATTTATATCAATACGGTGTTTCTTATCCTGGCAATTCTGTTCACTTTCGGATTCGGATTTGTCTATATGATGCTCCTCAACCTGATCCTCTGGCTCATCATCTATATTATCACCTTCAGGATTCTGATCTTCCTTAACAGGGACAAAGAAGAAGGCACTGAATAAAGAACCGGTGGATGGGCAATTTCTTCAAGTGGCTGTTTGAACATACCGGGTGGCTTTATACAAAAATCTGCGAGAATAACCTCTTTTTTATCGATTACTGGACCTTTCCCCATCTCTGGAGCGGATTGGTCGTCTTCTTTCTCCTGGCGGCTCTCGGATGGAAGCGGAAATTCCTGTGGCTCTTTGTGTTTATCACCCTTTATGAAGTTGTCGAAATTCTCCTGGAGATCTTTGCCCTGCACATTTTTAAACCTGAGATCATTAAGGACAAACTTACCGATATTTTCACCGGGGCGATTGGCGGATTGATCGCCTGGGTAATACTCCGGTGGAAGCCAAAACAGGAAAACCCCAACTGGTTTGTTAGAAATACCCCGGCCCTTTTTTCTTCAGGGACCCTCTCCTTCCTCTGGGTCGGGAGCTATCAATATAAGTACAACATTGAATGGATGAACTTCCCGGGACTCAACCTCTGGGCTTTTCTCCTTTGGATGTCCGGGGGCTTTATCTTCCTGAAAATTTATCTTTACCTGAGGCGGACGGCCGGCAGGAAATACCGGGGCATGCTTTTGGCATGGCTTATCTATTTTTTGCTGCTTCTTGTTATCGAGTTTGTCGGTTACCAAATCCTTCAGATTAGGGAGACCAGCATTCATGTCAAACAACCCCTGGTTTTCGGACTGATCCATGGAAGCGCCGGGTTGCACATCTATTACCTGATCTTTCCTTTTCTCATCATCCTTTTTCATGAAACCCAACTGAAGGTAATAGCCAAAGCGAGACTCAACATGTCAGATCCTTCCGGAAAAGGCTGAATCAGATGAAAAGGAAAAAAAATCACCGGATCTATGCCTGGACGGGGAGCTTTGTTGTTGCGACGCTGATCATTTTTCTCGTTTTTATCCTTCCCGGAATTTTAATTCCACCCCTTCCGGAGGAAAATATTACCTCTGATACCCCGGCAGAAGAATTTTTCCTGCAACCGGGTGATATTCTGGTCCGTCCTAACTGGAACTGGCTGCCCGGAACTTCACGGGTAGTCTCCGGAAGAAATTTCGGACATCTCGCCATCGTAGTGCAGGGGGCTGCCGGAGCAACGGTAGGGGAGATCCTCCAAAAGGCGGTGGTGATCGAAGCGCTGCTATTCGACCAGGCCACCCGGAAATTTATTTTCGGCAGTCCGGATATCGTCAGGCAAACTGCAGCTTCAACCTCTTTCGGGGAACGTTTCAGGGGAAGACGATACCTGCTTAGAATGGCTCTGACCGGGCAGGAGCAGGAGTGGCTTCTGAAATTCCTGACGGACCAGCTGAAGGATGACCGGTATACAGCGCTCTCATTCAGGAAATATTTTCGGGAGGCCCCGGGAACGAAGGATGCCTGGATCCGGGCCGATCATGATCGCTGGAACTGCGCCACACTCGCATGGTATGCGTTCATCTATGCAACCGGACGGGACATCGATGCCAACGGAGGTATCCTCGTCTACCCGAACGACATCATCCGTTCAAAACATTTTGACCTGCCCGGTAAGAGAATCCGCTTTTAGAAAAAATTTCTTTTTCCACTGAATTTTCATAACTTTGATTTCAGATATAAAATTTAAAAAAATGAAAACGAAACTTATCTACGGATTCGTGGTGGTGATTGCCGCCTTATTCCTCGCCTCCTGTGGCTCCAATGTCACCCTGACCAGTTGGAAGAACCCACAGGATAACTCACAGATCTCAAAAGTCGTCATCATTCCTTTATTTGACAGGCTTGACTACATGAAACCCTTCGAGCAGTCGCTGGTGACATACTTCAGCAGCCAGGGGCTTAAAAGTATCGGTTCACTTGATTTCCTTAACCCGAGCATTAAATATCCATCCGATGTCATCCAGAGAAAGGTCGACAGCCTCGGGGCTGATGCCGTACTTATTTTCAAATATACCGGTACCGATAAATCGGCCAACTATGTTCCCCCGACCTACTATGGCGGATTTGGCGGTTACTGGGGATATGGCGGTTACTGGGGAGGAGGAGCGGTATCGGGCGGTTACTGGACCACAACTTCCACCGTGAATCTGAAAGCCCTGCTCTATACACCAAAAAACACACAGGGAGCAATCTGGACTGCCGATGTGACCGTTACCGATCCGAATTATGTGGACCAGGCAGCAACGACCATTGCACAGGATATTTTTGCCGACTGGCAGAAAAATAACCTCCTGAAATACCCGGCCCAGGTGAAATAGGGACAGGCTAATTTTTTACCGAGACACTGTCGACGAGATATTTCGTTTCGCCCCTCCAGAAGAGAACCCCGTTCTTTTCACGGTAATGGACTACGACCATGTATCCCTCCAGCTTCTCAAGATTGTTTGCCACCGTTTTGTCGGGAACCGAGAAAAAGAACTTCTCCGAAGCCAGGGCAACATTTTTATTGCTCTCCACACTGCTCAGGATGATCTCCCCTTCATAGGTCTTGAAAATAGTGCCTTTGTAAGAAAACTTCTGGAGCAATCCTGCCCGGTAGCCCTCACTGTAGGTGAAGCAATATTTCCAGTAGATCCAGCAGCCCAGGACGATCATAATCACTACGGCGGCCCAGATAAGAAACTTCTTCATAAGGGTGTTTTTTGATTTACAAACTTAATTAAGATTTTGTAATCATGAGAGATTCTGTTAATTTTATGACAATCAATTTTATGGGGTATGAAAAAAGTATTGCTCTTTTTATGTATGGTAATGGCCGCCGGCCATGGCACTGGACAGCCGGTCAATGGGATCGTTTATTCTGATACTCTTGGACTCCGTGTGATCAAAGTATGGGGAACACATCAGCAACGGGGCTATGCTTTGGGTTACCTCACGGGGGCTTCCATAACCGCTATGATGACAAACTATATCAAACCCCAGTTCGGTGCTTTTTACAGCTCCGCTCGCCAGGTCATCATCCAGGGCAACGACATAGCCATTCCGCAGCTCTACCAGGATGAAGCCCAGGCAGTCATCGACGGGATGAATGCTTCAGGGACAAATCCTGATAATCTTGATAAAACCGATGTGCTCGTAGGCAATTCCCTCCTTGATCTCGCTAATGTTCTCGGTAAATCAACCGGACAAGGATGTGCCTCACTTATGAGCTGGAACAACGCAACGGCAGGGACTGACCTTGATGGGAAATCGGTCGTTTCCCGTCATCTCGACTGGATCTACTCCGGTATCCTGGTAAATAACCAGATCATGGTCGTACACTTTCCTTCTGAACAGGATGAGAAAAAGTGGATGCTGATCGGTTACGCGGGTATGATCAGCGCCCTGTCGGGGATCAATGAAGATTACTGTGCCTTTCAACATGTGATGAATGATTACACTGCTTCCGGGTTCCATGGCAAACAATATCTGCCCGTCTGGCTTGCCTTGCGCAAGGCACTGGAAGCAGATGATTATAATAGCGACGGATCCCGTGATGTCCAGGACGTGCAGTCTGTACTAAGGGATTGTACCAATGGCTTTGCCAGCGGATATGTCGTCTCCTCACTGGGCCGCTCAAATTCTGTTGACAGCCTCGTGGCAATGGTTGCGGAACTGACGCCCACCAGCCCGACACACACTTTCCGTTATAACGATTACGACGATAACATCCCCGGCGATAACCTGTATGCATCCAACTTCCAGATTAAGCGCAATGATGCCCGGAACTATGATTCCCGCTATAATTCAGTAAAGAATAACATCGGCAACGGCACCATGATAAGCCTCGACAGCAACTGGAATATTCTCCGCGATCACTCCCATCAGTCGATCAACATGCAGTTTATGCAGTTTGCACCGGAGTATGATTATTTCAGGATTGCCATTTATCGCAATGGTCACGCGGCATACCTGAATGACCCGGCTGTTTATGCTCTTTCCGACCTGTTTGCAGATCCCACTGTTTCGATTGAAGAGCTAAAGGAAAACGCCCAGGTAAAGATCTATCCAAATCCATCAGGGCACATGATATACATGTCAGGGATCCCGTCAGGTGATTATCGTGCCGAGATATTCGATCTCACCGGCAAAAGAATTCTCTTTTCGGCAAGGCTTTCCCTGCAGAACGGCATCGATATCTCGTCGCTGAACCGGGGGATTTATACCATCCGTCTTACCTGCGACCAGAACGTTTATACCTCACGGTTTGTCAGTAATGCACAAATCGCGAAATAAGTAACTAGAAATATTTTGTTCATTCAAAAATTTCTTTACTTTTAAATCGCGAAAACAAACTGATAGTTAAATAATTAACAATGGAATATAAAATTCTGAAAGACACCATTTCGGGGGGCATCGCCGTGCTCACGATCAGTCGTCCCGCCGCGATGAATGCCCTCAATTCCGATTTCTTTGCCGAATTCAACCACTACCTCGATGATATATCCCCCCGGGAAGATATCAGGGTGCTGGTCATCACGGGAGAGGGAAAGGCATTTGTGGCGGGGGCCGACATTGCAGAGATGGCGAACATGACACCTGAGCAAGGGTTATCCTTTTCAAAAAAAGGTCATCAGACTTTCGACCGGCTCGAAGCGCTCCGCTTCCCTGTCATTGCTGCCGTGAATGGTTACGCCCTTGGTGGCGGATGCGAACTTGCCATGGCCTGCGATTTCCGGGTTGCCAGCAAGCTGGCCAAATTCGGCCAGCCTGAGATGAACCTCGGTCTGATACCAGGGTATGCCGGCACGCAGAGATTATCGAGGCTTACCGGCCTTGGAAATGCCCTGTGGCTCATTCTCACTGCAGAGACGATTTCTGCCGAAGATGCTTTGCGGATCGGATTGGTCCAGAAAATCACTGAACCGGAAGCGCTTATGGAGGAGGTGATGAAACTGGCGACGAAGATTGCATCCAACGGTTCGAAGGCGGCAGAAGTTTCCAAACAGACAATCAGGCAGGGGATCGGGATGAACTTTTCAAAAGCCTCGGAACTCGAGGCAGCTGAGTTTTCGAAACTTTTCAGTCACCCCGTTACCAAAGAGGGGATGAAAGCCTTCCTCGAAAAACGGAAACCGGAATGGTAATCACAAGGGTCAATTAAACCTGAATTGCGAAGCAATCACGAACACTTAATAAAAGGAATGTGATTGTGAGTAAACCTAAAACTTGAAACCTTAAACTGATAATGAATTGAGATAATCCTAAGTAATATATCAACTGTAAATATTAATAACATGACTTACGAAGAAAGACTGCAACATGTTTCCGTCCTCGGTGCTGCAGGAAAAATGGGGAGCGGTATCCTGCTGCTTACAGCCCTGGAAATGGCCGATCTCAGTCTCAAACCAGAGAACAAGGGAAAAGCCTTTGTCCTGAATGCCATCGATGTCTCCGATGAAGCCCTGGCAGGGCTGATGAGGTATCTGAAAGCCCAAGTCCTGAAGATGGCTGAAAAGAAGACTATCCAGCTGAGAAAAGTTTATGCCGACCGCAAGGATTTGATCGAGAATTACGACATCATCGATCAGTACATATTTGATGTGATGAGTATCGTACGGCCTTCTACCCGTCTTGAAGCAGCTTACGACTCGAGGATGATCTTCGAGGCGATCAAGGAGGATCCTGCACTTAAGGTGAGTATCTTTTCAAAGATCAGTGCCAATTGCACCATTGAGCCATGGTTCTTTACCAATACCTCCTCCATCCCCATCACCGAACTGGATGAGGGAGCAAAACTTGGTGGCAGGATCATCGGGTTCCATTTTTATAATCCTCCGGCAGTTCAGAGATTGGTTGAAGTTATCAAGGCCAAAGAAACACTGAAAGAGGTTGAAGAATTTGCACTTATCTATGCCAAAAGCCTGCGAAAGGTCGTGGTTCCCGCCAACGACAAGGCCGGTTTCATAGGAAACGGGCATTTCATGCGCGACATCCTCCATGCTACTTCAGAAGTTGAAAAACTTGGCAGGGAGATGTCGTTTGTTGAGGCTGTATATGCCGTCAACCGTATAAGCCAGGAGAGTCTGGTCAGGCCGATGGGCATTTTACAGCTGATCGATTATGTAGGAGTCGATGTCTGCAGCTTCATCATGTCGGTGATGAATCCATACCTGAAAGATGAGGATCTGCACAGCCCGCTGCTTGATAAGATGCTTGCAAACGGAGTGAAGGGAGGACAGTTCTCCGACGGTTCGCAGAAGGATGGCATCCTGAAATATGAAAAAGGAAAACCGGTTGCCATCTTTGATCCTGAAAAGAAGGCCTATGTTGCCATGGCAGAGTTCCTGGCGAAGGTTGATGGAAAGCTGGGCACTATGCCTGCTGCTCCTGCCTGGAAAACCGTAGTAGGGAACAAGTCAAAGGAGGAGATCCTGACCAAATATTTCCGGGAGCTGAAGGGTGCAGTTTCACCAGGTGCAGAGCTGGCAAGGAATTATGCAAAGAAATCGTGTGAGATCGGTAAAAAGCTCGTCAGCTCAGGTGTTGCCTTCAATGAGAATGATGTTAACACTGTGTTGCTTACCGGGTTTTTCCATGCCTACGGACCGATCAACAACTATTTGTAATCCCACCCTTGGCGACGGGAGGGGTCATTAAAAAAGTTCAAAAAAACAGAAAATGAAGAAGCTCAGAAGAAAAGTATATATGATTGCCGGTTACAACACAATATCAATGGGAACCGGCCGCAAGGAGTTCAACCCGAAAAAGGAGCGTCCCGGGCTGGAACATTACATAAAAGAGGCAGGGCAAGGTACTCTTAAGAAGATCGGGGGTGCAAAAAATGTGGATGAATGTGTGATCGGGAATTTCATGGCCTCCCGCTTCAATAAGCAGGCCAACCTCGCTGCTTTCTTTCCATATGTTGATGAAGGATTACGATATAAACCAGCGGTACGGGTCGAGGGTGCCTGCGGTACAGGCGGACTTGCCCTGATGACCGGGATCAAGAGCGTGCTGGCCGAGACAGCAGATGTGGTTCTTGTGGTCGGTGTCGAGGTGCAGAACACCGTGAAAGCCATTTACGGGGCCGATATCCTGGCCGGAGCCGGCTGGTTTCAGGATCGAAAGAACGGACATGCCTATTTCTTCCCGGGACAGTTTAGCGACAGGGCAGGAGCCTACTTTGAGAAGTACGGAAGGGAGAAGACCCGCAAGGCCTTTGCCCGCTGGTACCGCAACGCCATCGAAAATGCCCGTCTTTGCCCGACGGCACAGGAGTTCCACAATACTACCAAGGATCTTGAAGCCCAGGGAATGATGGAGCCGAACGGAAAATCCTTTGTCGATAACCTGAATGTGTTCGACTGTTCAAAGGTTTCCGACGGGGCATCGGCCATCGCCATTGTCTCGGAAGAGGGCCTGAAAAGAGTCGGGATCGCTTTGAAAGATGCTGTTGAAGTTGTTGGCTGGGGACAGATCGAAGAGGATATCACGAAAAAGCCGATCGACCCGACCGAATTGAGCACTACCAAACAGGCAGTGAAGGAGGCCCTTGCCTCGGCCGGGATCACCCGCGACCAGATCGGCACTGCAGAGATCCACGACTGCTTTACTATTGCCGGCGTAATGTGCATGGAGGCGATCGGTTTTGCCGAAAAGGGTAAAGGAACCGATTTCATCCTTGAAGGAAACACCGCACGCACCGGTAAGTTCCCCATCAATACAACCGGCGGGCTAATCGGATGGGGACATCCCACCGGAGGAACCGGAGTTCACCAGGCAGTTACAATATGGGAACAGCTCACCGGCAAAGCCGGCGACGCCCAAGTGACCATTCCTGGCGACCGTCCTTACGGACTGACCGTGAACATGGGTGGCGACGACAAGAGCCTGGTTTCGATTGTTTACAAATGACCCCAAACCGCATCACGACCCTCTTCGGCATCCGCTACCCGATTGTACAGGCCGGGATGATCTGGTGCAGCGGCTGGAGGCTTGCTTCAGCGGTTAGCAATGCGGGGGGACTTGGACTGATCGGAGCAGGGTCGATGTACCCGGGGATCCTTGAAGAGCACATCAGGAAATGCAGAGCGGCGACAGATAAACCTTTTGGTGTTAATGTTCCCCTGCTCTACCCTGATGTTGAA
>JBAXRT010000115.1:0-9648 GCA_037131065.1 bacterium | reverse complement strand
ATCCTTTATCTTATAGCCAAGCGTGAGATTCGGATAATGGATCCAGGCTGACGAACTGTTATCCAACCCACCCACTTTCATCCTACCAAATAAGAAAGCAATGTCCCACCCAAAATTCACTCCCAAATTTTTATAATTGAAGCCGAGATGCGGACCAAGAGCAAACCGGTTTGATACTATTATGGATGTGACATCACCCTCGAGAGAGAATTTCCATGGCAGACCAAAAAGCATATGAATATTCACCAACGGAGCCTGAATGGCACTCTCAAGCAAATCCTTTGGTGGCAGAACCATTTGTAGTCCTGCTCCAATCTGGAAGTCCCATTTCTTGTGATGGGGATATCGCAGGCTTGATGCTGCAATATCAAACGGAGCATTCTCTTTCTGTCCAACAGTAGTTCCGCAAAAAAAACAGTAAAAGAGAATAGCCAACAGAGTAAATCTTCGCATAGTGTTCTGAATGAATTAGCCAAAATATAAAAAAAATGTATTCGCAACAGGATTCTGCATTAGATTCCTGAATAATAAGAAAAAAATATCTGGGGAAAGCCCTCTGACATTAGATCATCAGGGTAATCCTGAAAAAATGAAATCCCCACGGCGGTAGTCCGACATAAAGTCCGGAAGAGGTTAATTCATTCCCATCCCTCTCATAGCGTTCACCCGACAAAAGATCATCAAGTTGCCATTGCTGGCCTTCCATCTCTTCAAGTCCCAGGCAAACCTTTCCATGGGTTTCATTGCCACAGAAATTTATCGCAGCAAGGAAATATTCATTCCGTCCTTTCCAGAGCCATGCAAGGAGATTCTTGTATTCAGGATTATCAGGCCATCCGCTGCATTCACATTTTCGCCATGTATCCGAATGAAACACTTCACCGGAAACAATATTGAGAAGCTTCTCATAGAAGGTTCTAAGTCCGCCGTTCAACAACTCTTTTGACCTCCTGCGAAGGAAAACAGGCAGCTTGATGGTCCTGCCCTCCATCTGACCTTCATGAAACAACCGGGCGCCTGGCAGGGTCGCCATCGCAAGAGCAGCAGCTTTACCTTTATCTTCCTGAAAAACACTTATCGCTCTGGGTTCATCATGATTTTCAATGAACCTCAGCATCTTTGACTGGTAAGAAGCATCAGCGCTCAGGTATTGAGACTTCTGCTGGACATCAGCCTTCTCAAACAGGTCATACAAACGTTTGTCATAGCAAAAATCAAATCCCTGCTGTATCAGCTCCCATTCAAGGTCCCAGTATGCTTCCGCGATGAAGAGGAAATCAGGATGCTTATCCTTCACACGCCGTATTAACTCCGTCCAGTATTCGGCCGGAAGACGGGGGCCTGCCTTTTCACCCCAGCTCTTCTCAACAATATCGTTCATGACCAGCATCGCCATGTCACACCTGACACCATCACATTGTGTGGCGATATCAAGAACAGTCTGGCGGATCTGCTCCCGGAGACCCGGATTGAATGTGTTTAACTGCAGTACATCCTGCCATGCAGGATAAAACGGATCCTTACCGCAGGCAAAGATGTCATCACCATATTTAACAAAAGAGAAAGGATCTTTGATAAGATCCTCGTGGTCTCCCTGGATAAAATAATCAGGATGCTCAGTTACCCAGCGGTGATCGTGGGCCAGGTGGTTAGGCACAAAATCCAGGATCAGGCGGATCCCGCGTTTTTGAAGCTCTTTTCGGGCAACAGCAAGTCCGTGAGTCCCTCCGAGATGTTCATCCACAACATATCCCCGGACAGAATAGGGTGACCCCACATTGTCTTCAGGGGTAAAATCGGGCAGGGCCCTGTAAAAATCGGATAAATTCCCCGGGTGGCGGTTAGAGATGGCAATGCTCAAAGGACTGCGCTGCCACACACCCATGAGCCATATGGCATCAAATCTGAATGCTGCAATCTCATCCCAGACCTTCTCAGGAACATTTCCGAGTGTGACAATTCTACCTTCCTGCATGGAAAGGTCATTTAGCCACACCCATGTATTGATCTCATAGATCAGCGGATTTAAGGGCCAGAAGTTCATCTCCGGGTTGTTTAATTACATAAAATTTTTCTATTAAATGCTAACCTGGGAGAAGAGATACTGACAATAACCACCCCTTGAATCTGTTCTCCCGACAGGGTATAACCGGTGCCTTTCACCTTCTCATCGAACAGCAGTTTCCCAGTCAAATCATATACGGTGATCCTGCCCAGAAAATCTTCAGGAAGATTCTCGATCAGAATGGCTGAACCATTTGAAAACACTTTCACATTATCCGGGTTGTTCTCCGGAACCGACATGCTTTTCTGACCTGCAGCGATCGGCATCTCCTCCACGTCATTATAACCCGATTCATAAATGTAAAAAATCTCATGAAACCAGTCCAGCTCGATTGAAAGCCATCCGTAATGCCAGGTCAATGTCGAGACATTGAACAGAGTATAACCTATGTACAAGGTAGTATTGATAGGCATCTCTGCACTATCGTTCGCAACCAGTAAAAATCCACCGCTCATGTATTGTAGCGAACTGCCAATTGAATCCCCCTCATTAAAGAACTGTGGTGTTTCATCCGGGATGATGATACAGGTTGCCATACCGGAAGAATCTGCCATGATGAGTCTTCCGAAAAAAGGTTCAGCTGAGAATGTAACATCAGCCTTCCCGTCATTATTGATATCAATTGCCTTTGACCAGGGTGTGCTGATGGCATTGTGCTGATGAAAATTGATTTCTGTAACGACGATCCCTGCCATCAGACGACAGGTGATCAAAAACGGAACCAGAATCAGAATAAATTTTCTCATAGGAGATATTTTGGGTATCCAAATTAGTGAATAATAAAATCCGAATCCACAAAATCCTGATTTTTTTTCAGTATGAGGTCGGCATTTTATGGGATGACTCTCTGTCAGCAAGCCATCTCACCGGCATTTTTCCATGCTGAGAGCAAGGTATAGGCCCCTTTGATGACTACCTGCTCTGATGCTGCCTCAAATCCTTCAGGGAGAACTATTTCTGTAAAACCCCTGTCGGTCGGCCCTTTCCCTACTTCAATCGCCAGAAAATCGTGTATCTGTTTCCCATTTTCGGCACGGATTCCCTTATAGATAAAGATAAAAAATCTGCCATTGAACTGCACGACCGCATCCTGTGGTAATACCCAGGCATTGTTATTGCTGACCTGGATCTCCCCGTTCACATACATCCCCGAAAGAAGGGTATTGCGGGGGTTATCAATAGAAGCATAAACCATCGTGGTTTTATCGTTATCAAGGGCTTTCCCTGCCTGGTAGATAACGCCTGTCCATGCTTTTCCAGGTTCATTGGGTGATGAAAAGGTAACTTTCTGACCATTGGAAACCTTCTGCACATCTTTTTCAAAAACTACCAGTTCGAGGATGACGTTGGCCGGATTCACAATCTCGCACAAAACATCACTGGGACTGATATATTTTCCGATATTGATATTGACCGATTTGATATAACCCCCGATGGGCGCCACAACAGGCAAAAGGCTGGTGATCCTGTCTTCGGTTAATGTTTCGGGATCGATGCCGAGGGCGATCAGCTTTTGTTCAAGCCCCTTGAGCTGTGCTTTCAGGGTTTTGTATTCCGTTTCGGTCTGCTGCACATTCTTTTCAGAATAGACCTGGTCCTTGTACAACTCGCTGTGCCTCCTGAATTCTGTTTCAGCATACTGGTATTTTGCCTTCGTTTCAAGGTAATTCTGCTGGATTTCAATGAAGGTGAAATTCTCAATCGTTGCAAGGTTTTGGCCTTTCGCCACCGCAATGCCCTGGACAAGACTTGTAGATTTCACAAACCCGCCAAGCGGGGCGCTCACAGAGGCCAGGTTCTGCGGAGTGACATTCACCGTCCCGTTGACTTTCAACACTGCGCTGACAAGCTGCTGATCCACCTTCCCTAAGAGGATCCCGGCGTTTGCATACTGATCTGCATTCAGTTCAATGGCATTCTCAGCCAATACTTCCCGCTCCTCTGTCTTCTGCTCCTTTTTTCCCTGGCAGGAAACAATGAGAAGCAAAGAAAGCGCGGTTATTGATTTCAAAAAAAATCTTGTCTTCATATAAATCGACCTTTTATTAATACCGGTTTATTAATTTTTCTATTGAAATTACGGATTGGTTATAGGCATTAAGTGTTTCCAGGTAGTTATTTTTGATGTCGATCCCCTGCCTGAGGTTTTGGACATATTCCATGTAGTCTATGGCTCCTGATTTATAACTTTTATCAGCCTGTGTAATTATAATTCCGGCCTGCTGGAGGGCGGAATTTTCATAATACTGCAGGCTCTCTCTGTATTTATAATATTCCTGGATCAGGATATGCAACTGGTGCCTGAGCGCAGTCCATTGAAATTCAACATTGTTTTGTGCAATGGCTTCATTCAGTTTTGCCGATTCAATCTTTCCTTTCTGGGAAGCAAAAAATATCGGTATCCCGATCCCGGCCTGAACTCCGTCGAATCTGCCCTCACCCGAAATATCCTTATTTGACTGGTTAAAATATCCGATCATCAGATCAGGTGCCAGTTTTGAGGATGCCACCTGTTTCTCAATCTGAAACAGCCTGGTTTGCTGCTCAAGGTATGCAATCATCGGATTCGACCTTAGAGAGATGCTGTCATCAGGGACGACGAGCATCAGTTTGGCAAGAACAGTGTCGTCAATCCTGATTTCCGATTTTTCATTCAGCAGGGTCTGTAGCTTGCACTCCTCAATATCTATATCGGCCAATGCCTGCTTGATAAGATTCTTCACTGCAAGAAGCTGCGACTCTGCAGTAACCTTCTCAAGAAGATTCGTCTCTCCCTTCTGAAACCTCATCCGGGCAGCATAAAGAAAATTACCATACAGGCTATCCTGGAACTTCAGAAGGTTAAGACGGGCGGAACAGTAGATCAGCTTGTAGTATGTCGCTTTCACCTGCCCGACGATTTCATTTCGGGTGAAGTTAGACTTTATCTCGGCGTTTTTGATGGAGGCTTTTGCCAGGCGGTCCTGGTTGATGTAGGTCGTCGGAAATTCAAAAGTCTGGGTCACCGTGAATTCATTGTCACGGGCATTCGAATTAAACTGCCCGTACTGAAACCCCACACTGGTTTTATCGATGTTCCATGCTGACTGTCTGAGAACCTTCTGATTCTCTATCTCCATCAGGGATGACCTCATATAACCGTTCAGGGACAATGCCTGGTCAATTGCCATTTTCAGTGAAAATACCTTCTGAACCGGGGTCTGCGAGATGGCCAGCCTGGGCAGAAACATTGAACCGGCAATGATTAAAAGAAATATTATTGAGGCCGGAACCCTTTTAAACCTCCAGTTGATTTTCTTAGAAAAAAGCATGTACAAAACCGGCAGGACCAGCAGTGTAAGAAGCGTGGAAGAGATCAATCCGCCGATGACGACTGTAGCCAGTGGTTTCTGCACCTCGGCACCTGCCGAATTCGAAAGGGCCATCGGGAGGAAACCGAGTGATGCCACTGCCGCGGTCATGATGACCGGACGAAGCCGGATCTTTAATCCTTTCATCACGCGGTCGTAAATATCAAGAATGCTCTCCTCCTTCGCCAGTCTGTTGAATTCGGCTATGAGGACAATCCCGTTCAGGACAGCTACACCGAACAGTGCAATAAAACCGACCCCTGCAGAAATGCTGAAATTCATGCCCCGCAGGTAAAGTGCGATTACCCCGCCAATTGCTGCCAGGGGCACTGCCGAAAAGATCAGAAGGGATTGCTTGAAAGAATGAAAAGTAAGAAAAAGCATGACGAAAATCAGGATCAGTGCAACAGGTACTGCGATCGATAACCGTTTCTGCGCGGCAAGCAGATTCTCAAACTGACCGCCATACGTAATGTAATAACCTGACGGGAGTTTAAGATTTTTGGCAACAACCTGCCTGATATCGGCAATGATCGACTGTACATCACGGTTCCTGACGTTAAAACTCACGGTGATCCTTCTTTTTGTATTTTCCCTGGAAACCTGGGCCGTCCCAGTCTTCAGATCGATGGTGGCGATCTCTTCGAGGGGGATCTGCCGGCCATCCGGCAAGGGAATATAGAGGTGCCGGACATTCTCAATGTCCTTTCTGAATTCCTCCTCGAACCGCACCACGAGGTCGAACCGCTTCTCTTCCTCGTAAACAACCCCGGCAGCATTTCCTGCAAAGGCTGTCCGTAAAACCTTATTCAGATCTGCAATATTCAGACCATACTGTGCAATCTTATCCCGGTTATAGATAACGGATATCTGAGGCGAACCGGTCACCTTCTCAACCTGGACATCCTCCACACCCGGAATATTCTTAATCAGCCCTTCCAGCTTTCCAGCCTCATTTGCCAGTGAATCAAGGTCATCGCCGAAAATCTTGACAGCGACGTCCTGCTTTGATCCAGTCATCAACTCATTGAAGCGCATCGAGATGGGCTGCTGAAAACTAAAAGCCACACCAGGGATAGCCCCTACCTTTGTTTTCATCTTCTCTACCATCTCTTCACGGGTGGAAGCGGAGGTCCATTCACTTTTATCTTTCATGGTGATGATATAATCTCCCGTTTCAACAGGGGTAGGGTCCGTGGGTATCTCCCCCGCTCCTACCTTACAAACGGCATGGTTGACCTCCGGAAAATTCTCTATGAGAATCTTATTGGCCTTCTTTACGGTTTCAACAGTGTTGGTAAGCGAGCCTCCCTGCAGGGTCATAATCCCGGAAGCCAGGTCTCCCTCCTCCAGGGTCGGGATAAATTCCCCCCCCAATTTTGAAAAAAGGAACAGACACCCCAGGAACAGAAGAGTTGAAACAATAAGAACAGTTGCTTTATGCTTTAATGAATAGCGGAAAAGGGGATCGAAGATACGCTGCAAAATATCCATGATACCGTTAGCAAAGTTGACCTTCCGGTCTTTTTTCCTGCTCAGTACCAGAGAGGAAATCATGGGAACATAGGTCAGCGAAAGTATGATCGCCCCCAGGATTGCAAATCCTACAGTCTGCGCCATGGGTCTGAACATTTTTCCTTCAATTCCCACCAAAGTAAGGATCGGGAGGTAAACGATCAGGATGATGACCTGGCCGAAAGTGGCTGAATTCATCATCCGTTTTGAGGATTCCATGACAGTTTCATCCATCTGGCTTTGGGATACCTTTACAAGCCCGGGCTGACCGGCTTTCAATTTTGAAAGCCGGTGGACCACGTTCTCAACCACGATCACAGCCCCGTCGACGATCAGTCCAAAATCGATGGCCCCCAGACTCATCAGGTTTCCAGAGATTCCAAAAACATTCATCATCGAGATGGCGAAGAGCATGGAAAGGGGGATCACGGAGGCGACGACAAGGCCAGCCCTCATGTTACCAAGTAAAAAGACAAGGACAAGAACCACGATCAATCCACCCTCCACGAGGTTACGTGTTACAGTCCCGATGGCACGCTTTACCAGGTCAGTACGGTCAAGGAATGGTTCAATGGTCACTCCTTCAGGGAGAGAGGACATGATGACCTCCATCCGCTCCTTAACGTTCCTGACGACCTGCGAAGCATTTGAGCCTTTCAGCATCATGACCACGCCACCCACAGCCTCACTCGTATCGCAGACAAAGGCGCCGTAACGGATCGCATGACCAGGACGGACTTCAGCAATATCGCGGATCAATACAGGAGTTTTTTCATGAGTGAGCTTGATTACGATCTTGCCAATGTCCTCAGTAGAACTGACCAGCCCGATGCCACGAATAAAAAAGGAGGTTGGATTCTTTTCGATATAGGCGCTGCCGGTATTTTCATTGTTTCTTTCAAGCGCTTCAAAAATTTCAGCCACCGTGATATTCATGCTTTTGAGCCGTTCAGGATTGACAGCAACCTCATATTCCTTCACAAATCCTCCGTAACTGTTTACCTCTGCCACGCCGGGGGTTCCGAGCAGCTCCCGCTTGATGATCCAGTCCTGGATGGTCCTGAGGTCGGACATGGAATATTTTGACTCATATCCTTTTTTGGGTTTGACCAGGTATTGGTAAACCTCCCCCAGACCTGTTGAGACCGGGGCCAACTCGGGATGGGTTATACCTGCCGGGATCTTCAGCTCAGCATCCTTGAGACGTTCGCCGATTTGCTGACGGGCCTTGTAAATATCGACTTGGTCTTTGAAAACAATGGTCACTACTGAAAGTCCGAGTCGGGAGATTGATCTGAGTTCAATGACATCAGGTATGGTGGCAACGGAGACTTCAATGGGCGCCGAAATGAATTTTTCAACCTCCTGGGTTGCAAGTGTCGGGGCAATCGAAATGACCTGCACCTGGTTGTTCGTGATATCGGGGACCGCATCAACAGGCAATTGGGTCATGGAATAGATGCCCCAGGCAATTAATGCAATCGTAAACAGCCCGATAAGAAATTTATTCCTTATGGAAAATTCAATGATACGGTTTATCATAATACCAGTTCAATTAAATGTTTTATGAAAAGATCTGGAACAGGCGGATAAGTGATGAAGTGGCCTGGTGATCCGGTGACTGCGGACTGCAGACTGCCGACTGACTTATGCTTTTGGTGGTTCCCAGACCGGGAAAGTGAAGTCTGAAAAGATTCCGGAGATACCGGAAAAGGTGAGAATCTGAAGGGGTGGTGCAACAG
Organism: bacterium; assembly: GCA_037131065.1. Classification (GTDB taxonomy): domain Bacteria; phylum Bacteroidota; class Bacteroidia; order Bacteroidales; family FEN-979; genus JBAXRT01. The sequence goes on along the minus strand of JBAXRT010000115.1, from coordinate 976 downwards.
AAGCAATGATGAGGGGCGCTCCGACTTCCATTGACAGGTTACAGCAGGAACAGTGGCAGAATGGGGAACAGAAGTCACTGTGAGACTCGTGCGAATCAGAAGCACTGGAGGAGGTTTGAATCTGTTCTTTAATCTGACAGTTCATCTCCTTATCCACGCATGGGACCAGGGTTAGTCCCAGGATATAAAAGGCAAGAAAAACAGCAAGCAATCCCTTCATCTTTCTTAGACTCGAAATGCAAAGTTAAAATAAAGATGGGTTCAAAGGCTATGAATCAAATTAGTTTGGCAAAATAGAGTGTCTCTTTCTGCAATGATTTATTTATAATTTAATGATTTTGTTCACAGTGGCAGAAGAATCTTATGATTCAAATTTACATTTTAATCTGCTCGATTTTCCCGTTAAGCCTGCTTTTCTCAGCTGCAAATCCCATAATGTGGCTTTCGATGGACTGGTCGATGGTTGATGTCAGATATTTCGGTTCCTGGTGGGTGACAGCCCGAACAAAATCTCTCATCAGGAACCAGTCCCCGCCACCATGACCACTGTTTTTATAGTCTTCAATATCCTCTTCACTGGGAATCAGTTTGACGGATTTATCAGTCCTGAAATCGGTCAGGGTCATCACCTCCATATCACCGAAGATATCACCCATCGATCCCATAACCCTTGTCCGGCGTCCCCCATATGAAGTATGAGCTTCCATGCTAAAGTTTACGGTAATGTTATCTTCAAACCGGATGTTGGTGATGTAGTGATCGGGCTGGTCATTGTCCATGTGATATACACAGCGGCCGTAATCCGACTTCTTCATGTATTCCAGGATGGCATCGCCCTGCTTTTCTTTGTCTTGCGGGAGATCAAACACATAGGTCCATGTCCGGTTCCTGAAATAGATCTTAAGGGCCGAATAGGGACAGGTTGCTTCAACCGGGCATCCGTCGATACACCTTTGTGTGCTCCCCTGAGGAGCAT
>JBAXRT010000114.1:0-9801 GCA_037131065.1 bacterium | reverse complement strand
ATGAAGAATCCAGGAATCATTGTCGGTCTTGATATCGGCACAACCAAGATAGCGGTCATTGTCGGCCGGAAAAACGAACACGGAAAAATTGAGATCCTTGGCTGCGGGAAGGTCCCATCCATCGGCGTGAAGCGCGGAGTAGTGGCAAACATCGAAAATACGGTCCAGTCCATCAAAGAGGCCGTGGCTGAGGCTTCTGCCAAATCGGGGGTCGACATCAAATATGTGAATGTAGGCATTGCCGGGCAGCACATCAAAAGCCTGCAGCACCGCGGGACCATGATCCGAGAAGACAAAGAGACTGAGATCAGCCAGGAGGATATTGACAAGCTGTGCAACAGCATGTACAACCTGAATATGAATCCGGGAGAGGAGATCCTGGATGTCATCCCTCAGGAGTTCAGTGTCGACGGCGAGCACGGGATCCGCCAGCCCAAGGGAATGAACGGCAGTTCGCTGAATGCAAATTTCCATATCATCATTGGCCAGACAGCAGCGGCAAAGAACATCTACAAGTGTGTCAGAAAAGCCGGGCTGGAAGTGGTTGAACTGATCCTTGAACCCATTGCATCGGCGGAAGCAGTGCTGAGTGAAGAGGAAAAAGAGGCCGGAGTTGTTCTGGTTGATATTGGCGGCGGCACCTCCGACATTGCCATTTTCCATGAAGGGATCATCCGGCATACGGCTGTAATCCCCCTGGGCGGCGATATCATTACCGAGGATGTAAAGGAGGGATGCTCGATCATCAAGAAGCATGCGGAAGAGGTGAAGATCAAATTCGGGTCGGCGCTGGCACGGGAGAACCGTGAGGAGGAGATCGTTGCCATTCCCGGCTTGCGCGGGAGGACCCCGAAGGAGATCAGCCTGAAGAACCTGGCCTCGATCATCCAGGCCCGGATGGAGGAGATCATTGAGCATGTTTTCTATGAGATCAAGAATTCAGGATATGAGAAGAAACTCATCGGGGGAATAGTCCTTACCGGCGGCGGAGCCCAGTTAAAACATGTTGCCCAGCTTTCGGAGTTCATGACCGGTCTCGATACCAGGATCGGTTATCCGAATGAGCACCTGGCAAGCGATGTTGTTGCCGAAATGGCCAGTCCCATGTATGCAACCGGCATCGGGCTTGTGATCGAAGGGGTTGAACGCTATGAAAAGGAGCGGGCCAAGAACAGGATTGAAGAGCCGGTGGAGGTAGAGGAGACTGTCATTACCGCTACCAAAACCAAAAAGGTAAAGGAAAAGAAGATCAAGGATCCGGCAAGGCCGGGAAAACGTTTCCCTGATATCTTTCTCGACAAGATCAAAGCCATTTTTGAAGAGGATGATGTCGAGTGAGAACTATTAACAACCACGGTGTTAATAAAAAAACAAATCGCTGATTTTTTCTGAAATGTTTCTCCATAATTTTAAACCTAGATAAAACCGATCATCATGCCCGATTTACTAAAGTTTGATTTGCCCAAGAACCAATCTTCCATTATTAAGGTAATTGGTGTCGGCGGAGGGGGCAGCAATGCTGTCAATCACATGTACCGCCAGGGGATCAAGGGGGTTGATTTCATTATTTGCAACACCGACGCCCAGGCGATGGAGACAAGCCCTGTTCCCGTCAAGATACAGCTGGGTGCAAACCTCACAAGTGGCCTGGGCGCGGGAGCGGTTCCGTCGGTCGGACGAAACGCGGCGCTTGAGAATACCGATGAGATCCGGACCGTGCTCGAAAAGGGCACCAAGATGCTCTTCATCACAGCGGGTCTCGGAGGAGGTACCGGAACCGGTGCAGCGCCCGTGATTGCGCAGATTTCAAAGGAGATGGATATCCTTACGGTTGGGATTGTGACCATCCCCTTTGCCTTTGAAGGACGAAAACGACGTCAGTATGCAGAAGATGGTATCCGTCAACTCAAGCAGCATGTTGATGCCCTCCTGATCATCAGTAACGATAAACTGCGTGAACTTTGCGGCGACCTTCCCCTTTCGGCAGCATTCAAGCGGGCCGACAATGTTCTTACCACCGCTGCCAAGGGTATCGCCGAGATCATCACGGTGGCAGGGTATATCAATGTTGACTTTGAGGATGTCAAGACTGTGATGAGGGAGAGCGGCGTTGCCATCATGGGAACAGGAGTGGCAAACGGTCCCGAACGTGCGCTGCATGCCGTTGAAGAGGCTCTCAGTTCACCATTACTCGACAACAACGATATTGAAGGGGCACAGAACCTTCTGCTTTACATCTCCTCCGGCAAAGAGGAAATTACCATGGACGAAGTCACCGAGATCACCGATTACATACAGAACCGGACCAAATCTTCTGCCGAGGTCATCTGGGGTAACGGGTTTGATGAATCCCTCGACGACAAGATCAGCGTTACCATTATTGCAACCGGGTTCGACCAGGAGCACAAGGAGAAGGATCCTCACAGGCCCAAAAATGTGACCGTCCATGACCTTTATGGAGAGTTAAAACAACCCAAGATCGAAAAACGGGCTCCGGAACCTCCGCAGGATCCGATCTTCCCGGAGTTTGTTGAAATAAAAGAGGAAAAGAAGTTCAAGCCTCCCAAACCGGAACCGGTGGCCATAGAGCCGGAACCGATTGCAGAGGTGGCTGAATCCCCTATGCGCACCTTTGAATTCGTGGTTGAGAAAGTCGAACCGGAAGTCAGGCCGGAACCCATGGAGATCCTCGTTCATGACCTCCAGCCATCGGATATCCTGCAGAAACCGCAACCGGTGATGAGTTACACCCCCGATCCCTCCTCTCCTCCCGAAGCACCCGTCAGACCCGACTTCCCTGATGGTGATAAGAAAGGAACCGAGCGGGTGATGAAACTCAGGGCCATGAGCGAAAAACTTAAGACCCACACGCCGATTGAAACCAATCTCCAGGAACTGGAGAGCATTCCGGCTTACAAAAGGAGAAATGTGGAACTGAACGAGGTCACCCCTTCGTCGGAATCCCATATCCCGAAATACACACTGTCGGAAAACCCGGATAAATCGATTGAGATCAGGAGCGAGAACTCGTTCCTGCACAAGAACGTCGATTAGGTCTTTACAATCTATTTTGTCAGTCTTCTTCTGATGACCCATTCGGTCAGGCTGAACGGAAGGAAAGCAGCAATTTTTAATTGGAGCATGTTATTGATCCTGTAAACCGCAGAGGGATTTTTTATTTCCGAAACCCTGAACACAAAACCTGCGACCTCTTCAGGCGAAAGTGTTTTCCCGATCTCCTTTGCCGCTCCCTCTGCAAATTTCCAGAGTTGCTTCTCCAATTTCCATTTTCCAATTTCCGACCGCTGACTGCCGACTGCAGACTGCAGACTTTTCACCGTCTCCAGCAATCTTGTCTGAATCGCTCCCGGCCTGACAAGGACAACATCGATACCATGAAACCTGAGTTCCTGCCGGATGACTTTTGCATATCCCTCCAATGCTTTCTTGGTGAGCGGGTAGGTCATGAAAGGAATGGTGAGATTCAGGCTTTCGCTGCTGATGTGGATGATCCTGCCCCCGGGGCTCCTTACGATCGGAAGAAATACCTGGTTGACGCAGTAACCTCCGAAGAGATTGACTTCAAAAATTTTTTTAAACTCGCTTAAAGGAGCTTCGCTGAGGGGGAAATACTTATCGATCCCGGCATTGTTTATGATGACGTCAATGGCAAGACCTCTCTCCTTCACTTCGCGGAATGCCTGTTTCACCGATTCCTCCGAAGTAACATCCATTGCAATCCGCAGAACTTCGCCATTTCCAGGCAATGACCTGAGTCCTTCGGTATCGAGATCAGTGGCGATGACCAGGTATCCTTCCGAAAGAAATTTCCCTGCAAGGGCTCTTCCCAGTCCGGATGCCGCCCCGGTGATCAGCACAACCTTTTCCATGTTATCTTTTATTAAAACCGTTCTGCCGGAATTTATACTCCTTCCGCTCAGAAAATAGCTTTGCGAGCCTGCAGGCCGCTCCCCATAAAAATTTCCATTTCCCGAAGCCGAGACGGACATCCTTATACCAGCGTTCCCCCCTGAGGACCTTCCCGAATGCCCGCCAGCCGCGTTCGCCGTCGCGGATAAAGTGATGGATCCTCAAAGGGACCGTATTGAAAATATCCTTGATATGGTTGGCCTCAATGAGTTCGGTCATCAGTTCATCATTCAGCTGATCGGAATAATGTTTCAAAGAATCAGAATTCCTGGTCAGAAAATCTGCGGAGGACTCCGCTGCCAGGATGCCGCTTCTGACCGCGTAATAGATCCCTTCCCCTGTCAGCGGATCGCTAAGTCCGCCGGCATCGCCTGTAACGAGGATCCGGCCATTATGAAACCGGCTTTTTTTTACCCTGACCGGGATGGGCCAGGATTTCAGGGAGATGGTCGCCGGCAGCTTGCCGCACGGCAGGAGGAGTTCATTGCTGCCGCTCATCATCCACTCTCCTGTTTCATTAACCAGGTATCGCAGAAATTGATGATAGTAGGGCATCATCCATTTCGACAGGCTGGCCGGACCGCCGACACCGATCGAAAAGTGGTCATTTTTCGGGAACATCCAGGCATATCCTCCCGGGAAGGTACCCCAGTCGAGAAAAACAGTTTCAGAGAACTTCTCAATGGCCTCCTTGCCGGCAGTGATCTCTGCCTCCCAGGCCAGACCGGGAAGAATGTTTTCGCGGAGACCGGAGAGACGGGCAACCGTACCTGAGGCGCCGTCTGCTCCGATCAGAAGTGCCGACCGGAACGTTTTTTCCTGAGTCCGGATCTCGACAGAAGTCTGTTCCTGGCGAACCTCCGTTACCTGTTGACCGGGTAACATCCTTGCTCCTTTTTTTATTGCCATTTCCAGGAGGTAGGCGTCGAGTTTCGGACGCATGGTGCAGTACATGAGGGGAAGACCGGATCTCCTGGTGAAAACTTCGCTGAAGTTTTGTGAAAAGGTGATTGAATTGATCGTGGTTTCTATGACCGGTGAAAGGTCAAAGGGAATCTCCTGAAGGATCTTGTGTGTAAGTCCTCCGCCGCAAACCTTATACCTCGGGAAAGGAGATTTTTCAAGGATCAGAACGGAAACTCCTTTAGATGCAAGATGGTACGCCGCAACCGACCCTGACGGGCCGGCACCGGAGATGATTACATCGGCATCATGCTGCATGGGTTTCAGAGCAGGGCAAGGACCTCTTTCAGGAGTTTTGACTTGTCGATGGGAACGACCCCAACCTCTTCGCAAACAATCCCGCCTGCCAGGTTGGAGATGTAGGCAATCTCATAGGGAGTGCACTCCTTAGCGAGGCAAAGGGAGGCAACGCTGATAACAGTATCCCCGGCTCCGGAAACATCTGCGACATAGCGCACATGCGCAGGAATAAGGATATTCTTCTGATCCTTGCCGTGGTCCGTGCTGATAAGTACACCATGTTCGGAAAGGGTGGTGAGAACATACCTGGCCTGAAGTTTTTCCTGCACCTTCCGGGTAGCCAGTTCAACAGAACCGGCGTCAGCCGGGTCAATCTCCGCGTGAATACCCTCCCTGAGCTCTTTAACGTTTGGTTTGAACAGCGTGACACCGCTATAAGCGGAGAAATTCTTCTTTTTCGGATCTGCCGTAACCGGGATTCTCCTGACCTTCGCCCTGGCAACCACCTCCCTGATCAGGCGTGACGTAATGACCCCCTTGTCATAATCCTGAAAGATGATGCAATCGATCTTTCTCTGGTCCAGCACCTGGTCGAGGACCCGGATCAGGGTCATGTAGTCGTTTCCTGCCAGGTCATTGTCGGCCTCTTCATCCATGCGGAGCATCTGGTAACTATTCCCGAAGATCCTGAATTTGGTGGTTGTGATCCGCCGGGGGCTACGGATGATCCCGAAGGGATCGATCTTCTCTTTCCTGAGCAGTTCAAGAAATGTATCGCCTTTTTCATCCGTACCAATTACAGAGCAGAGGATCGGGTTGGCCCCCATGGCAAGGATATTCCTCGCAACATTGGCTGCACCGCCCATCCTGTTTTCCCGCTTCTTCAGTGCAACGATAGGTATCGGAGCCTCCGGGGAGATCCGCTCCACCTTTCCCCAGAGGTAGGAATCGACCATCACATCACCGATGATAATCACATTGAGTCCGTTGAACTCTTTGAAAAGCTTTTTATAATTCCCTTTTTTCTGCATGGTATCAGGCTTACGCTTTGAAGAGAGTAAGGCTAAACTGCCTTAAAGGCATAATCGGCAATGGTCTTGATGTTCTTGTTCCGCTCATCCACCGAGATCTCCCCGTCCATCAGGCGGATGATACGGTGGGCATGGAGGGCAATGTCCTCTTCATGGGTTACAATGATGACTGTATTACCCATTTTATGGATCTCCTCAAGAAGGCCCAGGATCTCAATGGAGGTTTTGGAGTCGAGGTTACCGGTCGGCTCATCAGCAAGTATGATGGCCGGATTGTTGACAAGGGCGCGGGCGATGGCGACACGCTGACGCTGTCCACCTGAAAGTTCATTGGGTTTATGCTCCATCCTGTCTTCGAGCTTCACCTCATGCATTACCTTGGTTCCCTGTTCCAGTCTCTTGGCTTTCCCTATACCGGCATAGATCAATGGCAACATCACATTTTCCAGGGCCGTGGAGCGGGGTAAAAGGTTGAAGGTCTGGAAGACGAACCCGATCTGGCGGTTCCGGATCTCGGCAAGGGCATTGTCATCCATCTTACTGACATCCTCCCCGTTAAGAAAGTAGGATCCGCTGGTGGGGGTATCCAGACAGCCGAAAATGTTCATCAGGGTAGATTTGCCTGATCCGGAGGGGCCCATCACGGCAACAAATTCATTTTTATGGATTACAAGTGAAACCGAGCGCAATGCTTCAACAACAACTGTTCCGATCTTATAGTTTTTTACGATCTTATCCAGGCGGATGACTTCCTTTTCCATGGTTACAGATTTAAGATATAATTTTCTTTACTAAGCTCTTCTTTGAAAAAAACGATGCCCATATGATACAGGTCGATGGTGACCTTTACGGCGGGATGATTCCTTATCTCTTTCCAGGCTGATTCCATTCCGGATGACCAGTGGATGTCATCAAAGATAAAAACGGTACCGGGATGGATATGTTGCAGGCACTCTTCAAAATACCGGAGAGTCGGATCTTTTTTATGGTTACCGTCAAAAAATATCATGTCAGGAGCCGGCATTTCTTCCCATACCGAAGCAAGTTTTGTTTCGAATGTTCCCGCAATGACTCTGATATTTTTTGTCCCCGCTTTTTCAAAATTCTCTTCTGCAAGATGCGCGGAATCAAGGCATCCTTCGATGGTGATGATCCGGCTCCTGGGTGCTGCATTGGCCATATACAAGGCACTGATCCCGAAGGCAGTGCCCAGTTCAAGAATATTTTTCGGTTCCAGGTCCCTGGTAAACCGGAAGAGGAAACGACCTTTTTTCGGTGATATGGAGGATTTTTTTGCAATGTCCTTCACGCGGACAAAACGCTGGTCGCACGGTATCTCTTTGGCCCTGGCGCCCATGTCGCGGCGTTTGATAAACCGCGAATGGCCGATCATATCTTTCCTTACCCGTTCAATGTGGCTGTATTGCGGATAAGAGATGCCATTTTTGATGACTTCGTTATAGAACCGGTATGCAAAAGGTGAATGGAGGCTGAATTTTGACTGGGCAGCAGCAGCATGTCTGATATATCCGACGAATGAATTAACCTTCGAGATCATGGCCATCAAAAGTGAGGCACAAAAGTACTGAATTCCCGGGATAAAAGCGGCATTAAGCCATTTTAACTACTTTTGCACCATAAATTGTAACGGATGGGACTCCAAAAACTTACAAAGGTTACAGATTATTTTTCACTGGTGAAGATAAATCATACGATCTTCTCCCTTCCCTTTGCCTTGATCGGGTTTTCACTCGGTGCAAAAATGGGCAGCGAAAACCTGAGTTTGCGGCTCTTGCTGCTCGTCATTCTTTGTGTCCTTTTTGCACGGAATGCCGCCATGGGCTTTAACCGTTATGCCGACCGGGAATTTGATAAGAGAAATCCCCGGACCGCCCTTCGTGAACTGCCCCGGGAGATCATCCGGCCAAGGTCCGCCCTGCTTTTCGTGATCATCAACTCCGCGTTGTTCATCCTTACGACCTCTTTCCTTAACCTGACCTGCCTGCTCCTTTCGCCGATAGCTCTGCTGGTGGTGCTGGGATATAGTCTAACCAAGCGGTTCACCCATCTCTCACACCTTTTCCTCGGACTCGGGCTGGCCCTTGCTCCCATCGGTGCCTACCTGGCGGTCACTGCAAGGTTTGATCTTCTGCCTCTTTTATACTCATTTATCGTGATTTTCTGGGTTGCCGGATTTGATATCCTTTATGCCCTTCAGGATATTGAATTCGACAAATCGCAGCATTTGAAGTCATTGCCGGTCATGCTTGGCAGGAGAAATGCGCTGATCCTGTCTTCAATTTTTCATCTCATTGCCATTCTTCTTGTTACCTGGGCCGGTTTCCTGGGCAATTTCGGTTATCTCTACTGGATCGGTGCCGGGATTTTCAGCATCCTCCTGGCCTATGAGCACCTGATCGTCAAACCCCGTGACATTTCAAAGGTCAACCTTGCTTTTGCAACGATGAACGGGATCGCCTCAGTGATCTACGCCTGCTTTGTCATTGCTGATATTTTCCTGATCCACTGATTCACACTCACTCACACCCAAACCCACACCTACTTCCCCCAGTTGTCGCGATCAAGCGAACGGTAATTGATCGCTTCGGCAAAATAAACAATTGAGTTAAAAATCATGGCTTATCATCTCTGGAGACCTTGTTTCGTCACTGCGTTTAAACCCGATCCGCTTGCGTTTATTAAATTCAAGTTCTTGAATTTTAGACTGTTCAAGCAGTTTGAGGTATTCGAAGATCAGCAGGATCTTTTCATCATGTCCAGCAAGGGTTTGCTCAATTTTTTCCAGCTTCAGTAAAATGTCTTGATGAGTAAGCAACATTTCCCTGACCCTGACAAAAACTTCTATTATCCTGATACTCATTTTTATGGCCCGTTCACTTCTCAATACATTCGCAAGCATCAAGACGCCATGCTCGGTAAAAGCATACGGCAAATGACCTCCCAAATGTTGTTTAGAAGGTATCGCATTTTGCGAGACCATAATATCTGTTTCTTCTTCTGTTAACCTGAACATAAAGTTCTCAGGAAAACGCTGCATGTTTCTTTTAACCTGTTCGTGTAAACGAAAGGATTTTACTTCGTATAGCTCTGCTAAATCCTTGTCAAGCATAATCTTTTTCCCTCTGACCAGATAAATTTTACTGATTATTGCATCCTCAGGGACCTGCATCGCATTCGATTCATTCATAAACATATGGTTTTCATTATTAAAGATCAGAACTTAGAAATGGAGATCATAATATGCAATCTTCCATTGGCGATTCTACTTCCCCCAGTTATCCCTGTCAAGCGACCTGTAATTGATCGCTTCGGCCAGATGTTCGATTCGGATGTCATGGGCATTATCCAGGTCGGCAATGGTCCGTGAAACCTTGAGGATCCGGTCGAAGGCGCGGGCCGACAGGCCTACTTTGTCCATTGCGGTTTTCAGCAAATGATGGCCCTCGTCCGAGATGCGGCAGAGTTTTCTGAGCATTTTCGACGTCATCTGTGCGTTGCAGTGCATCCCCTGGTTTCCTTCGAAACGTTTTTCCTGAATTTGGCGGGCCGCGATGACCCTAGACCTGATGATTTCGCTTCGCTCGGCCGGTTTCTGGTCGCTCAGTTCACGGTATGG
>JBAXRT010000113.1:0-9874 GCA_037131065.1 bacterium | reverse complement strand
GCAGATCAGCGCGTGGCCGATGGAAACCTCGAGGAGTCCGGGAACATTTTCAAAAAAATAGTTCAGGTTCTCCAGGTTCAGGTCGTGGCCTGCATTCAGTCCAAGTCCGACGTCGGCTGCAACGATTGCTGCGTCGTGAAAGGGTTTAACGGCCCTCTCACGATTCGACGGGAAATTCCTGGCATAGGATTCGGTGTAAAGTTCCACCCGGTCGGTATCAGTTTCGGCTGCCATGCGGATCATCTCCGGGTCGGTCTCGATGAAGATGGAGGTACGGATGCCGGCTTCCCTGAAGATTTTTATAACATCGCGTAAAAAATCAACATTTTTCACTGTATCCCACCCGGCGCTCGATGTGATCGCCTCTGGCGGATCGGGCACGAGGGTTACCTGATCGGGTTTTACCTTCAACACCAGTTCTATGAATTGTTCAGAGGGATAACCTTCAATATTGAATTCTGTGGTGACGAGTGGTCTCAGGTCCAGCACATCCTGGTACCGGATATGCCTTTCGTCGGGGCGGGGATGAACGGTGATCCCCTGGGCACCGAACTGCTCACAGTCGGCAGCCGTCTTCAGCAGGTCCGGCAGGTTCCCTCCCCTTGCATTCCGTAAAGTGGCAATTTTATTGATATTAACACTCAGCTTCGTCATGCAGTAAGTTTTAACAAAACTACAATATTAGGGGAAATGAATCCCAATCAGGACCTGGAATTTTTCCAATTAACATATCGGCAATGAAACCTTGACGAGTGACGAGTGACGAGTAGGGTTGTAATTGAAAAATGAGAATTAAATCAGAATTATTAAGTTTGTATTTCTAAAGAAAAATAAAAAAATGAATTCGTCACTCGTCCTTAGTCACTCGTCACTCAAAATATGCGTGTCGTAATCCAAAGAGTAAGTTCGGCCACTGTTGAGATCGATCATGCGGTCGTCGCTTCCATTGGCCGCGGTCTGCTGATCCTCCTTGGCATCGAGGAATCCGACATTAACGAAGATATCGGGTGGCTTACCTCGAAGATCATCCGGTTAAGAATATTTTCCGACGACCAGGGAGTTATGAACCGGTCGGTAACAGAAACCGGCGGTGAGATCCTGGTAGTGAGCCAGTTCACCCTTCATGCCAGCACAAAAAAAGGGAACCGTCCCTCTTATATCAGGGCGGCCAAACCAGAAACCGCAATTCCCCTCTATGAGGAATTCATCCGTACCATCGAATCTGATCTTGGCAAACCCGTCGGGAAAGGAGTATTCGGAGCCATGATGCAGGTCACGCTGACGAATGACGGACCTGTGACGATTATTATTGACTCAAAGGACAGGGAATAATGAAGGAAGTCGGCAGTCGGCAGTCCGAAGTTAAAAAAATTTTAGGTTTTTGTTATATCAACTTCTTTTTTTTGTAATTTAACCATCCGTTTTCCGATCCTGATTGCCTATGGTTAAGAAAATCCTAATCATCGAGGATGACCGAATTCTCCTTGAAACAGCCTCAAAGTTTCTGACAGATGAGGGTTATGCTGTGTTCAAAGCCAGGGATGGCGTGGAGGGGATCAAGACCGCCGAGAAGGAACTTCCCGACCTGATCTTCTGCGACATCTACATGCCTGTTGTGGACGGTTACGAAGTCTTTGCCAAGCTGCAGTCGAACTATTCCACCTCACAGATCCCTTTCATCTTCCTGACTTCCAAGTCGGACAAGGAGGATATCCGGCACGGCATGAACCTTGGTGCGGATGATTACATTACGAAGCCTTTCAACGTTGATGAATTAAAGAAGACCATTATTACCCGGCTTGAAAAATTTGAAAAGAACATCCGGCTTAGCGAGATGAAGTACCGGGTGCTCTTTGAACTCTCGGGGGATGCTATATTTATCGTAAAGCCACCCCACGGCGAGATTGTTGATGCAAACCGGACTTCGACCGAAATGCTCGGCTTCACAAAGGAGGAGCTTCTGAAAAAGAACTATACGGACCTCCTCACCGGGAATGAATACCAGAAAAGCCTCAGGCACTGGGAAAAAGGGAATAAAAAAGAGTCGCTCAGCAACATCGAGACCACCATCACTTCGAAGACCGGATATAGGATCCCTGTCCTGATCCGCCTCACCAACATCGAGATCAACAAGGAATGGATGATCCTGCTTATCGTAAGGAATATCACGGAGATCAGGGAAAAGGAGCATGCACTAAAAGAGAGCGAGGAGCGTCACCGGGAACTGGTTGAGAACACCGGCGAAGGGCTTGGCGTAGTGGATGTCGATGAAGTTTTCACCTATGCCAATCCGGCGGCATGCGAATTTTTCGGTCTTTCCTACGATGAACTGATGGGCAAGAACCTGATGGAATTTGTCGACCCTGCAGGCCGGGAGGAGATCAGACGACAGACCGGCCTGAGAAAAACGGGCGAGAAGAGCATCTATGAACTGAACGTGATCCGCCCCGACGGTGAGCGACGGTGGATCGTAGTCACCGCCACCCCGAGGTGCGACACTGATGGCAATTTCATCGCCACCTTCGGGATCTTCAGGGATATCACCAAGCGCAAATTGTATGAGAAAGAGCTGATCATCTCAAAGGAAAAGGCGGAGGAGTCAGACCGGCTGAAGACCTCCATCCTCGCGAACATCAGCCATGAACTGCGCACCCCGCTCAACGGGATCCTCGGTTTTGCCGAGATCCTCCGTGAAGAGCTCAAGGATACCGACTATTCAACCATGGCAGAGAACATCCATGCCTCAGGTCGAAGGCTCATGCTGACCCTGAATTCGATCATCACATTGTCGCAACTGGAATCGGGCAGGGTCTCCATCAACCTCCGTGACATTTCCCTCCAGGATGTGATCGGTTCTGTGGTAAAATCGATGCAATCGCTGGCCGACGAAAAACAGATCACGATCAGTTCCATGGGGATCAGACCGATGTCAATACAGACCGACGAGCACCTGCTGAAGCAGCTCCTCAGGCAGATCCTCGACAACTCCATCAAATTCACCGAACGGGGTGGCGTCACCATCGAAACAACAAGGGTCACGGAGCCTTTCCAGGAGTGGTCCGTGATACGGATCTCCGATACCGGGATCGGGATCGCAAAAGACTATTTTGAACTTATTTTCCAGGAGTTCCGGCAGGTAAGCGAGGGATTCGGCCGGGAATACCAGGGAAGCGGTATCGGGCTAACCATCTGCAAAAAAATCATCGACCTGTTAAAAGGCAGGATCACCCTCGAAAGCCAGGAATGCATCGGATCGGCCTTTTCGATCTGGTTACCCTGTGAGCCTGAGCCCCCTTCAACGGAAAAGGAAGCCCCTGAAAAACAACTCTATCGCGTGGAGACAAAGAGACCACGAAGGTCATCCGAGAAATTACCGCTGGCTCTTCTTGTTGAGGATAACAAGGTTAACAAGGATCTCACCGAATACTTCCTCCGTTCGGCCTGTAAAATGGAACATGCCTTGAACGGAGAGACCTGCCTTGTGATGGCAAAAGCAAAGCAATATGCAATCATCCTGATGGATATAAACCTCGGATCGGGAAAGACAGGCATTGAGACCGTAAGAGAGCTCCGGAAACTGCCTGGATATGAAAAGATCCCTATCATTGCGGTCACAGGATATGCCATGGCCAACGATAAGGAGAAGCTGCTTGAGGAGGGTTGTACCCATTATATTCCAAAGCCTTTTGACCAGGCAACCCTGCTGGGAGTCGTTGAACAGGCGCTTTCGGCAGGCATATAAAATCCTTTTAACAGGAAATTAACAGAACCTTATTGGAAATTCGATATACTAAATGTAACTTTGCATCGTTTTTAAAACTGAACATTCATTCACAAAAAAACTGATAACATGAAAAAAATAGTTTTGTTAGTATCGTCGTTTGTACTGATCGCCGGTCTTACCTTTGCACAGACCCCGCAGACCCAGAAAACAACTACAACCAAACCCGTTGAGAAAAAGGAAGCTGCTGCTCCCCAGAAGGATGCCAAATCCGGATGCAGCGAAAAGGAGATGAAGAATTGTGCCCATTCAAAAGGTGCAAGCAGTTGCTGCCCGAAAGAGAAGAAAGCCGAAACGCCGGTTGCAACCCCTGAAAAGAAATAGGTATTACCTGTTGACCCTCATAAAAAAGACGACCTCCGGGTCGTCTTTTTTTTTACTTTTTAGTTCTTTCCGGGTATCCTGAATACAATTGGCATACGTACCAGGACCCGCACAGCCTTCCCGTTTCTCTTCCCCGGATCCCACTGGGGCATCATCTTTGTTACCCTGACCGACTCCTCGTCGCATCCCCCGCCGATCCCTCTGCTCACGCGGATATTGCTTACGGATCCGTCGATCTCGATCACAAAAACCAGCAACACCACCCCCTGCACCTGGTTCTTGATGGCAAGCTCGGGGTAACGTACATTTTTTCGCAGGAAATAGAGCCTTGCCTCATCGCCTCCCGGGAAACGGGGATAGACATCCACATTGGATGAGATCCCTCCCTCAGCCCCACCTGGCTCTCCTTCGGGAGAACCTCTGTCGCTGGTACCCGAGGAGTCGCTCAGCCGGATATCCTCCGGCCGCTGGACCTCTGGCGGATCGGCTACCGGTTTTTCCTCATCCGGGCGGATCGAATCGCTTACAACAGGCGCCTGCGGAACCTCCTGCAAAGGCTTGCTTAAGGCAATAGCCAGCTTCTGAAGATCCTCTTCCGGCGGCGGCATCATGCTGTAGTATTCTACATCATACATCAGGTTCATATCGATGATGGGGACCGGCCGGAAGTAGTTGATAAAAAATGGTATAAGCACGAGAAGGGCCCCGGAAAGGATCCCGATGATAGTAGAGATTACCAGGTATTTCCGGTACCTCGAACGAAGGTCGAAAGCGCCGTAATCCTTGTTCCTTCCCGCAAAGGCGAGATCATCCAATCCCAAAGAGCGGTTCCGGTTCATTGGCCCAGATGCCTTTTTAGTGACTCTATCTCTCTCCGCTGCAGTTTCGTCGGCCGTCCGAGTCCCCTATCGCGGTATTCAAAGTGCAACTCCTTCATCTTCTTCAGTTTCTGATACTCCTCCTCCGGTGTCAGGTCGACCATGTAATCGGCCACAAGGCCGGGGCCGACACGGTGCCCGATCAGGCCGGCCACCATGACCCTTTTGTTGACAGGTTTCAGATGGATCTCGATCTCATCGCCCTGCCTTATCTCACGGGAAGCCTTGACGATGTGTCCGCCAATCCTAACATTCCCGGACTTGCAGGCCTCGGTCGCCTGGCTGCGGGTCTTGAAAATACGCACCGCCCAAAGCCATTTGTCGATCCGAATACCCTCCTCCATGACACTACTTTTGCCTGAAATAGATCTCTACAGGGGCACCTGTAAAGTTAAACTGGCCCCGGAGCTTGTTTTCAAGGAAACGTTTATACGACTCTTTTAAGTATTGCGGGTGGTTACAGAAAAAGACAAAGGATGGATACCGGGTCGGCAGCTGGGTCACGAACTTGATCTTGATGTATTTACCCTTCACTGCGGGGGGAGGGATCTCTTCGATGATGGGAAGGAAAAAGTCATTCAGGGCGGCAGTCGGGATTCGCCGGGATCGGTTTTTGAAGACCTCTACTGCCATTTCCACCGCCTTGAATATACGCTGCTTGGTAAGTACAGAGGTAAAGATGATGGGTACATCGCGGAATGGAGCTATCTGTTCATGGATCAACTCTTCAAACTGCTTGTGGGTATTTGTCTCTTTTTCCACCAGGTCCCACTTGTTCACGAGGATCACCACCCCTTTGTGGTTCTTCTCGATCAGAGAGAAGATATTCAGGTCCTGGGCTTCGAATCCGCGTTCGGCGTCAACCATGAGGATGCTTACATCACTGGTCTCGATCGACCGGATGGCACGCATCACCGAATAGAATTCAATATCTTCAGTGACCTTGGCCTTTTTCCTGATGCCGGCCGTATCGATCAGGATGAAATCCATGCCGAAATACTGATAGTGCGAATGGATTGAATCCCTGGTTGTTCCGGGGATCGGGGTGACAATCGTCCGGTCGTTGCCCAACAGCAGGTTCACCAGCGATGATTTGCCCGCGTTGGGTCGCCCCACGATGGCGATTTTGGGTAATTCCGGCTCTTCCGGCGGCAATTCGTCATCTTGTTGAGACGCACCGCGATGTAGAGACGCCTCGCGAAGTGTCTCTACAGAATCATTCGGGAAACATTTCACCACATCATCCAGCAATTCCCCCGTACCGCTGCCGCTGATGGCCGAGATACCATAGATCTCGCCCAGGCCAAGGCTGTAAAATTCATGGATATCGTCTACCTGTTTGTTACTGTCGAGCTTGTTGGCGACCAGGAATACCTTTTTCCCGGAACGCCTCAGGTGCACTGCCAGATCCTCATCCATCGGGGTGATCCCTTCGCGTGTATCGACCATGAAGAGGATCACATCTGCTTCATCGATGGCAAGCCGGACCTGCTTCTTGATCTCCGCCTCGAAGATATCGCCGGAATTGTCGACAAAGCCCCCGGTGTCGATCACCGAGAATTCAACGCCGTTCCAGTCCGACTTTCCGTAATGGCGGTCGCGGGTCACACCACTGGTAGGGTCAACTATGGCATCACGTCCACCGCAAAGGCGGTTGAACAGGGTCGATTTTCCTACATTCGGCCGGCCAACGATTGCTACAATCCTGGGCATATATTAGTCATTAAGTCATTAGGTCATTAGGTCATTTGTAATTGGAAATTGGCTTTCTTTTATCCAGCATCCAGCATCATTTACCATCCATCTCATACCCGAATCGCTTGAGTGCCAGCTCATCCTCCCGCCAGTCCTTGGCCACTTTGACATGAAGATCAAGGAAAATATGACGGTCGAGGAAGATCTCGATATCTTTCCGGGCATCGGTCCCCAGTTTTTTGATCGCTTTGCCCTGGTGTCCGAGGAGGATAGCCTTCTGGGATTCCCTGGAAACAAATATGGTAGCCGCAATGCGAAGAAGTTCATCCTCCTCTTTGAATTCCGTCACGGCAATCTCGGTGCTGTAAGGGATCTCCTGTGTGAAATTCAGGAGGATCTTTTCGCGGATGATCTCTGAAACAAAGAAACGTTCCGAACGGTCGGTTAGTTCATCCTTGCTGAAGTAGGGCGGCGATTCGGGAAGATGGTGAAGGATGGCCTTCATCACCTGGTTTGTGTTCACACCACGAAGGGCGGAGACCGGGAAAACCTCTGCGGCAGGGAGGAGAACTTTCCATTTTTCAACATCTTTTTCAAGGATCTCCATATTTCCCAGGTCGATCTTGTTGATGACGACAATGACCGGTTTTCCCATCTCCCTGACTTTGCCGAGGATCTCCTCGTTGTCGAACCCGCTGTTTATCTCGGTAACAAGCAGGACAATATCGGCATCGCTGAGGGTGGAGTAAACTGCGGCCAGCATGGCCTGGTGAAGTTTATAATGGGGTTTGATGATCCCGGGGGTATCGGAATAGATGATCTGGAAATCGTCATCGCTGACGATCCCGATGATGCGGTGGCGGGTCGTTTGTACCTTATGGGTGACTATCGACAGCCGCTCGCCGACGAGGTGATTCATCAGCGTGGACTTCCCTACATTCGGGTAGCCGATGATTGCAACATATCCTGAGCGGTGGTTCATACGTACAAAGGTACGAAAAAGGAGGGAGAGCGTCTAAAGTTTCACGTACTGGCCGTGTAAGTTCAAAACAGATAATTCAATTCAATTCCATTTTATTCCGGCTTAACCCATTCATAAGCCATTTCCAAAGTTTCAAATATTCTGCACTTCCATTCGGTTCCCTCAAATTCTCTGAAATAGGTCTTAACAACAGGAATAAACTTTTCATCCTTTGTAATGACAACATTCTTCATTTTTTTAGAAGTCCAATGTGAAGATGTTCTGTCGAGGGTTCCGATTACTTTAGCATCCGTGTGCGTTATAAGGTTTTCTGTGACATCCGTATAGTCGGCAATCTGATAAGTAATCATATCAAACCGCTGATCGCCATACATGATGTTATTTATTGTCATAACCTCTTGTTCGTCCACCGTGCCTGAGAACTGAACAAGAATACCCTTTTCTTCCCAAAATATATTGAAAGCCATTGATCAACAAGATTTAATTGTAATTCCCCTGTTTTTTAAAATATTTTTGTATTAACCCAAGCAAATCAGCCTTTACAATGGGCTTTGAGATATAATCATTGCACCCGGCTTCGATTGCCGTACTTCTGTCCCCTGAAAGCCCAAAAGCGGTTTGTGCAATGATAATAATTTTTTTGTTGAATTGACGGATAAGCCTTGTAGCTCACTATAGCCGAATAACTTGCAAGCGGCAGGATTAGAAAAGGAACAGCCGTGGGTATCAATGTCAAAAGCCAAAATCCCAAGTACGCTGCTTTCTAAAAGTCTTCTATACTTTTCTTCTGATGCCCTTACCGTTTGTTCAATTATCTTCTGCTCGGTGATGACTTTTTCATATAATGCTTTTAAAGCATTATGCTCCTGCCGTATTTCCTGTAACTCACATAAGAGGTTTTCATTGATTTTATTTATGGCACTCATATTATTTTCATTGTAAAACAGTAAAGATACTATCGAAAGATTGCTAATCCTAATAATTGACAAGCTGTTTGAGCTAAAGTATAAAGGAATACTTACGGAGGCGGAGTTTGCTGCCTGAAAGAAGAAGCTACTCGAAGAATAGGAACTGATACACTATCAATGCCGATCAAAATAGCTGGCCTTAACTCCTTGGATCGTCTAACAAAAGGTCAGGAATAGCTGAAATTTACTCAAAGACATAAAAAATATATTTCCTGAAACCTATGATAATTAACCGTTTTGAAACAGTAGATATTAACAAATCGTTCGATTTATCAACATTTTCAATGGTTTCAGGCAAAATACACTTGACAATTTGTTCAAAAGCCTTATCTTTGCAGGGATTTTCATTATGGTATTAACCTAAATTTTAAAAAAATGAACAAAGCTCAATTAATTGAAGCAATTGCAAAAGATGCAAAACTTACAAAAGTAGAAGCAAAAAAAGCACTGGGAGCAGTTATTAACGCCACAACAAAGGCTTTAGGCAAAGGTGAAAGAGTTGCCCTCGTTGGTTTTGGTTCCTTCTCCGTTTCCAAGAGAGCTGCCCGTAAGGGACGCAATCCCCAGACCGGGAAAGAAATCAAGATTGCCGCCAAAAAAGTTGTGAAATTCAAAGCTGGCGCAGAACTTGGCAAGAAAGTCAAGTAGAACTTACCCCTTGCTTAACAAAGATGCCGCCCCAAAATGGCGGCATTTTTTATTGAAGAACCTCGTGGCAAACGGGGAATGCGCTCGCGGTGATTCAAAAGACTGAAATACAACATCCCATATTCACACTTTCGGAAAATCTGCAAAGAAATGCAGGTGCCCTTACCGCCAAACGGTCACTGGTCGAAACTACGGTTCGGGAAGCCAGTCGAAATCATCGAGATGTCGCAGGATTACTCAGGTGCAAATGAGATCAAACTGTACCCCAGCCAGAATGATGTCGGCAAGCCAGAGATTTTGACCTTCCATAAAAAACCTGATGCTGACCTTATCAAAGAGGATGAATCCCTACCGTTGAAGGTTCCTAAAACGCTGACCAACCCTAATGAACTGGTATTGGCGGCTCAAAAGAGCTTATGGATTCACAAAATAAGTGATTTTCATAATTATTAACTAAAAACTTCGTTGAAATTTCCTTACTCCATTTCCTTACTCCATCAAACGAAGGTCAAAAAAAAAGTCAGACAAGTGTCTGACTTTCAGTGTAGCGGGGACAGGATTCGAACCTATGACCTTTGGGTTATGAGCCCAACGAGCT
>JBAXRT010000112.1:0-10042 GCA_037131065.1 bacterium | reverse complement strand
GGGATGAGGTTTCGGAGATTGGGCCCGAACTGCCGGCCATTGCACCGAGGGTCGGGATGGTGGCGAATATGCAGGCGAATACGGTGCTGGAGATACTTTTAAATAATTGATAATTGATAATTGATAATGAAGATAGTGTTGAATAATAGTCCGGAGACGGTTGAGAGGGAGGGGATAACTGTTTCCGAATTACTGAAATTAAAGAATTTTACCTTCAGGATGCTGGTGGTGAAGATCAACGGGGTACTCGTGAAGAAGAGTGATTATGAAACGGCCCGGATAAGTGAAGGGGATGATGTGGTTGTGCTTCACCTGATATCGGGGGGATGATAGCAATGAATGCAGGAATGCAAAATGCAGAAATTAATTTCCAATTTCTATTTTCTAATGACCTAATGACTTAATGACTTAATGACCAATAACCCGATAACAGACAAATTTCCGCTCAAATGTTAATCGTATTTATCCTTTATCTGGCCATCACGGTTTTCATAGCCTGGTGGTTTTCACGCGGAAGCAAATCCAACGAGGATTTTGTGATCGGCGGAAAGAAGTTCGGAGGGACTGCCCTGGCCCTTTCGGAGCGTGCCACCGGGGAGTCGGCCTGGCTGTTACTGGGACTCACCGGCCATGCATATTCTGAAGGGATCGGCGCCATCTGGGTAGCCCTTGGCTGTGTTGCCGGGATCATTTTTATCTGGTTCGTGATGGCACGAAGGCTGAGGTCTGAAACGGAAAGGACAGGAACCATGACCGTTTCCGGACTGATCGGGAAAAAATTTCCCGGCGCCGAGAAGAGCATCGGCATGCTGTCGGCCCTTATCCTCGTCTTCTTTTTCGTGTTTTACATTGCTGCTCAGTTCAGCGGATCGGGGAAGGTCCTGCAAAAGACCTTCGGACTTGATCCTTTCTGGGGTATCATAATCAGTTCCATCGTCATCACCATCTATTGTATGATGGGAGGTTTCATTGCGGTGGTTGTAACCGATGTATTCCAGTCGGTCCTGATGATCTTTACTTTGGTCGTATTTCCGGGCATTGCCCTCTTTATTGCCCAGGCCCACGATATCCCCATCCTTGCCATGATTGCGCAGGCTGACCCCGTCCACATGTCTCTGACCGAAGGGAAGAGCGGGATCTCTGCGGTACTTTTTATCCTCAGCGGGTTGAGCTGGGCTTTGGGGTATACCGGCCAGCCCCAGTTGCTTACAAGGATGATGGCCATCAGGAATGATGCGGATGTCAGAAAGGCAAAATGGGTAGCCTCCGTCTGGACAATTTTTGCCTATGTCGGGGCCATCCTGATCGGGCTCTTTGGAATAGCTTTCATACAGAGCGGTTACCTGAACGACGATGGGGGAAAGATCGCAGCTGATGCGGAAAAGATCCTGCCCTTCATGGTCATGACCTTTGTAAATCCTATTCTTGCCGGCGTGCTTCTTTCGGGTGTGATCTCGGCGATGATGTCAACGGCCTCCACCGAACTGACGGTCTCCTCCTCCTCCATCGGGGAAGATATCATCAGAAAAGTACGCAGGAAATCTATCAGCAACAGGAACCAGCGCAGGCTGAACCAGGCGCTTACCTTCGCCGTCGGACTGGTAGCGATCATATTGGCCCTTACCATGACCGATACGGTTTACGGGCTGGTCTCCTATGCATGGTCGGGGATCGGTTCCTCCTTCGGACCCGCCCTGCTGCTGCTGCTTTTCTGGAAACGGTTTTCCCGGGCGGGCGTTATTGCATCACTGCTCTCCGGCACGATTTCAACGGTGATCTGGAAAAACTTTTTTGAAGCTTCAACGGGAGTTTCCGAAAGGCTGGCCAGCTTTGTCTTTGCCTTCCTGATGGCAGTGCTCTTTTCACTGCTTCTTCCTGAGAAGCAGCAAAAGAATTAAATTACTTCAGCGACTACGAAGGTACTGCCGCCGACAAAGATCATGTCGGCCGGACCGGCTCTTTTCTTTGCTGCCCCGAAGGCTGATATCACCGAGGGATAGGCCTTCCCCTTAAGATTGAAGTCCCCTGCTTTCCTTTCAAGTTCAATGGCATCCAGTCCCCTTGGGATATCCGCCCTGCAGAAATAGTAGGTCGCGCTGCGTGGAAGAATGTTCAGCATATCATCCACCGCCTTGTCACTTACGAGTCCGAATACGATATGGAGATTTGCATGGGGTGTCATGCCGATCTGGTCGATGATGGCTGTCAGTCCGCTCGCGTTATGACCGGTATCACAGACGATCAGCGGCTTCTTTCCCAGGACCTGCCACCTCCCTTTAATGCCGGTCAGCTTTGCACTGTCCCTGATTCCCGTTTTGATCTGTTCCTGTGAAATTCCGAAACCCTGGTCATTCAGCGCGTCACAGGCAGCCATTACGGTAACAATGTTCTTAAGCTGGTATATTCCCGGCAGGGGAGAAGAAATATGGCGCATCCAGGGTTCATCATCCCTGAGGATGTCCAGCACCAGGTTCTTCGACCTCTGGCCGGCAGGGCGGACATTCGCAGTGGAATAGATCCTGTCGGCAAAGGTGATGGAAGAACCATGAGATTTGGCCACACGTTTAAAAATATTAACGGTCTCAGGCTGTGTCTCCCCGATCACGACCGGGATGCGGGGCTTGATGATCCCGGCCTTTTCACCGGCAATTCTTGCAAGGGTTTTGCCAAGGAGCTGCGTATGGTCATAACTGATGTTGGTGATGACCGACAGGAGTGGCTTTATGACATTGGTCGAATCGAGCCTTCCTCCCAGCCCTGTCTCGATCACAGCGATATCAACCTGCTGGTCACTGAAATACTGGAACGCCAGCCCTACCGTCATTTCAAAGAAGGAGGGTTGGATCTTGTCGAAATCGGGCTGGTGTTTCCTGATAAAAGCAATGAAATAGCTTTTTGAGATCTTTTTTCCGTTCACCCTGATCCTCTCCCTGAAATCTTTAAGATGAGGAGAGGTATAAAGCCCTACCCTGAGGCCCTGCTGCTGAAGGATAGAGGCGAGCATATGGGAGACGGATCCCTTTCCGTTGGTTCCTGCCACATGAATGGACCTGAAGTTGTCCTGTGGATTTCCGAGCAGGTTGCAGAGTTTAATGGTATTTTTAAGATCAGGCTTGTAGGCCGGTGGGCCGATCCTGTGGAACATGGGCAGCCGGCTGTACATGTAATCAAGAATTTCTGTGTAGCTCATGGTTCTGCGTTTTTAGGATCAACAATGATCATCATTTTATCTTCCCGGCAGGTAAATACATCCGCCGGAGTTATCAAGTTCTGCGCCGGTAACGGAAGAGAGACAATTGGCGCTCCCGTTCCAGCGAAGTACTCCCAGAAATGCAAATATAAGTGCTTCTTTAAAGTTCAGGGTAAGTTTGTCGGGGATAACGAGATCATGTCTGATGTGTTCCCTCATCCTGCTGATAAGGAACTTATTTAGAGCGCCCCCGCCGGTAACAAGGATCTTCCCATCCCTGCCTGATGGGTATGAATGGCTGATCTGGATCGCAACATGTTCCGTAAAAGTGGCAAGCTGGTCGGCCAGGCTCACTCCTGATCCGGCCAGCAGGGAGATAACATGTTGTTCGACCCACTCCCTGCCCAGTGATTTTGGCGGGGCTTTCTTATAGAAAGTCAAGGCATTGAGCTTTTTCAGCAGGGGTTCACTGATATGGCCCGACCGGGAGAGAATTCCGTCGCGGTCGTATGTTTTCCCGGCCTGTGCTGCGAGGGCATTGAGTACGATGTTGACCGGGCAGATATCGAATGCGATCCGTTTTCCCTTCGCTTCAAAAGAGATATTGGCGAACCCGCCGAGGTTGAGGCAGGCATCAAAACCGGGAAAGAGGAGCCTGTCACCTATAGGTACCAGCGGCGCTCCCTCTCCTCCGAGGGCAACATCAAGGGAGCGGAAATCGCTCACAACCGGGTAGCCGGCTTCCGCCGCAATAGCAGATCCGCGTCCTATCTGCAAAGTAAGGTGCCTGGCAGGCTGGTGGAAAATGGTATGGCCGTGCGACGCGATAAAAGCAGGTTCAAGGTTGTACTTCTCAATGAATTTTCGACAAAGCTTACCAAGATAATGGCCATATTCCGTGTCGGTGAGGGCCAATTCAAGCGCGCTCCCCGGACCAAGTCCGGCCAGGCGCTCCTTCCATTTTGTAGTATATGGAACCGTTTCGGCTTTCAGTATACTGTAGTGCCATTGCTCAGCTTTGAACCTGAATTCGCAAAAGGCAATATCCACCCCATCCAGCGAAGTTCCCGACATAAGCCCGATTACCCTATAACTCGTCATTAGTCACTCGTCATTAGTCATTTACAACAGATCCACCAGCCTTTCCAGCTTCATCCCCCTTGACCCTTTCAGCAGTATGGCCGAATCGGTCAGTGCGTGGTGTTCAATCCACATGCGCGCCAGCTCCACATCCTGGAAGCACAGGTATTCCCGCTTTCGGTTAAGTCGGGTAAAAACCGGTCCGACCAGGTACACCTCATGCAATGGCATTTGTTCGATCAGGTTCAGGATGGACTGGTGTTCGGTATCGCTCTCACTACCCAGCTCAAGCATATCCCCCAGTATCAGCGTCTTTTTCGGGTAAGAGCTGGCGCCGAAGGTCACCAGCGCTTCTTTCATGCTGGAGGGGTTGGCGTTGTAAGCATCCAGTATGAGGATGTTCCGCTCCGTCTCCTTCACCTGCGAGCGGTTGATCGAAGGATTATAGCCGGCGATTGCTTCGACGATCTTTCCGGCCGACACTTTAAAGTGATGGCCGATGCACGCGGCGGCCAGGATATTATATAAATTGTATCTGCCGTAGAGTTTTGAAGAGATATCAGCCTTCTCATTGTTTTCAAACCTGATCAATATTTTCACGAACGGATCGGCGCTGAGCGACCCGAAGGAGGTGGACGCGGGCATGGAGCCGTAGGTAATGGCCGGCAGGGTGCCTGCCAGTTGAGTAAGCAGATCATCGTCATGGTTCAGGAAGATCTTTCCGCCCGTTCCGGCGAGATAGCGGTAGAGCTCTGATTTGGTCCGGACAACCCCGTCAAAACCACCGAATCCCTCGAGGTGTGCTTTCCCGATATTGGTGATCAGTCCGTACCCGGGATTTGCGATACGGCATAACTGATCGATCTCCCCGGGGTGGTTTGCCCCCATCTCGATGACGGCGATCTCTGTTTCGTTCGTCATCGTGAGAAGGGTCAGTGGTACGCCGATGTGGTTGTTGAGGTTGCCGGTTGTGGCGGCTACCGTGTAGCTTGTTGAAAGAACCGCATGGATCAGCTCCTTGGTCGTTGTCTTGCCGTTGGTGCCGGTAATGGCAATCACCGGCACGGGAAAAAGGTTCCTGTGGTGGTGGGCCAGTTGCTGAAGCGTGGCAAGTACATCATCCACGAGGATGCACCTTTCGCTGGCAACCGAAGCTTTTTCATCGACAATGGCCCACGAAGCTCCCTGTTCGAGTGCGGAGGCGGCGAACAGGTTTCCGTTGAAGGTGGGCCCTTTGAGTGCAAAGAAGAGGGAGCCGGGTACGATCTTACGGCTGTCGGTCGAGATCACCGGGTTTTCAAGGAAGCGGCGGTGGATGAGGTTCAGTTTTTCCTGGTTCATGGATAACGGGCTGGTACCGACCCACAAAGTAAATAAAAAAAAACCCGTTCCGGTGAGGAAACGGGTTTAAATTCAATTTTTTTAGGTTACTTTCCCGGGATGGCACCGCCTACGCGGGTCATGGCACAGCGGAACCCGATGTAATCGGTGGCGCTGTTTTCATCCATGAACCTCCTGGTACCAGGGCTGAGGTAGAAGGCCGGGTCTTTCCAGCTGCCGCCTTTGTACACCCTTGAACGGTCGCTGATCAGGGAATTTGCACCATACTGGTACATCAGGCTGGTGCCGCTCGTGTCCTTCGGCGGGTTCTTCCAGTACTCCGAGGCAATGGAGGAGGCAAAATCACCGTCGAGGTAGTTGATGTTGTCGGCCTGGCGGTAGTTGGTCCTGTTCATGGCTTCGGCCGTGGTAATGTCGCGGTATTTCAGGCGGCCGAGGCTGTCCTTCTCTGCAAGGAATCCCTCTGCATCACGAACCGGGGTCTGGAAAATATTACCGCGGTAGGGATGGAGATCGGAAACATCATAGGAGGAGAGGGGGCGATATATATCGAGAACCCACTCACTCACATTACCCGCCATGTTGTAAAGGCCGTAATCATTCGGGAAATACGATCCGCAGGGGGCAGGGATATCGGCGCCGTCGTTCAGGTTACCGGCAACACCCATGTAATCTCCTTTTCCGCGTTTGAAGTTATCCATGAAGGATCCGTAGTAACGGGATTCATTTGTTCTCACGTAGTTCCCGTTCCAGGGATAGTTCTTTCTTTCAACCACCCGCTCATAGGCTGTATTCCCGATCAGGCCAAGGGCTGCATATTCCCATTCGGCTTCGGTCGGCAGGCGGTACTTGGGAAGCATGATCCCGTCTTCCATTTTTACTTTCCTTGTTCCTGTTCCGTTCGGATTGAGATCGGGCAGCGGTTTATCGACGAGGCCTTCGTACTGGCCGGCCAGGTAAGCCTCAGTGTTGAAGTTGTTCTCGTTTTTCTGGGCCGGATCCATGGCGAGAATGCCTTTCTTGATCAGGAGGATCTCATTCACGCGGTCGGTTCTCCAGGCACAATATTCGTTGGCCTGTACCCAGCTAACACCCACAACAGGGTAGTTGCGGTAGGCAGGGTGGCGGAAATAATACTCCACCAGAGGTTCGTTGTAGGCAACCTTGTCGCGCCATACCAGTGAATCGGGAAGGGCTTTGCGGTAAACACCCGGGTAATCGGTTGCGTAAACCCTGTTCAGCCAGTAAAGATATTCCAGGTAATCGAGGTTTCTGACCTCGGTCTCATCCATGTAGAAACTGGCTACCGATACACGCCGGGGCTGGTTGTTCCAGTCGAACATCACATCATCCTGGGTCTGACCCATGGTGAAGGTTCCCCCTTCGATGAAGACCAGTCCGGGACCCGTCTGCTGTTCTGCAAACGCACGGACTTCAAAGCCGCCATTCTTAGGGTTGTTGTAGTCCCATCCGGTTGTACTTGACTGTCCCCCTTTTTTGCAGGAGACTGCCAGGAGGAGAACGGCGATTAGTGCACACGCCTGAAAGAGATGTCGAATTTTCATTCTTTTGAAAATTTTTGCAAACCTACATGAATTAATCATATTCTACAAATTTGAGAGACCGTTTCATGCCGGTTTTTTATGACTACTGAAGCAGGAATTATTATCAACGTAATATATAACTAAAACCTTGGGCATTTTATTGCCCTGATATGTCTTCTTTTTTCAATACAGGGAAACTGCCAGGAGGCAGAAATCTCGTGTGCCCCGCCCGACGCGCCTTTCAGCCTGGACACTGTAATGTCATAACTATAGCTGACCCGAAGACTTTTATAGTGGATTCCTAACATCGGGATGATGGCATCGGGATTTTCGAAGTTATGGCGGAACCATAATCCACCCACGAAAGGATCAATGGTCAGGTAGAGTCCGATGTTAAGCTGGTGAAATTTGAATTGCTGCTGATAAAGGATGTTAGGGGAGATGGAAAATTCCCGCTCTTCATCGCCGCCCCCCTTCAGGTTGATGACCGAACCGGCGTGAATTGTAAATTTCATGTATAATTTTGAGGTCATGTCGGAGTAGAATCCTATATCGGGCTGCGACAGGTGATCAACGGAAATCCCTCCGTAAACAAGGTTATCATAGCTCAGAAAGATTCCTGCTCCGAAATCGGGAACACCAACCCTGGGGTTATCAGGTTGTTTTTCACTGCTGGTTGGAAGGATATTTCCTGAAACAGGATCAATCTGATCTCCGAAAATAAGGTTCTCCCACACCAGGTGCCGCTGGTAGTATCCGGCCCTGAGAGCAGTACTGGCCTGCAATTTTTCGGTGATGTTGAATTTGAAGGCATACATCAGGCTGATGGTCGTTGTGTTCAGGTTTCCCCCTCCTGCACGGTCGGCATTGAAAATAAGGCCGATCCCGCCGTGGAGGACATCCAGATACATGTCGAACGAACCATTATAGGAATTGAAAGCGCTTCCCAGGGAGGGCCACTGGTTCCGGTAGTTTCCTATTATCCGGGGACAGATGCTGGCTCCGGCAAGGGCCGGGTTCAGGTAAAGGGGGTTGGCATAAAATTGCGAATACTGCGGATCCTGGCCATAGGATCCGGTTGTCATGACGAGCATGGAGAGCAATGTGAAAAACGCTGATTTCCTGGTCATGGTACAGGGGAAATTCTTGGCCGGTTTCGTTCTCACAATATTACAATAATTTTCGATTTCACCCCCTTCCGATCAACAATATTAACCAACAGGTAACGTTTAAAACTATGAAATATCCATACAAACATCGTTCATACAAACCGCGAATGATGATAATGGATATTCCATGTGACCAATAAATTGAAAATTATTAACACATGAAATAATTACATTTTTTCTGAATAATAAAAAATGCAGCAAACCATTGGTGTGGTTTCGCTGTCTTTTTACATACAACCTGAGCCTATGAAGTCAAAACGGATTACATTGTACTTTGCGCCGGTTCTGCTGCTTCTTCTGATCTTTCCTTTTACCGGTTTCCCCGGAAAAACAATGGATCTTGACCGGAGGATAAGGTGGAATCCCGACCAGGTTCTCCGCATTTCTGCCGAACGCCGCGTTTCGCTGCTTACTTTCCAGGGATCCGCTTCCGGCGACGGTTCCTCTATCCTTCCGTTTTATATTGAAAAATTCAAGCTCGATAATACCTCTGCCGGTATCTCCTCCATCGAACTTTCCAATGCCCGGTTCATCCCCTTACCGGATTCGGTAGCCGCTTCAATTGCAGATACAGCGATCATCGGCAATGTTATCTCAGTTACCGGTACTATCGTTTATACAAGGAAAAATCCTTTCCTTGAGATCACCCTTTTACCTCTCCGAAGAGATCCCTCTACCAGGAGGATCGAACGGCTTGTCTCCTTTTCGCTCCGGATCATCCTGAATGACGGAGGAGCGTCAACCGCGTTGAAAAAATCAGGGAGCTATGCCTCAAATTCGGTACTTGCCGTCGGGAACTGGTTCAAAGTGGCCGTGGCCTCTTCGGGTGTTTATGCCATTACCTACGATTACCTGAAAAATGCCGGGATCGATGTGGCTTCGATCAATCCGAAGAACATCAGGGTTTATGGTAACGGTGGAGGAATGCTGCCCGAAGCCAACGCCAAACCCAGGGCCGACGATTTAACGGAGAATGCAATATATGTTTCCGGTGAGGAGGATGGGAAATTCGATGAGGGGGACTATATTCTTTTTTACGGAGACTCGCCTGATAAATGGACCCCTTCAAGCCTCAGCGGAACTTTCCAGCATCAGAAAAATCTCTATTCCGACAAGACATGTTATTTTTTGAATTTCGATACGGGACCCGGCATGCGGATTGGTTTCGAACAATCCACCACGGTTCCTGCCACCGATATCATCGACACCTTCAACGACTATGCCTTCTATGAGAAAGACGATATAAACCTGATCAAATCGGGCCGTGAATGGTGGGACGCGCAGATTTTTGATGTCACTACCAACCGGAAATATTCATTCACCTTTCCGAACATCGTGTCCGATTTGCCTGCTGTGCTTAAAGCCGACGTGGCAGCCCGGAGCACCTCAGGACCTACCCTGTTCAATATATCAGCAGCCGGGGCCAAGCAGATGACCATCTCAATTCCCAGTGTCGGATCGGATTACACCGACGACTATGCCTCGGAGAAATCGGGGATAGCCCAGTTTACCACTTCGAATCCCGTGACTGAGGTCACCCTTGAGTATAAAAAGCAGAACAGCAGCGCGGTCGGATGGCTGAATTATCTCGAGATGAATGTCATGCGCCAGCTGAAAATGGCAGGTTCGCAGCTTGCCTTCCGCTCCTTTGCCGGGGCAGGCACCGGGAAAGTAAGTGAGTTCCGTCTCACTTCCCTGGGAACGGCGCTGACCATATG
>JBAXRT010000111.1:0-10116 GCA_037131065.1 bacterium | reverse complement strand
TCGGAAGGTAGGTCACCTCCACACGCCTGATCTCGTTAGAGGTTCCGTCGCCCCAGTTGATCAGCAGGTAATCGCGATAGGCGTTGGCAGGACTCGGGGTATGGTGGTAAGAGATCATCGTGGATTCATAAGTCAGTCGTGGAAGATGCTTGTAAATGCTGTCAGCAGCCCGCTGGTGGGTTGAGAAGGCCGGTACCGAACATAGGAGCAGGGCAAAAAACAGCAGAAATGAGTTCAGTTTCGGTCGGATGGTCATTGGGTCGCCATGGTTCAGAATACACTGCCAAAAGTAATAATTTTATGTGGTCGGAGAATTGCCCCTTCCTTAATTTCAATTGATTTTAATTTTGGCTACCTTTGCCCGGTCAGTCCAAATGATTGCCTTTTATGCCCCAGCACTCCGCGGAGTTTGAGAAGAAAGAGATCATCAAGAGATATCGGTATCTGTTGCATATCTGGAAGCCCAGGAATCCCGACGACCGGAAAATGGTCAGGAAGGCCTTTAAGCTGGCCTCAGAGGCACACCGGGATATGCGCAGGAAAAGCGGGGAACCCTATATCTATCATCCCCTCGGTGTCGCAACCATCGCCGCCGAAGAGATCGGCCTGGGAGCCACCTCCATCATCTGTGCCCTGCTTCATGATGTGGTGGAGGATACGGAGTATACGATCGAGGACATCCGGGGATTGTTCGGTGATAAGGTAGCTTCGATCATCGAAGGGCTGACCAAGATCAAAGGGATCTTTGACCAGCGTACCGCTTCGATCCATGCCGAAAATTTCAAGAAGATACTCCTTACCCTATCCGATGATGTGAGGGTGATCCTGGTCAAGCTGGCCGACAGGCTGCACAATATGCGTACCCTGGATGCCCTCCCGTCTGAAAAACAGCTGAAGGTATCGTCAGAGACGATCTATCTCTACGCCCCGCTGGCCCACCGGCTTGGTTTGCACGCGATCAAGAGTGAGCTGGAGGACCTGGCGCTCAAATACACCGAACCCGAAGTATACCGTTCTATCTCTACAAAACTCCGTGAATCGGCCAAGGGCCGTAGCAAGTTCGTCAGCCGGTTCATCCAGCCCATCAAGGCCGACCTGGCAGAAAAAGGGTTCAGGTTTGATATCCGGGCGCGGGAAAAATCGATTGCCGCCATCTACCAGAAGATGCGCAAGAAGGAGGTTCCTTTCGAAGAGATTTATGATATTTTTGCCATTCGTGTCGTGATCGACTCCCCCTTTGAAACGGAAAAGGCCGATTGCTGGAAAGTCTATTCCCTGGTCACAGACCATTACCGGCCCAACATGGACCGGCTCCGCGACTGGATCTCCATTCCCAAAGCCAATGGTTATGAGGCGCTCCATACTACGGTGATGAGCCATACCGGTCAGTGGGTAGAGATCCAGATCCGCTCCAAACGCATGGATGAGATCGCGGAAAAGGGATATGCGGCCCACTGGAAATATAAGGAATCGTTGAATATGAGCAGCCAGCTCGACAACTGGCTCGACCGGATAAGGGAGATGATCGAAAGTCCCGATTCGGATGCCCTCTCCTTTATCGATGATGTAAAGGGTTATTTCTTCCTCGACGAGATCTCTGTTTTCACGCCACAGGGTGAATTGAGGACTCTGCCGGCCAATTCATCTATTCTCGATTTTGCATACGCCATCCATTCTGAACTCGGTAACACCTGCATCGGGGCCAAAGTCGACAAGAAACTGGTTCCCATCAGCCACATCCTGAAGAACGGCCAGCAGGTTGAGATCATCACCTCACGCAAGCAGAGTCCGAAGGAAGAGTGGATAACCTATGCGGTCACTACGCGTGCCAAAGCGAGCATCAAAAGCGCCATCAGGGAGGAGCGGAAACATTATTTCAAACAGGGAAAAGAGAAGCTTGAAAAATGGTTCCTCCAGATCGGCATCGATTTTACCCATGAAAATATCAGGAAGTTTCTCCTGGAACATAATTTTACCTCACTGATAGATCTCTACTATTCAGTTGCCCTGGACCGGCTCGGGATAAAGGACGTAAAGATCTTCGCCGCATCCAATTTCAGGAATGGCTGGGTTAATTATATCTCAAAAAATCAACCCGGGGATCCTAAAGGAATAAGGAAAGAGGATAAAAAAGGCAAGAGGGTTCCTGAATCAGAAAATATCGTGATCAGTGCCATGGGACCGCTGGCCTACCAGGTGGCCGATTGCTGCAATCCCATACCGGGGGATGAAGTCATCGGCCTGGTGGCTTCCGACCGGCTTCCCATGGAGATCCACCGCACAAAATGCGCGAAGGCACTCGAGATGATCACGATGTTCGGGAACCGGGTCGTAAAGATCAACTGGACCAAATCCGAATCGCTCTCTTTCCTTACGGGGATAAAGATCACGGGGGTCGACAGAAGAGGCCTGATCAATGAGATCAGCATGATCATCTCCAACGAAATGAACCTGAATATTCACTCTTTTCACATTGAAGCCATGGATGGCCTGACGGAGGGAGATATCAAACTCTATGTCCAGGATACTACCATCCTCAATCATGTCGTTAATGAATTGAAAAACGTCGACGGAATCACCAAGGTAACGAGGGTGGACTAAATAATTCTATTTTTATTTGTTCTAAATAGGTAGAAATGTTATAATTTAGCAACAAATTTCTGTTTATGATGAAGAAACCTTCCGAAGAGACCCTGGATAATGTCCGCAAACTCTTCACCGAGTACCTTGAAAAGCACGGCCACCGCAAGACCCCGGAGCGTTATACCATTGTCAAGGAGATATTCGCAACTGAAGGACATTTTGACATCGAGAGTCTTTATATCCGGATGAAAAACCACAAGTACCGTGTCAGCAGGGCCACGCTCTATAACACTATCGAACTGCTGCTCGACTGCGGTCTTGTGACGAAGCACCAGTTCGGCACCAATTACGCCCAGTTTGAAAAGTCTGCCCTGTTCACCCAGCACGATCACTTTATCTTTGAAGATACCGGAGAGGTCCTCGAATTCTATGACCCCAGGATCGAAGAGATTAGGCAGCATGTGGAACGCCTTTTCAAGGTCAGGGTTTCCCATTATGCACTCACCTTTTACGGACAATCAAAGGCCACAAAGTAAATCCGCACAGCATGAAGGTTGATGTTATCCTTGGTTTGCAGTGGGGGGATGAAGGCAAAGGAAAGATCGTAGATGTTTTTACGCCAGGATACCCCGTCGTTGCCAGGTTCCAGGGAGGTCCCAATGCAGGTCACACCATAGAGTTTGACGGCAAGAAATTCGTTTTGCATACCATTCCCTCCGGTATTTTTCACCCGGAGACCCTAAACGTGATCGGGAACGGGGTCATCATCGATCCCTACATCCTGATGAAGGAGATCTCGAAGCTGCGCACTGCCGGTCTTCAGCCCGAAAAGAACCTTTTTATTTCAAACAGGGCTCACCTGATCCTCCCTTCCCACCGTCTTCTCGACGCTGCATCAGAGGCCTGCAAGGGTGCAAATAAGATCGGTTCCACCCTGAAGGGGATCGGACCGGCCTACACCGACAAATATGGCAGGAACGGTATCCGCATGGGGAATATCCTGGATAAGGATTTTCGCGGTTGTTATGACTCTCTGAAAAGTGTTCATCTCAGCCAGGTCAAAGCGCTGGGGTTTGATTTTTCCACTCACCTCCTCGACGGACTCTCCTTCGGCGATTATGAAAAGGCCTGGTTTGAGGCCATCGGGACCCTGAAGGGTTTCCGTATCATCAGCAGCGAAGATTTTCTGAACAAAAGCCTGGATGAGGGTAAGGCGGTACTTGCCGAAGGAGCACAGGGTACCCTGCTCGACATCGATTTCGGATCTTATCCGTTCGTTACCTCTTCAAATACCATTTCGGCCGGGGTCTGTTCCGGTCTTGGCATCTCCCCGCGTCGGATCGGTAAGATCCACGGGGTGTTCAAAGCATACTGTACCAGGGTGGGCAGCGGACCCTTTCCCACAGAACTGTTTGACCATGACGGGGATGCCCTTCGCATCGGGGGAAATGAATTCGGATCCACGACCGGCCGGCCGCGCCGCTGCGGATGGCTCGACCTCCCTGCCCTGCGCTATGCAATCATGCTGAGCGGGGTGGACCGCCTGATCATGATGAAGGCTGATGTGCTCAATCCCTTCTCTGCCATCAAGGTATGCACCCTTTACTTGAAAGACGGAAAGGAGCTTGATACCTTTCCCTTCGACCTGTGTGATCCCGCCATCACACCTGTGTATACTGAACTGAAGGGGTGGATGAGCGACATCCGGCAATGCGCCTCCATTACGGAGATACCCGCGGAGCTTGAAGCCTACATAAAATTTATTGAAAAAGCCACCGGCGTTCCCGTGGAGATTGCCTCCGTGGGACCCGACCGTGTTCAGACCCTTACCAGGGCCGGATTATAGTTTCCTCTTGATCTCTACCTGTTCGTAACCCTCGATGATATCACCGACCTTGATGTCGTTGAAGTTCTCGATGTTGAGTCCGCATTCGTATCCTGTAAGGACCTCCTTGACATCTTCCTTGAAACGTTTCAGTGAGCCGAGTAAGCCGGTGTAGACCACGATGCCGTCGCGTATCACACGGATCTTGGTGTGGCGCGTAACCTTGCCGTCGAGGACCATACACCCGGCGACGGTGCCCACCTTTGTGATCTTAAAGATATCCCTGACCTCAATATTGCAGGTGATCTTCTCTTCGATCTCGGGTGCAAGCATCCCTTCGATGGCGGCCTTGATCTCTTCGATGGCCTGGTAGATGATGGAGTAGAGACGTATATCGATCTGTTCCTGTTCGGCAAGCTTCCGTGCGCTGACGGAGGGTCTTACCTGGAACCCGATGATGATGGCATTGGAGGCAGAGGCCAGCAGGACATCCGATTCGGTGATGGCTCCCACCGATTTGTGGATCACGTTGAGCATGACCTCCGGGGTGGAAAGCTTTAACAGGGAGTCGGAAAGAGCTTCCACTGAACCGTCGACATCGCCCTTCACAATAATGTTCAGCTCCTTGAAATCGCCGATGGCAATTCTTCTTCCGATCTCGTCGAGGGTGATGTGCTTCTGTGTCCGCAGACCCTGTTCACGTTGCAGCTGGAGGCGCTTGGTGGCGATGGCTTTCGTCTCTTTCTCATCGGTCATGACATTGAAACCGTCGCCTGCCTGCGGGGCTCCGTTCAGTCCGAGCATCAGCACGGGGGTGGAGGGGCCTTCAGTTTTAAGCGGCAGGTTACGTTCGTTGTACATTGCCTTGACCTTTCCGTAGGTAGCCCCGGCAAGGACCATATCGCCGATCCCGAGGGTTCCGTTCTGAACCAGGAGTTTTGCCACGAAGCCTCTTCCCTTGTCGAGGGAGGATTCGATGACGGTACCCAGTGCAAGACGTTTGGGATTGGCCTTCAGGTTAAGCATTTCAGCTTCGAGGAGTACCTTTTCAAGCAGGATATTGACGTTGGTCCCGTTCTTTGCAGAGATCTCCTGTGTCTGGTATTTCCCGCCCCACTCCTCGACCAGGATATTCATCTTTGAAAGTTCTTCACGTAACTTGTCGGGGTTGGCGTTGGCCTTATCCATCTTGTTATAGGCAAAAACGATGGGCACACCTGCAGCCAGGGAATGGTTGATCGCCTCCTTGGTCTGAGGCATCACGGTTTCATCGGCGGCAATAACAACGATGGTTATGTCGGTGACCTTGGCTCCGCGGGCACGCATGGCGGTAAAAGCCTCGTGACCCGGCGTATCGAGGAAGGCGATGGTTTTGCCGTTCTCCAGGGTGACTTCGTAAGCCCCGATATGCTGGGTGATCCCTCCGGCCTCGCCGGCAACCACGTTGGTACTGCGGATAAAGTCAAGCAATTTCGTTTTCCCGTGGTCAACGTGTCCCATCACCGTAACGATCGGCGGACGTTCGACCATGTCTTCGGGTTTGTCGGCATCGTCGTACATATGGATGGCCTCCTGCACTTCAACACTGACGAATTCGAGTTTGTATCCGAACTCCTCGGCCACGAGGGAAAGGGTTTCGGCATCCAGCCGCTGGTTGATGGAGACAAACATGCCAAGGGCCATACAGGTGGAGATGACATCGGTAACAGGGACATTCATCATCGAGGCCAGCTCGTTGGCGGTAACGAACTCCGTTACCTTGATCTGCTTCTTGCCTTCCTCGATCTTCTCCTGTTCCAGGTGCATCTGCTGGCTTACCGCATCCCTCTTGGCACGGCGGTACTTTGACGCTTTCGATTTTCCGATGGGGCCGAGCCGAGCAAGGGTCTCCTTGATCTGCTTTTCAATGTCCTCTTCGGTAACTTCCGGTTTGACGGTCTCCGGCTTATGGAATTTTTTATCCCTGAACTTGGGCTTGTTTGCATCGGTGCCCCCGCCGGTTGTGGCAGTTCCTTCCTCGGTGCCAAAGGCCCTCTTGATGCGTTTCCGTTTTTTCTTCTTCGATTTCAGTGAATCATCGGATGAGGAGGCGACGGGTTGCTTTTTCTTTTCTGTTTTCTTGGTCTCCGGGAGTTTCATAGAGCCCAGGATGGTCGGCCCTTCCAAGACGATCTTGGCCCTCGGCAGGAAGTTATCTTCCTGAATGCTCTCCGGTGCCTTTTTCGGTAATTCGGCCTCTATGATCTCGGCGATCTCCGGAATCTCATTTTCGATGGCGGCAACCGGGATCTCTATTTCCGGCTCCTCAACCGCAACGGGTTCAGGTACTTTTTCAACCTCTTTTTCTCTGGCCTTGCCTTTTTTCGAAGGTTTCTTCTCAATGGCATCCAGGTCGATCTTGCCAACGATCTTAATGTCAGCCTTTCCTGTCTTCTCTGTTTTGGCAGGTTCTTCCTCTTCAGCCACCACCTCAGGCATGGCTTTCTTCTTCACACCCTTTGCCGGCTTTTCAGGTTCTTCAGTCTCTTCTTTCTTCGCTTCAGCCTTTGACACGGCGGGCTTCTCTTCCCTGGCAACGGTTTCCGTTTTCTTTTCGGCTTTTTTCTCGGCAGGTTCGGCGGGTTTCTCGGCTTTTACTTCCGGTTTGAGTTGCTCCTTTGCTGCAGTTTCCTTCTGTCTGGCTGCTTCCGTTTGTTTCTTCTCAAAATCGATGGAAACATTCTTTATAAAGAGGTCGTCGAGCTCTTTCTCGCGGTCCTTGGTGGAGGTTTTCTTGTCGTCGATGGTGATGGTCTCGTGCACGGCAAACTGAAGCCCGATCTTTTTGGACTCCTCCTTCACATGTTTTTCAACCGAGAACTCCTTTGTCAGGAGGGTGTACATCTCCTGTGTCAGTTTTGCATTGGGATCACGGTCGATCTGAATACCTTTCTTCGAAAGAAAGTCGATCACCGTGTTGATTCCAATGTTGAATTCCCGGGCGGCTTTACTAAGCCTGGTTGTCGTTACACCCTCACTCATGCGGTAAAATTAAGATTTTTTATTCAAACTCAGATTTTAATATACGGAGAACCTCATTAACGGTCTCCTCTTCAAGATCGGTTCGTTTTACAAGTTCTTCAACATCGAGGTCGATTACGCTCTTGGCGGTATCACAGCCGATGGTTTTGAGCTCATCGATGATCCACTGATCGATTTCATCGGAAAACTCCTGGAGATCAACATCTTCGTTGTCAACATCTGTATCCCTGTAAACATCGATCTCATAACCGGTTAGTTTACCTGCGAGTTTAATGTTGAAACCACCCTTCCCGATGGCGAGAGAGACCTGGTCGGGTTTCATATAGACATCGGCTTTTTTACCCGGTTCATCGATCACGATGGAGGAGACCTTTGCAGGGCTCAGGGCGCGCTGTATGAAGAGGGAGGGATTGGTGGTGAAGTTGATAACGTCGATATTCTCGTTCTTCAGCTCACGCACGATGCCATGGATCCTGGATCCCTTCATCCCAACGCATGCACCGACCGGGTCGATGCGGTCGTCGTATGATTCAACGGCGATCTTTGCTCTTTCCCCGGGTACCCTGACAATTTTCCTGATGCTAATCAGTCCGTCGTAAACCTCGGGTACTTCCGATTCGAAGAGTCGTTCGAGGAAAGCTTCGGAGGTCCTTGAAAGTATGATCACGGGGTTGTTGTTCTTCATCTCCACCTTCAGGATCACGGCACGGATGGTGTCGCCCTTGCGGTAGAAATCGGTGGGGATCTGTTCAGATTTCGGGAGGATCAGTTCGATGCTCTCGTCGTCGAGGACAAGGATCTCTTTTTTCCAGACCTGGTAGACCTCGCCGGCCACGATCTCGCCGATCTTCTCCTTATATTTCTGGTAGATGTTGTTCTTTTCATACTCCTGGATCTTGGAGATCAGGTTCTGGCGGATCGCCAGGATCTCGCGGCGGCCGAAACTTCCGAGCTTGATCTCTTCCGAAAGCTCTTCACCCACTTCAAAATCGGGTTCAATCTTCATGGCTTCCGACAAAGCAACCTGGGTATTTTCATCCGTTACTTCACCATCTTCCACGATGACGCGCGAACGGAAAATTTCAAGGTCTCCCTTGTCAATATTGACAATGATATCAAAATTATCGGCTGAGCCGAACCTCTTGGTCAGCATGTGCTTGAACACCTCTTCGAGGATGCGCATCATGGTCTCCCTGTCGATATTCTTGAATTCCTTGAATTCGGAAAAGGTTTCGACTAAATTCAACTGTTCCATCGGTAACGTTCTTTTTGACTATTTTGATTTTTTAAATGTGATTACGTCTTTGGCAGATTTAATATCCCTGAAGGGGAAAAATATTTTTTTCTTTTCTGTCTCTTTTTTGTTCAGATGAATGACCTGTTCGATCTCAATCCCCTCTTTTCCCGCATTCAAAAGGGTTCCTGATACTTTTTGCCCGCTGTTCGTCACGACCTCGAGTTCCTGGCCTGTCCTTTTCAGGTATTGCCTCAACACTTTCAGCGGACGTTCAAGCCCGGCGGAGGAGACGGTCAGTTCAAAATCTTCCTGGTCGCGGTTCAGTCCCTGTTCAAGGAAGCGGTTAAGCTGCCGGCAGTCCTCGAGGCTCACATGATCGTCGCCATCCATATAGACGGTGATGATGTTGTTCGGCCGGATAATGACTTCAACGAGGAACTTGTCGGCACCCCTGAAACACTCCTCTGCAAGGCGCTCTAACTGTTTCTGTTCGATCATTTTTTTATCAATAAAAGAGGGGCATTTAGCCCCCTCAAATCAAACATATATAAATCCGGTGCAAATATACGCATTATTTTCGGAATCACAAATCGTAAATCATTTCGTATTTTTATATGGCCATTTTATTAGAGTAACTCTGTCAATGGGTAAACCAATAAAAAAGAATCCATTAAATCCTGCCACGCCAAGGCGTGGTCTCCGTTTCGCTCCGACATTGTTTGTATTGCTATTAATTCCCTTTCTGTCCTGGTCCCAGTGGAACTGGGTAAACCCTCTCCCCGGTCCCGACTGGTATATGGCCATGGACTTTACATCCTCCGGCCCGGGTTTTGCCCTTGGCGTTCAGGGAAACCTTATCAAAACCAATGATGCCGGATTCACATGGACCGAGGTAGTCCCGAAACCGATCCCCGAAGGCTATTACACCGATATGCTTTTTGCTGATCAGAATACAGGGTTGATAACAGGGGTTGGCGGAGTGATCCTCCGGAGCGGTGATGGCGGCGTTTCATGGAGCAGCATCTCCTCCGGCACAGGGCACGACCTCCGCTCCCTCTCCATGCCCGATCCCCTTCATGGTTATATCACAGGGAACCAGGGCACGATCCTTAAAACCGATGACGGCGGAATTTCATGGGACCCGGTTCCGACGATTACAACAAGTAATTTTACGGATAATTGTTTCACGGATTCTCTTACAGGATATATTGCCGCCGGCAAATATCTTTTCAGGACGACCAACGGATGTTCATCCTGGGATACGGTTTTTCGTTCCGAGAGTTCATGGAGTTTCGATAAGCTCTTTGCTCTCAATGATTCGACCATTTTTGTGACCACCGGGCAGGGCTTTCTTTTCAGGACAACCGATGTCGGAAAATCATGGACCAGATTAAACACCGGGCCAAACAACCATTTCGGAGGATTGAATGACGGTCTGTACAGAGTTGCA
>JBAXRT010000110.1:0-10175 GCA_037131065.1 bacterium | reverse complement strand
GGGATCTATGCCCCTGCTGAAAAGCTGGGTCCGGAAATAAATATCGGCACCTGGAATTTCGATGCATTCATAGATCCTGATGAACGGTTCCTTATCGTCTCTTCAAACGCACCCGGCGGATATGGTGGCTCTGACCTTTACATCAGTTTTCACAGTAATGACGGGAGTTGGACAAAGGCAAAGAACCTGGGCAGCAAGGTCAATACATCCGGCTGGGATCTTTGCCCTTCCATTACCCCGGACGGTAAATACCTGTTCTTCACAAGTTCAGGAGCCACATCGATAGCCCCACCGGAAAAACCCCTGGATTATTCCCGTTATCATGAAGAGCTTATCAGACCAGGCAACGGATCGACGGATATTTACTGGATTGATGCAAAAATAATTTATGATGTGTCACCTAGGAATTAATTGTTTAAAGGAATGATCATGAAAACGCCTATGTTTAAGAAATCTGCTTTTATAATCATCTTCCTGATGATCTCAGTCTCATCCTGGTCACAGCAGCTTGCCGATAGCTCCACGATCACCTATATCGCAAATGAGGGATTCCTCCTGGAAACTGCGAAACACAAAATACTCATCGACGCTCTTTTCGGTAACATCGAGGGGAACTGGTGTGATCAGCCAGGTGATTCCCTGATGAACCTGATGTTCAATGGAATCAAGCCATTCAATGACATTGAAATTATTCTCGTGACCCACAGCCATTCGGACCATTTCTGGGCGCCGCTTATAATCAACTTTCTGCAAAAAAATTCCAACGCCGTGCTCGTTTGTCCGGAACAGGTAAACGAAGTATTAATGAAAAATAAGGAATATGCATCGGTTTCTGGTAATATCCATGCCTTAAGATCCGGGACTATTTTCGATACTACTTTGTTTATCCGCGAGGCCAGCATACGGGTCCTGAGGTTGAAGCACGGTTCCTGGTATGAGAAGGATTCTGTGAGCGGCAAGTCAATCGATCTTCATCAGAATGTCGAAAATTTCGGTTACATGATCAAGGCAGACGGATTTACTTTTCTCCATACAGGCGACGGATCTGTCGAGAACAAAACACAGTTCAGCAGGTACGACCTTGCTGCCGGGGAGATCGATGTGGCATTTTTCGACCGGGTCTTCCTCAAGCCCGAGGGGCTTAAGCTGATTGAAGAAAATATCCATGCAAAAAACATCATCTTCATGCATATCGCGCCGGGCAAAGGGGAGTATTACCGGTCGGTTATCAAGAGCATCCCCGAAATGTTTGTGTTTACCCATCCCGGTGAAAAAAGGACTATCGTGAGAGAGAGGGAAAACAGGTAACCCATGACATAAATACCGGATACCTCAGGTGGGCCGCATGTTCCTTAAAGAATCTGTATTAAATGCATTGGAGTAAAAAGGCAACTGTAAAAACAAAGCCAAAAGGAAAAATAAAAATAGCCCTTTTGTCCGACATCCACGGGAATTCCTGGGCCCTTGAAAAAGTTCTGGATGATATCCATAAGAGACAACCATGTATGATTTTGAACCTGGGTGATACCTATTATGGCCCTCTGGACCCAAAGGGAACTCATGATTTGATCAAATCCATAGATATCATTAGCATTTCGGGTAATGAAGACAGGTTAATCCTCGAAAAGGATCATACCGGCACAACCATGGATTACGTTAGAAAAGAGATATCTGATGTGGCACTCGACTGGCTTGCTTCATTACAGGATACGATCGTACCGGTTCCCGGTATTTTCATTTGCCATGGGTCACCATCTTCTGACATTACCTACCTGACAGAGCAAATATCTGATGGCCACGTAACTTCAAGAAGCCAGGATGAGTTGCAGCACCTGGTTCAGGGAGTAAATGAAATGATCATTTTTTGTGGGCATAGTCATATCCAAAGGGTGGTTCAGATTCCCGGCAAGGTCATTGTCAATCCAGGGAGTGTCGGATGTCCTGCCTTTGAAGATGAGTTTCCGGTATATCATCGAATTGAGAATTTCTGCAACTTTGCCCGATATTCTCTGGTCGATTTGAATGAGGGCAAAATATCGATTGATCAAGTTGCAGTACCTTATGATACTGATAAAGCCGTCTGCTGCGCTTTAAAAAACAACCGCCCGGATTGGGCAAAATGGCTGAAAACAGGAAGGGTTTAATTTAAAAGTTTATCATGAAATTAGCTTTATCCTTTGTTGCCTGTGTGCTCATGATATTCTCCGCCACGGCCCAGCAGCTGCCCGACACAGCATTTGAATATCCCATCAGGCAAAGCGCCTACCAGCCCGGGAGAGGTCCCCTTGTCATGATCGACGAAGCCCACAACAATTTTCATACGAAGAACGGTGGATTCAGGGCCTTCAGCAATCTGCTGACAAAGGATGGCTACAATGTGAAAGGTCTTTCAAAACCAATCCTGTCGGAAGATGTTTTAAGAGGATGTAAAATTCTCGTGATCGCCAATGCTCTCGATTCGTCAAACACAGACAACTGGATCCTGCCCACTCCTTCTGCTTTCTCCGGACAGGAGATCCGGGTGATTGAACAGTGGGTTAAAGCAGGCGGCCACCTTTTGCTGATTGCCGATCACATGCCCTTTGCCGGTGCCGCGACTGACCTGGGAAAGGCTTTGGGATTCGGATTTCTGAACGGGTTTGCATTTACCGGTGTTCCAAAATGGCCGCCATCAGTCTTTTATCGGAAAGACAAAACCCTTGAACCGTCTCCTGCAGTTTTAGGCCTCCTGGATTATGAAAAAATTGATTCTGTTGCTACCTTTACAGGGTCGGCATTTAGCATCCCTTATGGGGCAACCGGAGTCCTTCGTTTCGGCGACAACGACCGTTCTCTGCAACCAGATACTGCATGGAAGTTCAGCGAAAATACTCCGGCGCAACCCCTGAAGGGTTATTACCAGGGTGCAATCGCCAATTATGGCAAGGGGAAAGTCGCTTTATTCGGCGAGGCTGCCATGTTCACAGCCCAACTTGTCAACGGAACGTTCCGAGTAGGGATCAATTCGGAAACAGCACCTCAGAATGGTCAGTTTGTGCTGAACCTGATCCACTGGCTTGACGGAATAACTAAATACAACGGAAACAAAAATGCGCACTGACATGAATTACCTAAGATCATTTTTGCCATTAATAATTGTCTTCTTTTCGATCCTTAATGGCTTTTGCCAGGATAACCAGGTTAAATCGGTCACCGTGCCATTCATCCTCGACCATAACCGTATGCTGGTTGAAGCCGAAATCAGGAAGGATGATGGCACCTGGCGAAAGGTGCTCTTGTGGGTTGATACGGGTAATCCAAATTTCATGATGTCGAAGGAGCTTGCCCTCGACATGGGACTGATCTCCGATACGCTGAAAACAACCCAGGAAGTTCCAACTCCGCTGAATATCCGCATCGGTGGTATGGCCCTGAATTTCGAGGATATCACCGGATCAGTCAGTCCTCAGATCAAATGGCTATACAATACCATGCATAACGACGGGAACTTACCTGCCAAGGTGCTTCAGCGATATCATGTGGTCTTTGATTATCCTGCCGGACAGATAACAATCGCCGAACCCGGATACCTCAGACCGAAGGGGAAGCCCTCCCCTGCCAGTGTTAATCGGTTAACTGGCATTATCCAGCTTGATGCTGTGATCGACGGTCAAAAATTCAGCTTTCCCATCGACAACGGGTCATCGTTCAGTTATGTTCCTGATTCGCTGCTACTCAGATTACTCGAACGTCACCCCGAATGGTCGCACTGCACAGGAGCCGTTGGCTGTGCCAACATTTGGGGATGGTGGCCAGCCGAAGGATCCTGGCCTCTCCTCCGCATCCCTGAGATCACCTGGGGTACAACCACTTTCAATAATGTCATTGTTGCAGGGCTTCCACAATTTTTTCGCGGAAAGACCGATGTGGGAAAATGGTACTCACACAAGACCGCACGACCGGTAAATGGGTTCTTCGGACCGAACATCTTCGGTG
This sequence comes from bacterium, assembly GCA_037131065.1. GTDB lineage: Bacteria > Bacteroidota > Bacteroidia > Bacteroidales > FEN-979 > JBAXRT01. The sequence continues at coordinate 6,200 of JBAXRT010000110.1, read as the reverse complement.
GATACCGTGTGGAGATCCATTATAGCGAAAACAAAGTGTACTTTGAAAAGGGAAAATTACCTCTACAGCCAGAAATGGATATTGTCGGACTAACCTTGAAACCTTTACCTGATGAACGGTATATTGTTGTCGGAGTTGCTGTAAAAAACGGCAAGCCAGTTGTCGACGGAGTCCTGCCCGACGATGTGCTGATCCAGATCGATGGTTTAAAAACGACCGGTGCAACCATGGGAAGAGTAGTGGATGCATTGAGGGGAACAATTGGCGAGAAGCGGGTCCTGATCCTGGAGAGGGAGGGAAAAATGATCAGTGTAGTTGCAACCGTTGAACGATTGCTCTGAAGAAATTCTTTTCTTACCCGCTCCTCAGCCGGTAGCCCACATTATGAATATTTTCAATTCTTATATCGGGATCGGTTTTCAACAGCTTTCTCAACCGTGAGATAAATACATCGAGGCTGCGGCTTGAAAAGAAATGATCATTGCCCCATACCTTCAGAAGGATCTCCTCCCTGGGGAGGATGGTATCTTTATAGTCGAGTAGTAAAGTAAGCAGGACCGACTCCCGGTAAGTAAGCTGCTGAACCTGGTTACCTCTTTTCAACGACTGGTTTGCCACATCAAATTCAAAAGAGCCGAGACAGTGAATAGCCGATCTTGCATCCTTCGCCGGGTTGACGATGCTCCTTTTCAGGAAGATCTCAATTTTCAGTATCAGCTCCTCGATACTGAATGGTTTTGTGATATAATCGTCCCCACCAATCGTAAGACCATGGATCTTGTCTTCCCGGGTGGTCCTGGCTGTGAGAAACAGGATCGGAACAGTTCCATCCTTTTCCCTGATCCTGGAAGCTACCGTAAACCCGTCCATTTTCGGAAGCATCACATCCAGTATACACAGGTCGTATTTCCGCTCAGCGATCTTTTCAAGTGCAGCCAGCCCATCTCCGCAAAGATCGATGAAGTACCCCTTCCGTTCGAGGTTATCCCGGGTAACAAACGACAAGGTCACGTCGTCCTCAACATACAAAATACTGGCTTTATATTCCATTCCGGTCTTTCTTGCTGATTGGTATTTCAATGATGAAGGAGGCTCCACTGCCCGGTTCACTTTCCAGCCTGATCCTCCATTTGTGTGCCTTGCAGATGATATGTACATAGTAAAGTCCCAGGCCGAAACCCTTCACGTCATGAATATCCCCTGCAGGCACCCGGTAGAATTTCCTGAACACCAGCTTATGGAACTTTCGGTCAATCCCCTGTCCGTTGTCGGTAATCCTCAAGGATATCTGACCAGGTCCTTTTTTCGTTTCGACAATGATCTCCGGCTTTTCTCCGGCATATTTTACGGCATTGTCGAGCAGGTTATAAAGGATATTCGTCAGGTGAAGCCTGTCGGCGACGATACTTCCCACGGACTGATCAAGCTGCAGCTCGAGTTCCAGGGAATCCGGGTCCTTTGCCATTAGCGGCCCGGCAACGGCCCGGATGAGCAGGTTCAGATCAAGCTCCTCCCCTTTCAGCCGGAATCCGCCCTTTTCAATGCGTGCAATCTGCAGGACCTTCTCCACCTGCTGGTTCAACCGGGCATTCTCCTGCTTGATGATCGATCCATAGGTCATGAGACGGACCGGGTCGATCAGGGACCCCTGCTGCATGATCACATCAGCCGAGATATTGATGCTGGATATCGGGGTCTTAAACTCATGGGTCATATTGTTGATGAAGTCTTTCTGCATCTCCGAGAGCCTTTTCTGCTGAAGGATGACAAAAATGGCATAGACAAAGAAGATGACCGACAGGAACAGAATGGCGGTGAAGAAAAACCAGAGGGTCATGTCCCCGGCAACGGTACTCCGGATTGAAGGGAAGTGAATCCCGAAATAATAGAGGTACTTATCGTATTTGGGCAGGTTAAGGGAGGGTTTTCGCGGGCCGGGGCCACCGTTGGTATTGATATAGTTTCCGTAAACCATTTTGTCGCTGTGGCAATCGTAAATGGCATACTCGTAATCAGTCTGTATATTTAGTTTGTTGAACTCGGTAGAAAGAAAATATTCAAGGATGTTTGCGTCGATCACACTGTTGATATCGACAACAAAATAGTTCGACGAAAGCTGCTTTACCGGGTTTCCGTATGGAATAGCCGTTTGGTTCACGACGCTCATCCTTTCCGCTACCCTTTTCAGACCGATGTTGATCGTCTGTATTAGCTGCCTTTCACGGATGCTCCAGGTTTTTTGAAGAAAATAGGCCTGGATTGAAATGATACCTATGATGGAGAAAGCCCCCAGCAGTACGACCAGACGAATCTGTTTTTGTTTCATATTGAAGGCCCCGTTCACCGGGATTGTGTGGATTACCATGTAAAAATAGGGATAATTCACAGTCACGGCCGGGATTTACATTTCGTTAACAAAGTTTTACATATGGTTTACATCCTTTTACCAGCCGTTAACATGAATTCCGGCGATGTTGACTGATATTTGCCAATCACATTGTCAAACCAAGAAGTTATTAACCTTTAAAAACAAAATCCCATGAAAACAAGGTATCTCTTAATGGCTTTCCCTTTTGTCATGTTCCTTCAGGAAGCCAAAGCACAAACCAAACTGCAGTCCGAAATGACAAAACCTGAAACTGTAAGCGGGAATGAAAAAAATACAGGAAAGATCAATATCAACGGGCCGGTGGCTAACTGGGACCAGACAACCATCGATTTTGGGGATATTGACATCAATGTTCCGAAAAGTGCTGAATTTATCCTGACCAACAACGGCAATGAGCCGCTGATCATCGCATCGGCCAAGGCATCCTGCGGCTGCACCGGACTTAAGTACGAAAAGGATCCCATCCTTCCAAAGAAATCGACGATCCTCTCGGTGACTTACAATGCTGCGGCCAAGGGAAATTTCATAAAAACCATTACTGTCATGACCAATGCCGGTGAACAGCCTGTAACGCTTCAGATCAAGGGGAAGGTTGTCGGGAAGTGATCTCCGGCAATAAACCGTGTAAATTTCCCGGTTCACAGATTTCTTTTGTTTTTCGCTTCCGTCCTGTATTAATTTGGATCCGAAACATAAAAATCCAATAAATATGAAAAGAATGATCATTCCCCGCATCTTCGTATCCATCATGATCCTCGCATGCCACACCGGTTTCGGGCAGGAACCGGTTGTGGTAAAAGCAGACGGAACCTTATTGCTTACCAGGGAGGATAAAGCAGCATTCATCGATAACGCTTCGAAGCTTCTGAACGACAACTATGTTTTTCCCGAAGTTGCAAAGCAGGTTGGTGAACATCTGAAAGCCAGGCTTGCCGGGGGCGCCTACGATACCATCAAAACCGTTATGAATTTTATCCCGGTCATTACGGAAGATATGCAGTCAGTAAGCCATGACAAGCACATGCGTGTAACCATGACGCCTCCGCCCGTAGTAAAGTCAGCGGAAGATAATCCTGCACTTGAAAGCATCCTTCGTCAGAAAGAATCAGCCCAGAGAAACTATGGCTTTATCAAAGTCGAAAACCTCAAGGGAAATGTCGGATACATCGACCTCAGGGGATTTGTGCCAGTGGCAATGGGCAGGGAGACTGCCTCTGCCGCCATGAAGATGTTGTCGAATTCAGATGCCCTCATTTTTGATATGAGGAAAAACGGCGGCGGTAGTCCCGATTTAATTCAGTATATCTGCAGTTACTTCTTCGATCAGCCCACACACTTAAACAGCCTTTACTACCGCAACCTTGACAGGACTGTTGATTACTGGACACTCCGGGAGACAGACGGAAAAAAAATGTCTGATGTACCCTTATACATCCTTACCAGCAATTATACCTTTTCAGGAGGAGAGGAATTCTGTTACAACCTGCAGACCCGTAAACGGGCCATCCTCATCGGAGAGGTGACAGGTGGAGGAGCAAACCCGGGTGATATCTTTCCTGTTTACAAAAACCTGGCTATGTTCATCCCAACCGGGCGTGCCATCAATCCGGTGACCGGGACCAACTGGGAAGGGGTCGGTGTAAAACCCGATATTGAAGTTCCCTCCAGCAAGGCATACGACCTGGCCGTTGAGAAGGCAACCGCGGATGCAGCAAAATACCGTGAGAAGAAGCGAGATGCCCTTGTTGCAGCATTCAAGAACTCTGAACTGGAAATTAAAGAGGCAGTAAAACTTTTTGACCAGAAGAAAAATGAAGAGGGAGAAAAGATGCTATTTACTGCACTTAATGAAGCAGAGAATCAGGGATTCATGAATGAAAGTTCAATCAATGACCTGGGCTACAATTACCTCGGAAAAGATAAGTTGAGTATGGCCATCGCAGTTTTCAGATTCAATGTAAAAAGCCATCCGGGTTCCGGAAATGCTTACGACAGCCTGGGAGAGACATATCTTAAAGACGGTAATAAAAAACTGGCAAAAGAGAATTACACGAAGTCCCTCGAACTGGATCCCTCCAATGATAATGCCAGGAAGATCCTGAAGAATCTCTGAGTTTATCAGGTTTTCTTATCTTCGGGCAATGAAAGACTGAACAACCTTCATTGCCATGATGAACCTCCTGGTCACCACCTTATTCATTCTCGGTTACCTTGCCATCGCTTTTGAAAGCAGGATCCGCATCAACAAGGCCGCGAGCGCCATCCTCACCGGGGTGGCGCTCTGGACTGTTTATATTCTCTTCAGTCCCGACAGGGAAGCCGTTTCCGGAATGGTAACCGGTCATCTCGGTGAGATCTCAGGCATCCTGTTTTTCCTGCTGGGGGCTATGACCATTGTGGAGATCATGGATGCCCACGACGGGTTTGAGTTTATCACCGGGAGGATCACCACTTCCGACAAGAGAAAACTGCTCTGGATTACAGGATTCCTCGCTTTCTTTCTTTCGGCCGTCCTCGACAACCTCACCACAACCATCGTAATGGTTTCTCTCATCCGGAAACTGGTCCGGAGGGAGAAGGATCGGTGGATCTTTGCAGGGATCATCGTGATTGCCGCCAATGCCGGCGGGGCCTGGACCCCCATCGGCGATGTCACAACCACAATGCTGTGGATCGGCCAGCAGATCACGGCCCTGAACATCATGGTACGTCTCTTCATTCCAAGTATTGTTTGCCTTATCATCCCGGTCTTTCTTGCCGGATTCATGTTTCCGAAAGATGGTGAAAAGATTAAAGTTCCCGTCAGGGAGAAACCGACCGGCACATCGGAATCTGAACGAAGATTGGTTTTTATTGCAGGATTGCTCTCCCTGCTCTTTGTCCCGGCCTTTAAATCACTGACCCACCTGCCCCCCTTCATGGGAATGTTGTTGTCACTGGGATTCATGTGGGTACTGACCGAGATGATACACCGGGGGAAGAACGAACAGGCACGGGGCTCCCTCTCCGTTGCCCAGGCTCTCCGCAGGACCGATACTCCGACCATCCTCTTCTTTCTGGGAATCCTGCTTTCCGTTTCCGCCCTGCGCTCTGCAGGAATTCTCGGCGGGTGGGCTGCTTTTCTGACCACACATGTCAGCAGTCAAAGCCTTACGGTGTTGCTTATCGGACTTTTTTCAGCGGTCATTGACAATGTGCCGCTGGTGGCTGCCGTCCAGGGAATGTATCCGCTCTCGGTGATCCCCACCGATCACTTTTTCTGGGAGTTCCTGGCATATACCACCGGAACCGGGGGCAGCATTCTGATCATCGGCTCGGCAGCCGGTGTTGCGGCAATGGGTATGGAAAAAATCAACTTCTTCTGGTATATGAAAAGGATCTCTCTGCTTGCCCTTGCAGGATACCTCTCAGGAGCGCTGATTTATCTGCTGCAATTCAAACTTCTTTTCTAATTTTGATCCCGAACCCGTCAATATCCGAACCATATGAAAAACTATTTCCCACCCATAATCTTTTCAGGACTAATTTGCCTGCTGATCATCACTGCCTGTTCAACAAATAAAGGGACAGATTCGGTCTCCCTGGATAATGGCTGGAAGTTCAAGACCGGCGATGACCCTGCCTGGGCAAATCCCGACTTTATCGACTCGGCCTGGGCATCCATCAAGCCGACAAACATTTGGGAATACCAGGGTTACAAAGGATACGATGGTTTTGCATGGTACCGGCTCAAAGTTATTATTCCTTCCTCCCTTAAGGATCACGCTGTAATCAAGGACAGCCTCCAGTTCGTCCTCGGAAGGATCGACGA
>JBAXRT010000109.1:0-10208 GCA_037131065.1 bacterium | reverse complement strand
GGAGACAAGGGAATCGGAAAATACTTCGAGAGACTCGCTGCCGGAAGAATTGATAAGATCAAGCCTAATTCATATGTAATAAAGACGATTGAAGAGGAGAAGTGGTTCAGCACCAAGGCGACACCGGCTGAAAAAGAAAAAATTACTGATATAAGACAAACCCTGGAGGAGGCTTACCACAGGATTGAGAAGGAGACGGAGGACCACTATCCCCATTATATCCTTCTTAAGCTGCTTACGAAATCAATTTACCCGCTGACTCTCCTCAATGAAATCGGGAAGATCCTGGATGAGTTTAAGAAACAGAATAACCTGATCCACATTTCGGAGTTCAATGCCCGTATTGCACGGATCGTAATGGGTGAACCAGTTCCCTTCATCTATGAGCGGGTGGGTGAGAAATACCACCACCTGCTGATCGACGAATTCCAGGACACCTCCACTCTTCAATGGCAGAATTTTGTTCCGCTTCTTGAAAATGCCCTGTCTGCAGGCTACTTTAACCTTGTTGTCGGGGATGGCAAGCAGGCCATTTACAGATGGAGGAATGGCGATGTTGAGCAGTTTGCCATGTTACCTGAACTTCCGTTCAGCAAGGAAAACCAGGTTGTGATGGAGCGGGAGCAGGTCCTCAGGAATCATTATGAGCAGAAGCACCTTGACAGGAATTACAGATCCGGCAGACATCTGGTGGACTTTAACAATGCTTTTTTTAAGCATCTTTCAGCACTTCTTGATCCCGTCAGGGCCCGTGTGTACCATAAACTGGTCCAGGAGTCAGATCCTTCGAAGGGAGAGGGTTATATACGGATCGAATTCCTGGAACGGCCGGATGGAGGAGAGACCATCAGGGAGGTCAACTTAAGGAAGATCCATGAGATAATTTCCGATTGCAAGGCAGATGGATTCTTATTAAGAGATATAGCGATTCTCTGTCGTTCTAACCGGAACGCCAGTGAGATAGCCCGTTACCTTGCAGGTCAGGGAGTTCCGGTGATCTCTTCCGAGTCCCTGTTGCTTGTCCACTCCATGAAAGTGAGGTTCCTTGTTGCAATGATCACGTTTCTGTTTGAACCCGGAAGCAATGTACTCACAGCTGAAATGCTGACCTGGCTCTTCCACAATGGCAGGCTGGGGGAGACAGACTTTCATACCCTGATGTCCTCGGCAGGGTTGGCTGACAAGACGGGTAAAAAGTTCTCAAAGATCTTATCAGAGAACGGGATCAATCTTCGGATTGAGTATCTCCGGGCCCTGCCACTTTATGACCTCTGCGAGGAGCTGATCCGTCTCTTTTCGCTGAACAGGGTAAGTGATCCCTATCTTCAGTTTTTCCTTGAGAATATACATAAATTCGCACTGAAACATCCTGCCGGAGCAACAGAATTCCTGAAATGGTGGGAAAAGCAAAAGGAAAAGCTGTCGGTGGTCATTCCTGAAGGGATGGATGCCGTAAAGATCATGACCATTCACAAGTCAAAGGGACTCCAGTTCCCCGTTGTGATCTTTCCCTTTGCAACCGAGAGCCTGAAGAACACAAGGAGATATCTGTGGGTTGATTTGGTGAACAGGGAGGTTCCCGGTTTGCCGGCAGCGATCCTTCCGACGGGCAAGGAGATGGATGAGACCCAGTTTGCAGTGTTGAGGCAGGAAGAGGAGCAGAAGTCATTGCTCGACATGCTGAATCTTCTATATGTCGTCATGACCAGACCGGAATCAGGTTTATTTATCCTTACGGAGAAGCCTCCGAAGTCGGATGATGACCCGAGGAGTCTTCCGGCATTTTTTGCCTCTTTCCTCAAACATGGGGAACTCTGGTCGGAGGAAAAGAAAGTTTATGAGTTCGGAAAGAGGGAAACATTCCCTGCATTGAAAGATAAACCGGCTATGATGGTAGTTGAAACACCGGAGGTCTTACCTGATGACTGGAGGGATAAGATCTATATACGTTCCCATGCTCCTGAGATTTGGGATGTAAAGGACCCTGAACGTAACCGAAGATGGGGAAATCTGTTGCATACGGTACTCTCGAAGATCAGGGATTACAATGAGACCGACAGTGTCATTACTTCGATGCAGATCAGCGGAATGATTGGCAGGGAAATGGTAACAGGCATCCGGGAAATGGTGAAACAATTGATGGAAAATGCGGAGATTCGACCTTTCTTTGAACCAGGCCGGGAAGTTCGTTCGGAGGCGGAGATGCTGCTGCCGGACGGAAATGTCCTCAGGCCCGACAGGGTGATCCTGGATGGGGGAACGGCAACCGTGATTGATTACAAGAGCGGTAAACCAAGTGAAAAATACCGGACCCAGCTTGATATCTACGAAAAGCATCTTCATGAAATGGGGTTTGAGAATGTGAGGAAGTACCTGCTTTATTTTGAGCCCGAGATCAGGCTGGTGGAGGTGTAGAAATAAAGTCCGCAGTCCGCAGTCCGAAAAAGTTAAAAGATAAAAGTCAGATGTAAAACGCGAAAAATGGGTAGGTTTTTTTTGTTAAAATATATGATATTTGTATAGTTTATCCATTATCAATTATCCATTATCAATTATCCGGTGACCAGTATCCAAAAGGTAAACGAACTTTTTCAGAAGTGGTCGGGCAGGGCGCCCCTCAGGACTGAACCGATCTTTGGAACGGGATCTTACAGGCAGTATTTCAGGATATTTGGAGACCTGGGGATCGTGGTTGGTGCATACAACGAGGATCTCCGCGAAAACCAGGCCTTTCTCTCCTTTTCAAAACATTTCCGTTCTGAGGGACTTCCGGTACCTGAGATACTGGCTGAGGACAATAAAGGACACTGCTACCTTTTATCCGACCTCGGCGATGAAACCCTCTTCTCCAGGCTCTCCGGGATACGCCGGGAACAGCCTGATTTTTCGGGTGAACTGGTTGAACTCTATAAAAAGGTTATCGGATGGCTGCCACGGTTCCAGGTGAGCGCAGGAAAAGGGATCGACTTCGGGAAATGCTATCCCCGGGCTGCTTTCGATACCCAGTCGATGCTGTGGGATCTCAACTATTTCAAGTATTATTTTCTGAAACTGGCCAGGGTGCCCTTTGACGAACAGAAACTCGAAGATGATTTTAAAACCCTCACGGCTTTTCTGCTTTCAGCAGATTCCGGATATTTTATCTATCGTGATTTTCAGTCAAGGAATGTGATGATCCTTGATGATGAGCCCTGGTTCATTGATTACCAGGGTGGGAGGAAAGGGGCCTTGCAGTATGATATCGCATCGCTTCTCTATGATGCAAAAGCGGATATTCCCGAAAATATCCGGGAAGGTCTGCTTGATCATTACCTGGATGTCCTTGGGAAGTATCATTCCATAGATCACGAAGAGTTCAGAACATATTTTTATGGCTTTGTACTCATCAGGATCCTCCAGGCGCTCGGTGCTTATGGTTTCCGAGGCTATTATGAAAAGAGGCCCCATTTTCTCCAGAGCATTCCATTTGCCATGGCCAACCTTGAATATCTTTTGCAAAGCGGCAGGATCGGGCTGAAAATCCCGATGCTCGGTGAGGTTCTGGAGCGCATGACCCAGGATCCTCAATTCAGGGAGAAGGCAAGACCAGCCTCGGACCTGGAGGTTTCTGTTACCAGTTTTTCATACAAGAATGGTATGCCGGGTGATGATTCAGGTAACGGTGGGGGATTTGTATTTGACTGTCGAGCCCTCCCGAACCCGGGGAGATACCCCGAGTATAAGCTTGTAACCGGGAAAGATCAGCCGGTCATTGGTTTCCTGAAAAGGGAGCCGGAAGTGGACCGGTTCCTCGAACATGTCTTTTCACTGGTCGACCAGAGTGTCAGTACTTATGTTGAGCGGGGATTCACTCACCTGGCGGTGAACTTCGGATGTACCGGAGGACAGCACCGGTCGGTATTCTGCGCAGAGGAACTGACAAAGCATTTGAATGAAAGGTTTTCTGTAAAGACCCATCTTCGTCACCGTGAAATAGAATAAGATGGAACGCGCCCTGATCCTTGCTGCCGGACTCGGTACCCGGCTCCGGCCTTTGACCGATAAAATCCCGAAAGCCCTGGTGGAATCCGGAGGCAGGACACTCCTTGAACATTCCATTGGTCATTTGAAGCGTTACGGCATTAAACATATCATTATCAATATTCACCATTTCCCTGAGCAGATCATCGATTTCCTCAGATGTCACAACAACTTTGGCCTTGAGATCGCCATTTCCGATGAATCGGATGAGCTTCTGGATACAGGAGGCGGGTTGAAAAAAGCCGGCTGGTTCTTTTCAGGTACTGAACCGTTCGTGGTAAGAAATGTGGATATTCTCTCTGATCTTGACCTTGAGGCAATGTGCCGGTTTCACCTGAGAAATCATGCAGTGGCAACCCTGGCGGTCAGGAGTCGTGAGACCAGCCGTTATCTTGTTTTTGATGAGAACCGGCAACTCTGCGGATGGAAAAACATTTCAGCCGGGAAGTCAATTCAAACACGCGTCCCGGAAGGGAATACGTATGATTACGCCTTTAGCGGGATACAGGTCCTGAGTCCGGGAATAATTCCCCTTATCAGCGAAGGAGGGCGTTTCTCGCTGGTGGATCTTTACCTGCGGCTTGCGGCTGCTCAAAAGATTGTATGCTTTGAAGACAAGGGTTCTGTTTGGCAGGATGCCGGGAAAAATTAATATGAGATCTTTGTGCCATGACCTCTTTTCTTGAAAAGACCGCCGGTTACCTGGTCACGCAATATGGGAGCGATCTTACGCGGATCTGCATTGTGCTTCCGAACCGCCGTGCCGGACTTTTTCTCAGGAAATTCCTGGCCCGGAAAATCGCGCGGACAACCTGGTCACCTACTATTTTTTCAATCGAGGACTTTGTTGCTACCCTCACAGGCCTTCAGCTTACCGAACCCATCCGACTATTGGCAGAATTGTACACGGTCCATAAAGAGACCGAAGGGGATAAGGCCCAGCCATTTGCGGAGTTTATGAACTGGGCCCCGCAACTACTGTCGGATTTCAACGATGTGGACCACTACATGGTTGATGCCCGGCAGCTCTTTACTTACCTTGACGAAGCCAAAGCCATTAATCTCTGGAACCCGGATTTGAAACCCCTTACTGATTTTGAAAAGCAATATCTCCGTTTTTACAACTCCCTCTCCGGTTATTATCACAAGCTGACAGCCCGGCTTATGGACAAAAACCAGGCGTCTGCCGGACTCATTTTCAGGATGGCAGCTGCCGGGATTGAGCAATCGCTGAATGGCATCTCCTGGGATAAGATTGTCTTTGCAGGATTCAGTGCCATGACCAAAGCGGAAGAGGTTATCATCCATCACCTGTATAAGGAGGGGAAAGCCGAACTGTTGTGGGATGCAGATCCCTATTACCTTGACGATGATCAGCAGGAGGCAGGTGAGTTGCTCCGCTACCGGCTGAAGAGGTGGAAAATAAAGGAACCGAAGTGGATCTCGGATGACTTCCGGTCGGGTAAAAAAAAGATCCGCATCACCGGGATTGCAAGCAATGTCGGCCAAGCGAGAGAGTCGGGGGTAATCCTTTCCATGCTTGCAAAGGAAGGGCAACTGGACGAGCGTACGGCCATTGTCCTTCCTGATGAACGACTGCTCCTTCCACTGCTGAACTCCATTCCGCCCGGGATCAGGGATCTGAACATAACGATGGGATTTCCCCTGCGGTACACACCATTATCGGGTCTGCTGGAGACCATCTTCAGGCTACACCAGAATGTAGGAAAGTTCAACAGGAACAAGGAGGGGGGCAGGCAACGTCGCTTTTATTTCAGGGATGTGCTGGATGTTCTTCAGCATCCCTATATCCGGCAGATGGCCAAAGGACTGATAAAGGAGAATTATTTTGTTTATGAGGAATTGATCTCCTCCTTCAGGATGGGAAACAGGATCTTTATTTCACACGACCAGTTGACTGGAACCGGAAAAGATCTCTTCTCAGGTGATCTTGTCTTCATGGACAGCATTTTTCAAGACTGGTCTGCACCGGAGGTTTCCCTTGGCTATATCGGTAAACTTATCGAAGGGATCAGGGATGCCTGCATCCTGACAAAGGAGGAGGAGGGGATGGGTTCATTCAGGCTTGAACTGGAGTACCTGTTTGCTTTTTCAAAGATCATTCATCAGCTTTCTGATATTCTGGCTTCTTATGACATTATCCAGGATAATAACACACTTTTCAGACTTTTTATGCAGCTTGCAGAATCGACGACCCTGCCTTTTTACGGTGAGCCCCTGAAAGGGATCCAGGTAATGGGGATGCTGGAAACGCGGGCGCTTGATTTTGATAATCTGATCCTGCTCTCCTGTAACGAAGATCTGCTGCCAACCGGCAAGCAGGCCAACTCCTTCATTCCTTTTGATATCCGCCGTGAATTCCAGCTGCCGACCTACCGGCAAAGGGATTCGGTGTATGCCTACCATTTTTACCGGCTCCTGCAACGGGTGAACCGGTGCTGGCTGATCTACAATACCGAGCCGGGTGAACTCGGGGGAGGGGATAAGAGCCGTTTTCTTAAACAGATACTCAATGAACTGCCCGGATACAACCCCGAAATTGAGATCACGGAAGAGATATTAAGTTCTCCTGCTTCGACGAGCCCGGAATCGCCCCCCATCTCCGTGAAAAAAACACCGGAGATTATTAAGTTGCTTGAAGAGAGAGCGAAGAAAGGTTTCTCTGCCACTTCACTGAATGCTTTCAGAAGGTGTCCCCTCAGTTTCTATTTTTCTGAGATAGCCGGCATAAGGGAACCGGAGATGGCAGAGGAGACGATCGATCCCAGGGTGATGGGGGAGGTCGTGCACCTGACACTGAAAAACCTTTTTTTGCCATTCAGGGAAAAGAGTCTCTCCATTGCTGACCTGACGACCATGAGAGAGAACCTGCAGTACCTTCTTGATGAAGCATTCGCGAAAAGCTTCAAAGGGTCCGATATCAGGTATGGTAAAAATCTTTTACTGGCAGGGGTAGCAAAAAACCTGGTCGACCGTTTCCTTCGCTCGGAAGAGGATATCCTGGAGGAGTTGGGGCAGCAGGGTGATACAGTTAAGATCTTGGATCTGGAAAAATATTTGGATGTCAATCTGGTCATTGAGCAAAATGGCCGGACTTACCCTGTAAAACTGAAGGGGATCATCGACAGGCTTGACATGGCGAAGGGGATGATCAGGATCATCGATTACAAGACGGGCACGGTCGAACCTAATCAACTCAGGGTTGGCGCCTGGGAAGAGCTGCTTTCGGGCAATGAATTCGACAAGCCATTTCAGTTGCTGGTCTATGCATGGCTTCTTCAATTGAAAAAGATTAACGGCAATGCTCCGCTCGGGGCCGGGATCATCTCGCTGAAAAAGATCGGGTATGGATTTATTCCGGTGGTTTTACCGGAATCTTCGGCAGGAATGAGCAAGGGTGAGATTCCTGCCGCTTCTCTTGAACAGTTCGGGGAAATTGTACGAAACCTTATCGCTTTGGTGTTTGATTCAGAAACTGACTTCAGCCAGACGGATGATCCACTGGCCTGCCGGTACTGTTCCTATATCAATGTTTGCGGCCGCTGATTTCATTTTCAGAAAAGACACAGGCCTCATAAGTATAGATTTCGGCGTCCTTCCAACCGTCCCATCCGATGCCGGCCTTGTCGCGGGCACAGTGGCCCAGGAATTCCTCCCTGTTCCATCCTGTTTCAGTGGCTACCTGTGGAAGAAAGGTGCCTGAGTACCATCCCTTCTTGATATAGATCCCATGTTTGCCCATCACGATCTCGTCAATGGAATTGATTTTCTTCATGGGTGAGAGGACCGAAATTTCAATCTCAAGTTTATCGATCTCCTTTGCCGTTACAGGGAGAAAACGGTTGTCCTGAGTGGATGACGAGATCGCCATCTCTTCAATCACCTGGTAAAGAGGGATGTCGGAGGTGAATCTCCCGATGCAACCTCTCAGCTCACCATTCTCCTTCAGTGTGACGAATGCACCGGCTTTCATGGAAAGGTTCGGCGAAAAGCCCCTGGCATCAATTTCCGGCTTACTCCCTTCTCTGATATAACCGTTGATGGTTTTTCTGGCAATTCCCAGAAGAATAGCTTTTTCTTCCGGAGAAAAATCAAACCCGGTTTCTGATTCTTTCGGAATGGCTGTCCTTGTCGCAACGATTGACCAGTAGCCGACGACCTGCGATTTATCCCCGTATTTCGCCTCTCCCGAGTTCATATAGTGGATGGCATTTAACTTTATTGCGGGATCAGCCGTTGTCATGTAAAGGAGGCTAAGTACCGAAGTCCAGCCGCAGAGGTTGGTCACGAGGTTGGGGACATCCTTTTTTCTGTAATCGGAGATCAGCTGAAGAAGGCGGTCGGGGGAGTTTGAAACAATGGCATCGCAGGTTGCCTGGTCGGCAACCCTGGCATCGCCATAGGCCGGGTAGTGGCTGAAGTCGGTGCTGATGACAAAGAGGTTATCCGGGGTGAGGTAGGGTTTCAGGGCATCTGCGATCTTTTTGCATGATTGTGGTGACTGGCTTCCGATCACGATGGGAACGATCCGGAAGGGTTTTTTCATGTGATACTGCAGAAAGGGGATTTGTACCTCCAGGCTGTGTTCGTTGTGATCGGCTTCGGGATTGAATGTAAAGACAGGGTTCTCTTTGATCAGCTTTTCTGCCAGGACGATGTTTACAGGTACCTTCCCCAGGGGTGTTACATAATCGCCGATACTATAAATGGATGCTCCCATAAAGGAGACCTGGTGGCTGGAGGCGATCACGAAAATATTGTCATACTCTTTTTCGGGATCGATCTGGTTATAACTGCTTGCTGCAACGATACCGGAAAAGAGATATCCTGCGTGGGGTGAGATCACTGCAGCCACTTTTTCCATGGTCCGTGGTTTGGCCTTTGCAAAAAGATCGGCAAGGGTCTGCTTCAGGAGAGCCGGATCGGAAGGATAGAATTGCCCGGCAACGGCTGGCTTACGGTCAGTCAATGGTTCATTGCTTTCCTGTGAAGAACAGCCCTGGTTAAAGTTAAACATGATTCCCATAATCAATATCCATGATTTAAATGGTCGCATATTTTAATAACTTTGAGAGAAAATCACCATAAAAATACGAAATGAGAGATAAAATAGCAATTCGATTCGCTCTTTTTGGTCTCGGGTTCATCTCCATTTCAACCCAGATCTACCTGATCAGGGAGTTCATAACGGTTTTTTACGGCAATGAGTTCGTCTTCGGGATATCCCTCGCCAACTGGATGATCCTGACCTCTGCCGGTGCCTGGCTGGGAAGATATTTCGGGAAGGTCACCGGGAAGTTCAGCTTTGTTCTCTTTTTACTGCTCCTGCTCAGTATCCTGCCTACTCTCATGCTCCTAAAACTCAGTTTCCTTCGGGCCCTTGTCTTTCCTTACGGAAGTATGGTGAGTGTATGGCAGCTTTTCTATTCAACACTCCTTGTACAGCTCCCCTTTTGCCTCATCAATGGCTACCTTTTTACAGCGCTGTCTCTTCCCGGTACGAAAGAGGATGACTGGACCTTAATCCCTGAGGCATACGCCGTTGAGTCGATGGGGAGCCTGGCGGCAGGCATCCTGGTAAATTTTATTCTGCTCTGGTTCTTCGATGCCTTTACAGCCCTCCTGATGGTCACCCTGGTGTTTCTATTGATGGTCCTGGTTTTTACTTGGAGACCCGGCCGGGCGGTATCATCGCTGGTCACCTGCATCGCCGGCATCATTATCATTTCAGCGATATCAGTTCCCGGTTTTCAAACATTGACGGAGCAGCTTCTGTATCCCGACCAGAAGGTCCTGGCGAATGAGGGCACACCCTACGGACAGGTTGTGGTGACCGAAAATGAGAACCAGCTCAACTTCTATGAGAACGGGATGTTGCTGTTCTCATCCGGCAATGTGATCATCAATGAGGAGAATGTCCATTTCGCAATGGTCCAGCACAAATCCCCACAGAAGATCCTTTTGGTATCCGGGGGCATTTCCGGCGCTGTCGGGGAGATCCTGAAATATAATCCGGAACTGATCGATTATGTTGAAATGAACCCATCTCTTATCCGGCTTTCATCACGGTTTATCAGGGGAAATCCTGATCCGGCCGTTCATACCCACATCACCGACGCCAGGAGGTTTGTCCGCGAGAGCAATGAGAAATGGGATGTTGTCCTGAT
>JBAXRT010000108.1:0-10319 GCA_037131065.1 bacterium | reverse complement strand
CCGGGCATGTTCTGGATGAAGGACATTGAAGGAAAATTCCTGCTGGTAAATGACCGGAATGATCAGTTCCTTAAGGTTTCCAACCTGACGGATGTTGACAGTGTGATCGGCAAATCCGACTTCGATTTTCTCACAAGGGAGGAGGCGGACTATTATCAAAAGGAGGATCTGCATGTTATTCAATCACGCTCACCGCTTGTCGTTGAAGAATACAAGACGGTTGACGGCAATATTGTCTGGTATGAAAAGTTCAAGTTTCCCGTGGTCGATAAACAAGGAGAGGTGATCGGAGTATCCGCCTATTCGATGGATATATCGGGGCGCAAAAAACTGGAACAATCCCTTTTCGAGGCCATTGAACGCGAGAAAGAGCTCAATGAGCTGAAAACGAAATTCATTTCAGTTGCATCGCATGAGTTCCGTACGCCGCTGGCGACTATTCTTGCATCAAGTGAGTCACTCAGTTCCTACTGGGATCGGATGTCGGCCGAACAACGTGAACAACGTCTCGATAAGATCAAAAACCAGGTAGGGCAACTTAATAAGATCATTGAAGAGATTCTACACTTGTCGAAGATACAGGCAAAGGACAAAGCCCTCGAACCCGAAATGTTTGATATTGCACTGATGTGCGGGGAGATCATTGATGAGTTCCGGAACAGACCTGGTGAACTGCCAAAGATTGAATTCAATCCGGGAGCAGATCCTGTCAATGTGTACCTGGATAAGAAAAAGATGAGGATGGTAATCACAAACCTGTTGTCCAATGCAATGAAATATACAGAACCCGGGAAACGGGTAACAGTGAAGATACGCCAGGAAAAGAATCGTTTCACACTTATGGTCAGGGACCAGGGAATAGGGATTCCGAAAGATGATATTAAGCACCTGTTTGAGCCATTCTTCAGGGCATCCAACGCCGGGAATTTTTCAGGAACGGGACTTGGGCTGAACATTGTGAAGGAGTCGGTTATCAGGCATGCAGGCAAGATAAACGTCAGGAGTAAAATAAATGCAGGTACACTGTTCACAGTCAACCTCCCACTCTCTGTGGAATCAATACGGCAAATTCCATAATTACAACATTCATGAAAAAGATACTGATCATCGAAGACAACGCGCCACTCAGGGAAGAGATCTGCGACTGGTTCCTCTTTGAAGGATATGAACCCTGTTCGGCAGCGAACGGGATCGAGGGCATCGAAATGGCAATGAAACACTTGCCCGATCTCATCCTGTGCGACATTATGATGCCGGAAATGGACGGTAACGGAGTGCTTGAAATTATCAGATCCAGGCCTGCCACCAGGCTTATCCCGTTTCTTTTCATGACTGCTCTTTCTGAAAGGGGACAGGTAAGGGCAGGAATGGAACTTGGCGCTGACGATTACATTACAAAGCCTTTTACACGGGACGAACTACTCAAGGCGGTGAGGACAAGGCTGAAAAAGTCGGACGATCAACAGGAACATGCGGATGCTGCCATGCAGGAACTCAGGAAAAACCTGATTGTCAGTCTGCCACATGAGCTCCGGACCCCCCTGAACGGAATTCTTGGCTTCGGGCAGATGTTCAGGGATTACCCTGAATCGTTTACGATGGAAGAACTTCCGGAGATAGGCGAACGAATCTATAACAGCGGCATGAGGCTGTACCGGCTTATCCAGAATTATCTTCTCTATGCGCAACTTGAGTTAAAGACCGGGAACGAAACCCGTCATTTCAGGCTTGAAAACCCCGGAGAGGTCATCGAAAGACATGCATTTACTGTCGCAACAAAATACGACAGGGAGAGAGACCTTGAGATCACCCTTGAACCAGGCACTGTGCTCATACCGGAGATTGAATTCGGTAAGATCGTAGAGGAACTTGCCGACAATGCATTCAAATTTTCAAATGCAAAATCCAGGATCTTTATTAGTTGCGGCAGTCATGACGGCTCCTACAGGCTGATAGTGGAGGACCTCGGCAGGGGAATTTCGGTTGAGGAGATACAAAAGATTGGTGCCTTTATGCAGTTTGGAAGGGATATTCATGAACAGCAGGGATCGGGGCTTGGACTTGCCATCACAAAGCGTATCGTCAAACTGTTCAATGGGGAGATGAGCATCGAAAGCACACCGGGAAGCGGAACAAAGGTCACTGTAATCCTTCCCGGCGAGTAAATTTTATGCTTCAGGGATTCCTGTCGGAAATAGTCATTACCCGCCGGATCTCCTTCAGGAGCACTTCAATCTTAAAAGGTTTCGCCAGGCAACCGTCGGAACCGAACAGTCTCGCCGAATCAAGGTGAAACGCAGGTGAGGCCCATCCGCCACCAGAGATCGTGATGATTTTTATCTTTGGATAGAATTCCCGCATATGAGCGATCACCTCCATGCCATGGCTTTTGTTCATCAGCATATCGGTGATTACCAGGTCGAAATGATGTTCCTTGACCATGCCGAATGCATCCTGTCCGTCGTTGGCCGTAACGACATCAAACCCGTTTTGCTTGAGAAGGAATTTCATCTCCTCTGCATAGGCAGGATCATCATCAATGAATAGAATCCTTATCATTCCGGCACCGGAATTTTTTCCAAATTTACATCATATTTACTTAACAGGAAAATGATTGTGTTAAAATTCCTGCACTTGCTTAGCCTGAGATTTTCAGATGCATCAATCAATTTTCCTTTTGTAACTTTACCCGCTGAATTTCTGTATGGCTGAAGAAATATGAAACCAGCCATTCAGGTGAGCAGGAAATCTAGGCCTGTATTTTTTGCAACCATTAACCAGTGAAATGATGCTACCAAAGATCAATAAACTTGCTGTGGATTATTCAGGGTATACCTCCCGGAATCTCTCTGAATTAGTTAAAATCCGCTCCCTGAGCACGCAGGAGAAGGAGGTGGCGGGTGAGTTATTGCGCCAGATGAATGAAGCCGGCTTCGACGAAGCCCGTATCGACGGACTGGGAAATGTCATCGGCCGGATCGGGAAAGGAAAGAAAATCCTGGTATTCGACGGACATATCGATACCGTTGACAGCGGAAACCTAGCCAACTGGTCAAAGGATCCCTTTTCGGGGGAGATCAGCGATGGATATGTTTACGGACGAGGAACCGTTGATCAGAAAGGTGGTGTCGCAGCATTCGTCACAGCCGGCAGGATCCTGAAAGAGATTGGAGTTCCTGATGATCTTACTGTTCTGTTCACAGGAACGGTGATCGAGGAGGATTGTGACGGGCTTTGCTGGAAATACCTGGTGGAAGAGGAGAAACTCCGCCCTGACCTTGTTGTAGTGACCGAACCGACTAACCTTCAGATCTACCGCGGGCAGCGGGGAAGGATGGAGATCGAGATTGAATTCCGCGGTTTGTCATCCCATGGTTCTGCCCCTGAAAGGGGAAAAAATGCCATCTATATGGCCGCTCATGCCTGCCGGGAGATTGAAAAACTGAATGACCGCCTGAAGCCGGATGAATTCCTGGGCAAAGGCTCAGTCACGGTAACCGAAATGGTCTCGGGAAGTCCGTCGCTTTGTGCTGTGGCCGATTACGCCAGGATCCACCTCGACCGGAGACTTACCTGGGGAGAGACGAAGGAATCGGCTGTATCGGAGATTGCAGAGATTGTAAATGGGATGGATGCTGCCATCAAAGTCTTAAACTACGATGAAAAGGGATATACAGGACTTCGTTATGGAATGGAGAAATATTATCCGACATGGAAAATGGAGAAGGATGATCCATTTGTCACCCTGGCGGAGAGGACATTCTCGGATCTGTTTGGAAAAAAACCGATCACAGACAAGTGGACCTTCTCAACCAACGGTGTCGTGATCAACGGGATTTATGAGATTCCCATCATCGGTTTCGGTCCCGGCAATGAAGTCCTGGCCCATGCACCGGATGAAAAAATCCCGGTAAGCGATCTGGTGGCAGCGTCGGCATTCTATGCAGCGCTGGCAGTTAATGCAAGCAATGCAAACAATGACCTCATCCCCTGAACCCCTTCTCCTTAAGGAGAAGGGGACGGGGGTTGAGGTGCTTATAACCGTTTAACCAATTTCTATTTTCCATTTTCCAATGACTAAAATGAAAGTAAAAGAGATAATAGAGCAAATTAGCTCCAGATCTGCCAGCCTTTACCAGAAGGATTTCCTTCTGACCTGGGAAAAGTCGAGGGAAGCCCTTGAGGTGATCCTGCTGGTCGCTGAAGCCTTAAAACATCTGCGTGATCAGAAGATGTCCACCCGAGTTTTTGATTCGGGGCTTGCTATATCGCAATTCCGCGACAACTCCACCCGGACGCGGTTTTCCTTTGCCTCGGCAGCAAACCTCCTGGGTCTTGCGGTCCAGGACCTGGATGAAGGCAAGTCGCAGATATCACACGGCGAGACGGTGAGGGAAACATCAGTCATGATCTCCTTCCTGAGTGAGATCATCGGCATCCGCGACGATATGTACCTTGGAGCCGGTAACACTTACATGCGTGAAGTAGGCGCCGCGCTTGACGAGGCTTTTGCCGATTGCGTCCTGCCCCAGCGGCCGGGTATCATCAACCTTCAGTGCGACATCGACCATCCGACCCAGTCGATGGCCGACCTCCTTCATCTTAAAACAGTTTTCGGTTCGCTTGAAAATTTAAGAGGAAAAAAGATTGCCATGACCTGGGCCTACTCCCCGAGTTACGGGAAGCCACTCTCCGTTCCCCAGGGGATCATCGGTCTCATGACCCGGTTGGGCATGAAGGTCGACCTGGCCTTTCCCGAGGGATACGGACTGATCCCTGGTGTGGTTGACCTGGCAGGAATACAGTCATCGGAGAGCGGAGGTGCTTTCCGGGTCATGAACTCCATGGAAGAGGCATTCCGGGACGCCGACATCGTCTATCCAAAGAGCTGGGCTCCATTTCATGTGATGGAGCGCCGGACGGAATTGCTCAGAAAAAATGATCACGAAGGATTGAAAGGACTCGAAAAGGAGTGCCTGTCTAACAATGCAAAGTTCAGGAACTGGGAGTGCACCGAAGAGATGATGAAAATGACTAGCGAAGGGAAAGCACTATACATGCACTGTCTGCCGGCAGATATTTCCGGAGTCTCATGCAAAGAGGGCGAGGTTGCTGCAACAGTATTTGAACGGTACCGAGTTCCTCTTTACAAGCAGGCTGGATTCAAACCATATATCATTGCGGCGATGATGCTGACGAACCGGTTTGAAAAACCAGCTGACATGCTTGACCAGTTATTGTCTAATGACTTGTGACTAGTGACTAGTGACGAATGAATTCATCACGCTAATTTTATTGTTTACCGAAAAAATTTAGAATCGGGAAATCCATTGATTAAATTCGCACATTCTTTAGCATCTAAAACCAAGTTATATGAAAAACATTTTCCTGATTCTGGGTTTGTCACTTCCTCTGGCTGGAATGACACAGATCCCGTTTAATCCCCCGGCCACAGAGAAAAAGCCGGTTGTTGACACACTCCATGGCTTCCTGCTGACCGATAACTACCGCTGGCTTGAGGACAAAAATGATCCGAAGGTCATCGAATGGACGAAGGCTGAGCACGACTACAGCGTTCAATACATGAAAGCGACACAGAAGGAGCATCAGGGTCTCCGGGAAGAGATAACCGCATTTATCGACATGGATTATGAAGGACCTTTGAGCAAGGAGGGTAAACGCGTCTTCCAGAACATCAGGAAGAAAGGGGATAAGCAGACCTCTCTCTACACGATCATCGACGGGAAAAAAATCCTGATCTGGGATCCGGTGAAGCTTGATACGACAGGAAAAACCTCTACTTCCGGGGTGGCATACACCTATGACGGCGAACGCGCAGCGGTGAGCGTCCAGCAGAGCGGGGCGGAGATCACCAAGACCTATTTCATCAACACGCGCGACGGGAAGCTGCTCTTTCCTCCCCTTGAGAACACGACCAACATGCAGTGGACCAAGGACCAGCAGCATTGTTATTTCACCATCCGGAGCAAAGAGGATATCGACCAGCAGCGACCGCTTAAGAGCTACCTGTGGAAGGTTGGAGATCCGATTGAAAAGGCTCAGTTCATCGGCACGACCAATGATGCTCAAAATTCTTACTACATCTACGATAACCGTTACAGCGATGTGACCTTTTTCGGGGAGGGCGATTTCTATTCCAACACCTGCCGTATGAGGACCACCGGCACTCCCGGAGAAGGAAAACTGATCTATGAAAGCAAAAAATCCCAGGCCTATCCCAGTGCTATCGGCAATAAATTGTATATCCTCACCAATGATAATGCTCCCAATTTCCGTCTCATGGTGACTGATAAAGCCAATCCCGAATACAAGAACTGGAAGGTGCTGATCCCCGAAGGGGAAAATGTGCTTGAAAATGTTGAGGTGCTAAAGGATGGTCGGCTGATCGTCCAGGATAAGAAGGATATCCAGAGCCGCCTGACTCTTTATGACGCAACAGGAAAAAAGATCAAACCCATCGAACTGCCTGAGGTCGGGAATGTCAGCTATGTGAGCTTCGACCGTGAAGAGGACTCGGTCTATGTTTACATGAACACCTATACCTCACCCGGAAAACTTTATGTCGCTTCTCCTAAAAACTTCAAATGGAGGCTATACTACTCGAGGGTTATGCCAATTGATATGTCAAACATAAAAGGCGAAGTTAAATTCTACACTTCAAAGGACGGCACAAAGATCCCATGCAACGTGGTATATCGCAAAGACATGAAACTCGACGGGAATAATCCTGTCCTACTTACCGGGTATGGTGGGTTCAACATCGGGATTTCACCCGAATATTTTGGTGGTTATGCTGCCCTCATCAACCGCGGTGTTGTTGTTGTGGAACCAGGCATAAGGGGTGGTAACGAATATGGCGAGAAGTGGCATGAGAACGGGATGCTGATGAAAAAGCAGAACTGTTTCGACGATTTCAATGCCTGTGCCGAATGGCTCGTCAGGGAAAAATATACCACCACCGGTAAGATCGTGGCCTGGGGTGGAAGCAACGGCGGGTTGCTCATGGGAGCCATTGCCAACCAGCGTCCCGACCTTTATAAGGCCATTCTCTGCGCCGTTCCCCTGCTTGACATGATCCGCTACCATAAGTTTCTTATTGCCCGTTACTGGATCCCAGAATACGGGTCATCGGAAAACGAAGCTGACTTCAGGAACCTCCTGCAATACTCGCCTTACCAGAATGTCAGGCTGGGGGTCAATGTGCCGACGATGCTGATCCGCACAGGAGCCAACGACAGCCGTGTTGACCCGTTGCATGCCAAGAAGTTCACCGCCGCATTACAGAACAACCCCGGGCAGATAAACCCCGTGCTGCTTTACATCGATTACAATGTCGGCCATGGGTCAGGACAGGCTACGAAGCAGAGGATCGAAAATACACTGGTCGACTATGAGTTTGTGCTGAATCAGCTAGGACTTTAATAAGAGTGACTAAGTACGAGTGACGAGTGACGAATTGGATTTCACTCGTCATTCGTCACTCGTACTTAGTCATTGGCAAATAGGTTCTTCCTCCAATAATGACCAACTCAGGTCTGCCCTGAGTTTGAAATCCTTCATAGATCTCAGAATCGCATTTCGAAAGGTGATTCTTTACCGAAATGGTCCCTTCGTAATCCGGATCCCAGATCGCGATGTCGGCATCGTAGCCGGGCATTAGCTTTCCTTTTTTGTTACCCCATCCGAAAATTTCTGCCGGTGAGGTTGAGACCAATTCAATAAAACGATTAACAGAGATCCTCTTTGTCAGAACACCATAGGAATAGAGCAGCGGGAGCCTGTGCTCAATCCCGCCGGCGCCGTTTGGGATTTTGGTGAAATCATTTTTGCCACGATCCTTCTGGCCATAAAGGTTGAAAGGGCAGTGGTCGGTTGCCACCACATCGAAAGTCCTGTCAGCCAAACCTCTCCATAACCTGTCATAATCCTCTTTTTTCCGGAGGGGAGGGGAGATCACATAGGGAAGGATCTGTTCCGCGCTGTATTGCTCATTATAATCGGAATCATTCAGGAGCAGGTACTGCGGACACGTTTCCCCAAACACTTTCAATCCCTTTTCCTTAGCCTGCAGGATCAGGTCGGCACCGCCAGCGGTGGAGGTGTGCACGATGTAAACCGGGCAACCGGTCAGTTCCGATAACCCGGTCACCTCTCTGATGGCGCTGATCTCAGCCTCAGGGGGTCGTGAAAGGTGATGATAAGCCGGACCCGTTTTTCTTTCATATAAGAAACCCATCTGGAGGAAACTGATAAGCTCACCATCCTCGCAATGGACCATCAGGATCCCTCCTTCAGATCCCACGACCTCCATTACCTCCCTGAGTTGTTCAATCCCGATGCCGATCGTGTCGCGGTAAGCCAGGTATGCCTTGAAGGAGGTGATACCTTCGTTCCGGATACACTGTTTAACTTCACTTGCCACCTGTGGGTTCCACTCACTGATTCCCATGTGAAGGGTGCAGTTGCAACGGGAGTCTTTTGCCTCTTCCCTTCGTTGATCCAGGGCTTCAAGCAGGGATTGCCCGCGAAGAGGAGTTACAAAATCGATGATGCTGGTTGTGCCGCCGGCAACTGCCGCCCTGCTTCCGGAAATAAAATCATCGCAGGAATTGCCTGCAGGAGTTGGCAATGCCATGTGCACATGGGGATCAATGGCTCCCGGGAAAACAAGTTTTCCGGTTGCATCGATCACCTCGTACCCCGGTAATGAAGCAGGAGTCAATTGGCCAATCGATATGATTTTTCCTTCTGCCAGGGCAATATCTTCACGCGTACTTTTTTCAGCTGTGACCAGGGTTCCGTTGATAATCAGCAATGGCTTCATGGCGAGGTCATTTCATCCTTTCCCACAGTCTTTTTGCCTGGATCCGTGCCTCGGCAAGGATCTCCTCCTCATCAACATTCAGGATCTTCCGGTCTTTGACGATCAGCCTGCCATCGGAGATCACATGGCTGATATGCCTTGATTCCATCCCGAAGAAGAAATGGCTGCAGAAATTGCCGGGATTGAACGGGGTGGAGGGGCTGTAATCAAATACGACAAGGTTGTTCTCTCCATCTCCTTTATAAGAGTTTTGTACCAGGTAAGCATGAAGGTTCCTGAGCCTACGGTAAACTTCCGGCGGATCGGTATGGTCGATGTGCTTGCCGGCAAACCAGGCCGATTTGGCACTCTGAAGCATGTCGCTGTGCATCCCGTCGGTGCCGAGGAAAATATTCGGCCCAAGGTTTTTCGCCCTGAAAAAGCCGACCCCGTTGTTCAGATTGCTCTCCATATTTTCGGCAATCCAGGCGGAAGACTTGGAAAGCAACTCCCTTTCTTGTTCGCTTAGGTGAAGGCAGTGTGCAAGGATGCTCTTCGGCATGCCAAGCACCCCGGCCTCCGAAAGCCTTTCAACCACTCTTTTACCGTATCGCTGTTTGCAATCATCCTGGTCACAGTGGTCTTCGGCAGTGTGAATATGGATGCCCGATCCTGTTGCTGTTGCAAGACCGACAGCTTTTTTCAGGGTTTCATTTCCAACGGTGAAAGAGGCGTGAAGGCCGACCAGACCCTGGTGTTTTTCAAGGTAACGGGCACTCTCTCCAAGTCCTTCCTCAGCTTTTCCCAATCCGTCCCGGTCGGAAATCTCGTAACAGAGCAGATGGCTGATACCCAACTTGTCAAAGGCTTCTGCAATGATCTCAAGGCTTCCGGGAATGGACATTGGCGAGGCATGATGATCAATTACGAAGGTCACGCCACTCCTTGCACATGCGATTGCCGTTACCAGGGCGCTTGAGCGGATGATGTCCGGATCCAGGGCTTTATCAAGGGTCCACCAGATATACCGGAGGATCTCCGGAAAATTCCGGGGAGCTAGGGCAGGAGAGGGCATACCCGTTGCAAGTGCCGAGTAAGCATGATGATGACCGTTGGCAAAGGCTTTTGTAATATATTTTCCCCGGCAGTCGATCGTCCGGAAGTTTATTGTCTCCAGATGATCCTTCACAAACACGATCTTTCCGTCAATGCCCTCTTCAACGAGGATGTCACCCTCAAGGAACTCAAGGGTCTGCCAGTCGATGTATGTGCCGTTTTTAAGCAGGAGCATATTAATTCCGTTTTTTTGTGCTGATCAGCACGCGATGGATAGTCGCAAACAGTTGCTGCTTATCAATTGGTTTCGTTATATGATCCACACAGCCCGCAGCCAGGGCCTGTTCTTTCTCGGCAATGAAGGCATAGGCCGTCTGTGCAATCACAGGAATATCCGGTCTGGTCACATGAACTTCACGTGTGGCGTCATACCCGTTCA
>JBAXRT010000107.1:0-10608 GCA_037131065.1 bacterium | reverse complement strand
TTTCATGTCCATGTAAGCAGCCAGCATGGGTACCTCCATCAGCTGTTTTTCCATGTAATAGGCAATCGGAGATCTTTTTCCCTCAATAACCTTCTGTTTCACGGAATTCAATCGATCCTCGGCGACATCCCAGCTTTGCCTGATGATGGTCTGGTTTGCATCATACTGGTAATCAACCCTGGCAGAGTAACCTTTCTCTTTATCGAATGAGTAGAAGAGTTCCCTGTTATAGCGGTAAGGTTGATCCTCCGCTTGTAAGGTCGCTTCCTCTTTCTGATTCTGCGCCTGCCCGGTCTTTCCGGCCGGGTCTTGTTTATATTTGTTCATGTGTTGCTCCTGCATGATCAGATTTTTAACTTCAACAGTCCCCTGAAAAGCTTTTCTTCTCCTTCGGCGCACTCCATCAGTAAGTCCGACAGGATTGAATAGCTGTCATGTGATTCGGCCCTGTTCTTGATGAACCGGGCGCTTCGGTATGAAAAATCACGCCAAAGTTTGGATATATTCCCCATGGTCCTGGATGCAGTTGTGATGACATCGTTGTTCATGATTGGTTCAGCCTCTTTCAGAAATGCACCGTAGACGTAACGGTATGCCGCCCCGCCCGTGCCATATTCTTCGATTGATCTCACAAGTTGGATCAGGTATAGGGAAGCCTTTGCTTCATCATACTTGTCAGGCCATTTTTTGATATCCCTCGAAAGTTTTCTCATACCTCTTGTCCCAATATACATAAATGGATCTTTGACCATTTTCTTGGCATTTTCCCTGATCCCCTCTGCGATTGCTTTCTGAAGGTTCGGGGCCTCGGGCTTGTCGAGCAGGTAGTACATCTTGCCATTCGGGCCGAAGGCTCCCTTGGCAAATCGTGCCTTTTGTAAGTCTTCCCTTGCCAGCAACTGGGTATTTTCCCGGGTAGGTTCCGAGATGTGGTAAACCCCGTTCTCGCGGCCGAACACGACAACATTATGGAAGTTATAATGCAACCGGTATTCCGGGGGATAATATTTCAGGTGAAACGTACCAACCTGTACACCGGAGGGAATGCCAAGTTCGATATTTTTATCCAGGGCCTTCATGGCCTCTTCGGGATCCTTATATTTTTTAACCATTACCATCTTTGCTCCAAGCCTCTTGGTGGCTTTGGCAAAGATTTTTCCCGGCATTGACCGGAAGGCAAACAGTGGAGCATCCTGTGCTTTGATGAACGGGAGGTAACAGAAGTACAAACCGCTTCCGATACCAAATGCCATGGGTTCGCTGATCTGAAATCCGAGATGACGCAAAAGACCGGAAGTTGCGCCGCTTTCGCAATGTCCCGCAAGTCTGTGGTCGTAATTGATAATCATGCTTCTTTATTTCATTGTTAAAAAATCGTCAACACTTATCTCAAGAGCATTAGCATATTGCCTGAGCATTTCCTGCTTCAGTTGAGCAAAACCTTTTGGTTTTACATGACGCCTGTACTGCCAGTAGGAGACACCGAGAAATTTCGCAAAGGACCTGGCATCAAGGAAATTCTTCTCCTGGTAATAGTATAGCGGGCTCAACTCTCCGGTATTTACTTTTTTACGGATCCCGTTCATTTTCTCACGCCAGCGTTTCCAGAATTCATGGCACATAAGGTCATCTTGTGGGAGGTAGTCATATCCTGCATGCAGGGTATAACTCCCGTCAGGTTCATGCCTGTAGAGTCCCTCCATCAGGTTTTCCGCCTGGATTCGCTCCTGGTCATAAAGTTTGTATTTGTCCATGGATATCAGTTATGTGGTTTTGATAAGAAAAATTTTCAGTTCACACTCTGAGATCAGACGATCACCAATAAAGACCTCCCCGTGCACGACAGATGCATCAAAGACTTCATGTTCAAGTGTGATCCTCGTTCTTATTTCTTCTCCAACCCCTGGAAGCGAATAGATCTTCAGATTTCTTATCCCGCCAATGAATCCCATCGGTGGTTCACCCTCCCTGACCCCTGGTTTCATACCGGCCGAGGCAGCAGCTGTTTGTGCCATATTCTCGATCAGTCCCGGCTCCCGGAAAAATCCGTTTTCACAAAAAATATTTTCTTGCTTTACAAGGAAGGAGGTGACTGTAGCATTGCCTTCTGAAGAGAGGATCCTGTCGACCATCACCATTGGTGGTTTCTGGGGAATGTTTACTTTTTCAGGTGATGCCACAATGATCCTTTTCTTTTACGTTTTCGCATCCTGTTCATAATGGTGGCCACATCCTCATCCGGAAAGACCCAGCGTCTGCCTGTCTTATCAGCCCGTGCCTTCAATGTATCATAATCAATTCCCTTCGCCACATAATATACGGGTTCGATGAGATCATCACCGGGGGAGATCACCCCATCATCGATGGCCAGTCCCTGCAGGCGGGTTCCTGGGTATATTCTCATCCCGATATATGGGAAAAATACAGTGTTATCTATCATTTTCGAGTTTTCGAATCCTTCATCCACCGTGGATTCGGTCTCCCCGTAACCTCCGATGATCAGGAAATGGGCAAAATAGATGCCGATCTTGTTACAGAGTGAAGAGATCTTAACCACTTCGTCGACGGTAAAATGTTTTCCGTAATTTTTAAGTGTTGAATCTGACAGCGATTCCGTGCCGAACTCGATATGGGTGAGCCCGGCCTTCCTGAACAGTTTCAGGAGGCTCTCATCGAGGTTATGGGGAGAGAAGTAAGCGCCCCACTTCATCTGAATCCCGGCCTGGATCATTTTCTGGGCCAGTTCAACATTAAACTGGTTGCTGATATTGAAAACAGAATCAGTAAAAAAGATATGGTTTACATTAGACTTGGTATTAAGTTCCTGAAGGGTATGTACAATCCTGTCGGGATCCAGTGTCCTGACCTTATGCCCTTCGATCAGTGGATAAGTGCAATAGATGCAGTTGTAAGGACAACCTCTCTTAGTCTGGATATTCATCATCCCGCTCTTTTCCCAGTAAAAATCCGTCATCCCGCCATCGAAACAGAGATCTGGGTCATGGATAAAGTTTTTCCTGCCATTGACAATGACATCATCACTCTTCCTGTAAACGAGACCTTCAATATTTTCAACAGGACTGCCTGTGCTGAGCCCGGTCAGTAATTTGTACAGACTCTCCTCTCCCTCACCATGAATGCCATAATCGGGATTGAAGAATGAAAAGAGCTCCTTCGGATAGATCGAAAAAGCAGAACCGCCGATAATAATGGTGGTGGGAATGGTCTGCCTGACGAGCTCAAGGATCGACAGGTAACCATTGATAAAGCTCTCCTGAGAGTAAAAATTGACGTCGTCGATGTTCCGGAATGAGATACCTGTATAATCGGGCCTGAACTCAAGCAATGTCCGGGATAAGGATTCACTGCTCTCAAGGTTCATATCAAAGAGCCGGATACTAAAACCGGTCAGGTGATCCTTCAGGTAGGAATAAAGATAAGATAGACCAAGCGGATAGACAGGGTAGGGGACCGTAAATCGGTTTGCACTGACCAGAAGCAATCTTTTCTCAGCCATTTGATGGTATTCTTAGACCTGCAGATTCAGGAACTCTCCAGAAATCATAATAGTTGAACCATTGTAACGGGTATTTTCTTACAATTTTTTCCAGCGCCTGAACATATTTTTCAACTGCTGACCTTAGCGAAAGTTCACGTTTCTGGATGTTTCCAGGGTATTCGACCATTAGCAGGGGGGTGGCATAAAAATGATAATGCTTCCAGGTCTCCTTCACGGCAAAGACATAAGAGACAGGAACTCCGAACTTTGCAGCCATGTTCACAGGACCGGTTGGAAAAAGGGCTGGACGTCCCATGAAATCAATGCTCACTGTCTTGTTCCCCTCAATAAAGCGGTCGCCGTGCATGGCAATAATATCGCCATTTGCCAGGGCTTCACGTATGGCAAAAAGATGGGAAAAATCTTCCCTGATAACAATAAAGTTGACATTACGGTTTGTCAGGACCTCCGTCATGTATCCCTTGATCCTCTGATGCTCGGCATCGAACAGGAGAATGTGGATCCGCTTGTCCAGCCGTTTCAGGAGATTCCCAGCCACCTCCCAATTCCCGATGTGGGCACTGATCAAAAGGCCGCCATTGTTCATCATCCTCAGGTATTCCTCTCCGTCGAAATCAAAGGTGAACCTGCCCTGGAAACCAGCCAGCATGGCGATCTTGTCGAGCAGGATCTGCCCGAAAATATAGTAGTTACGGAAAACACTGCGGAGGGTTCTGAAACGACCATATCCATGGATTTGACGGAAATAAACCGAGATAGCCCTGAAGGCCTTTTTTGAAGAGAATACGAAATAGGTGACAACGAAATAGAGAAGAAAGTATGAGAAACTGATACCGAGATGCTTCAGGGTCCAGACAAATATCCTATATCCAAGGACACCACCGCGGGTTTTCCCTTCCCATGACGACATCAATAATTAGTTTGGATTAATTCTTTTGACAATATAGTCATAAAAATCTGCCAGGGTCTTAACATCAGCCATCTCTTCTGCTTTCATCTTGAAGCCGAAATTGTTCTCAATGATCACGAAGAGGTCAACAAAATCCAGTGAATCAATTCCGAGATCTTTTTTAAGGCTGGCAGCAGGGGTTATCTGGGATTCATCAAGTTCTATCTCGTCAATCAGAAGCTGGTTTATTTTGCGTATGATTTCCTCACGTTGCATCTTACTCTCCCTTTTAGAGCACTGCAAAAATAATCTTTTTTTTGATATAACTGTGCTAAACTATCCTATGAAAAATAGTTGTTCAGGGAATGAATTTTCGCACGACCAGGGCGGAGTTCGTCCCCCCGAATCCAAAGGAGTTTGAGAGGAAAGAGTTGATCTCCAGGGGAGTTGTTTTTGTGGCGATATTCAGTTTTGAAGTTACCTCATCTGGATGCTCAAGGTTGATGTTCGGAGCAACAAAGGAGTGTTCCATCATGATTGTTGAATAGATGATCTCGCTGGCTCCTCCCATCCACATTTCATGCCCGGTCATCGATTTGGTGCTGCTTACAAGAGGCCTCGATTTTCCGAAGACCTGGTCGATAGACCTGGCTTCGTTGCTGTCGCCTGCAGGGGTGGAAGTTGCATGGGCATTAACATAGCCGATGGCGGATGCATCCATTTTTGCATCCTTCAGAGCCATGTGCATCGCCCTGGCAGGACCATCGACGTTTGGAAGTGATATGTGCTCTCCGTTGGATGAAAATCCATATCCGACGACCTCTCCCAGGATCTTTGCTCCACGGTTAATGGCTGATTCATAACTTTCAATGATAAGGCTGGCAGCACCTCCGCTGGGAACAAGCCCGTCGCGGTCGCGGTCAAAGGGTCGCGATGCTTTTTGTGGTTCCGATTCACGGATGGAAAAGGCATTCAGTGCGTCGAAGCTTGCGGTTGATTCCGGATTGATCTCCTGGGCTCCTCCGCAAATGATCATCTCCTGGAGCCCCTGGCGGATGAGCAGGTACCCAATGCCTATGGCATGGGATCCGCTGGCACAGGCGCCGCTGACTGTAAAATTGACCCCCTTGAGCCGGAAGATCACCGAGAGATTCATCGAGACGGTCGAGTTCATCGATTGGAAGATATATCCGGACCCGATCATCATGGTATCCTTCTTTGTTCTCAGAATATCCACCGATTCTACCACGGGAACTGCAGAACTGTCATTCCCGTAAAGGATTCCGACCTCGTGCTGATCAAGAAATTGCTGGGCAATACCTGCAGTTTTTAGGGCTTCAAGGGTGGCGATGTAGGCATATTCCCCCTGTTCCGGGAGCCCGATCCTTAACCTGCGGTCAAGTACCCCTTTCAGAACCGGCCTTTCTACCATGC
This sequence comes from bacterium, assembly GCA_037131065.1. Classification (GTDB taxonomy): domain Bacteria; phylum Bacteroidota; class Bacteroidia; order Bacteroidales; family FEN-979; genus JBAXRT01. Next base: position 4,765 of record JBAXRT010000107.1, on the reverse strand, counting down.
CGGTCAAAGCCGAACGAAATCCCATGGCTTTCCGCTTGGGGTCGAAGATGATACCCGATCTTCCGTGGAACAAAGAGTCCTTCACTTCACCGAGATTCTTCCCGATAACAGAATAGATACCCATACCGGTGATAACGACTCTATGCATATTTTCCATCACTTGTCATTCGTCACTCGTCACTCGTCATTAAGTATACAGTCCTCCATTCACATTGATAACCGCTCCGGTTATGTAAGACGCTTTTTCCGATGCTAGGAAGGTAACGATCCCTGCCACCTCTTCCGGTTTGCCAAAGCGTCCCATCGGTATCATGGCTTTCAGCTGGTTCTCATCCAGTTCTTTGGTCATATCGGTACGAATAAACCCCGGAGCCACGGCGTTCACAGTTACATTTTTCTTCGCAACCTCCTGGGCGAGTGCCTTGGTGGCTCCGATCACACCCGCCTTGGCGGCAGAATAGTTTGCCTGTCCCGGCAAACCTTTCAGACCCGACAGTGAGACAATGTTGATGATCCTGCCGAATTTGTTGATAAGCATATCCTTAATCAGAAACCGGGTGACAAAAAGAAAGCTGTTCAGGTTGGTGTTGATCACATCGTTCCACTCCTCGTTCTTCATCCACATGATGAGTGCATCTTTCCGGATTCCCGCGTTGTTCACCAGGACCTGGATGTACTTCCCAGGGTTCTTTTCCTGCCAGCCTGTAAGCGAGGATTCGACCTCGGTCTGGCTGGCGACATCAAACCGGATCAATTCGCCGTCACCTCCATGCTCCCTGACTTGCGACAGTGTGTTTTCGGCTTCGGACTGGTTTGAAAGGAAATTTATCAGGATATAATAGCCCGACGAGGCGAGAGAAAGGGATACAGATCGCCCGATACCACGCGAACCACCGGTCACTAATGCATATTTCATCCGATTGTAATTAGATGTTCTGGAAAGGAATATTATTCTTCAACCGCAAACTGCAGTTTATTCTCCATAATATACTGCTCAATGTTACGGATATCCAGGTATTTCACCGTATCCTCGGTGAATTTCGGAACGATCCGCCGGAGGTCTTCGTATTTGCTCCTTGAATAAGATGAAAGACGATCCCTGATATCGAGGAAATCGATGGCCTGAAGGATCGAGATCATTTCGATGGCCAGGACCTGGTAAGTATTGTCGATCACCTTTTTTGTCATAAGGGCGGCATTCGTTCCCATGCTCACGATGTCCTGGTTATCGTTGTTGTTGGTAATACTGTGGATATACATCGGGAAGGAGAGGGTCTGGTTTTCAGCCACAGTCGAAACGGCGGTGAACTGCACCCCCTGCATACCCAGGTTCAGTCCCAGTTTCCCCAAATTGATGAAGGGCGGGAGCTTTTCATTCAGTTTCGGGTTCATCAGGTAGTTAAGCTGGCGTTCGGCGAGCATCGATAGTTTGGTGATCCCGATCTTCAGTTTGTCCATTTCGAGGGCAACGTAGTCGCCGTGGAAATTGCCGCCATGGTATACGTTGTGGTGTTCTCCGTCGATGATGGGATTGTCGCTCGTCGAATTTACCTCGTTCATCAGAACATGGGAGGTATAGAGGATAGAGTCGAGGATTGGCCCCAGCACCTGCGGAACACAGCGAAGCGAGTAATACTCCTGTACCTTATGTTTGAAAACATCAACATCGATGGTTTTATCGTTGTTGTAAAGATGATCAGCCCTCCTACGGATCAGGCGGCTGTCCTTCAGGATCGATTTCATGGTGCGTGCAACCTGCCGCTGGCCGTGGTGCGATTTGGCACGGTTCAGTCCGTCGGAAAAGTGGTCGTCGTAGGATTCAACGATCTCGGTGATCATGGCAGAAGCAAGGATCGACCAGTCGGTCAGGTTCCTGGCATGAATACTGTTGATCATCCCGATACCGGTCATAGCGGAGGTACCGTTGATGAGCCCGAGACCTTCGCGGATATGCATCCGGATGGGGGAGAGCTTTTCCTCCTCAAAAACCTCTTTGGTAGGGCGAAGTGCCCCTTTATAGGAAACCTCCCCTTCACCGATCAGGGCCAGTGCAAGGTGGGCCAGCTGGACAAGGTCGCCGCTGGCTCCAACGCCGCCGTGTTCGGGAATATAGGGATATATATCGCGGTTGATAAGTTCCTTGAGTAATTCAACAACTTCAGGGTGGATTCCGGATTTGGCTTGTACCAGGGTGTTAAGGCGGGCAAGCATTGTCGCTTTGGAACAGATATCGGGCAGGGGTGCGCCGCAACCGGCTGCATGACTCCTGATCAGGTTAAACTGAAGTTCAAGCTCCTTGTTGTTGTTGATCTTGAACTGGGCCATAGGACCCAGGCCGGTGTTAATTCCATAAATGACTTTCCCTTTTGCAAACTCTTTCAGAAACTCAAAGTCCTCTTCAACCTTCTGACGGGCCTCAATATCGATGTCAATCTTTTCGCCTTCAAAAAGCACCTTGAAGAAATCACCTACCGTGAGTTTGCGACTTCCAATTACGATCATTTCAGTTGTATTACTTTAATTATTAGGGTCTTGCGACATTCTGTCGCTCCGGCCGGATTAATCTGCAAAGGTAAAAACTTTTCCAACATTTGAGAAAAACAAAAATAGATTATCTTTGCAGCCGCAAAAGCACATGGCCTCGTAGCTCAACTGAATAGAGCATCTGACTACGGATCAGAAGGTTGGGGGTTTGAATCCCTCCGGGGTCACAAGGAAAAGTAAAAGTACGGTCTTACCCTGAGTAATCCTTCATGGGTCACAAGAGAAAAACCACTTACGATGAATTTCGCAGGTGGTTTTTTCTTTCACACCGAAATCAGGACAAAATCAAGAACCGGAATACCCGGAAAGATCAGGACACCGTTAAAATGGTAGGAAAAATAAATTTCAATTTTTCCATTTCTACCCCAACTATTCGTACATTTGGTTGTATTTAGAAAGATTAGGTGATTTTTCTTTCAGCCTGCAAATTGGATTTTTGTTCATCCCGATAAAAAACATCAAGACACATAACACCATGAATTATCCATACAAACATCGTTCATGCAAACCACGAATGATAATAATGGATATTCCATGTGACCATTAAAAATCAAATTTTTAACACATGAAAACCAAAACTATTTACCTGTTATTCGTCGTATTCATTTCGCTAAACCTATCCGCCCAAAATGATAATCAGGTTTTACTGGTTAAAGAAGCGGCAATAGCGAAAGCCATGTATTTCCTGGAGCTGATTCCGGTTGGAAGTGAAAATGATTATGGTTTTGGGAGCAGAAGTGATTTCTCAAAAATAATTATTGGGGAACCCTATCAAACCTATTATGTTTCAGTCAGGAACAATCAATTGGAATTCTTTTCCGGCAATGAATGGAGAGTACCGGTTTCCGTTGATGGCGTCTATCAGACCTTACTTACTGTTCGGATCCGTCAGGGGAAAGCGGAGGTTGTTGGTTTGGGGGGGAGTGTTCTTGCCAGTAAAATTCAGGAGTTTGAGACATTATTGCCCGATAAAACCAACGAGCGTGTCCTGATCCGGAACACTTATTTGGAACAGTATTTTATCACTGCAGATTTCGCTGCTTTAAGTGGTGAGAACAGGGATAATGGTTATATTGAAATCAACACCGCTTCTCTCCAGCCGGTTTATGAAGTGAATGAGGGAATACTTGTGAAGACAAGCATAGCCGGTTTTTATCAGGAGACCATGAACATGGTCAACCTTGGAAACGATACAAAATAATAAAGGCCAAATTCATACCCCTATGAAAAAAATAATTCTGTTACTAGCCGTACAAGCCTGTATTTATCTTTCAGCCCAGGCCCAGCAGGTATTACCAATCAGTCAAACGAAACAGGAACAGACCAATTGGTGCTGGGCGGCAAGCTCCAAAGCGATTCTCGATTATTACAAGTTTGTAAAACTACAATGCGAAATAGCCGAATGGACAAGAACTGTCGCATTTCCAACTTATGGCGAAGTCGATTGTTGTCAGGACCCAAACCAGGGCTGTAATAATAAGGATGGGAATTACAATTTCGGTCGTGCCGGCAGCATCCAGGAAATTCTGATTCACTTCGGGAACCTTCAGAACCAGGGTGGTTTGCCTTCAACCCTTGAAGAAATCACATCGGATATTCAGAAAAACAGGCTGTTCGTTATCCTTTTGAAGTGGAAAGGTGCTCCAGTAGGGCACTTTGTTGTCGGGCATGGTATAAGCGGAGACAACATCTACTATATGGATCCCAATTCGGTTGAAGGATTCCATATAAAGAAGTATAGTGATCTGCTGAACCCCGAATATCCTGGGTATTGGTATGGTACGAACCGGATTACCAGTAATGTTGGAATAGATGAGCCCGTCAATAAAGATGCTCTTTCCTTTCATCCCAATCCATTTTGTTCAGTGACCACACTTCAAACCGGGACCATCCTCAAAGACGCATGCCTGGCCGTATATAACTCTCAGGGGCAGCAGGTAAGACAAGTTAAAAGTGTCACCGGAAAAACGGTTGATTTCGATCGCGACAACCTTCCGGCCGGGATCTATTTGATCAGGCTGACACAAGGCAACACATACTATACCGGCAGGGTGGTGATCAGAGACAACTAATTCCGGAGAATAAAAATTAGCTTTTCCTGGCTTTTCTGAGAAGGTAAAAGAAACCGAGTACGATACCTGTTGCAAGGAAAATAAGGATGGTCCTGACTGAGAAAAGGTTCATCGGTTTCACCGAGCCGTCAGTGATCATGATGGAATAA
>JBAXRT010000106.1:0-10625 GCA_037131065.1 bacterium | reverse complement strand
GTCAGGCAAGAATCTGTTAGCGGGCAATACAGGCACAATGAAGATGAACCATGGGCATCTATCCTCTTTATGGACCAGGTACCCTTTTTTTTGCATCAGAAACGCCAGGTTTTAAAAAACGCAGGTCATGTCTCTCCCCTGTCAATGGAAGATTATCTGGCCCGCGGAGGATTCAGGTCGTTTTACAAAACCTTGCTGAACTATACCTCCGACAAGGTTTGTGAGATCATTGAGCAAAGCGAGTTAAGGGGACGAGGCGGAGCCGGTTACCCGACAGGAAAGAAATGGCGGGTTGCACTCAGTACGGCAGGTGATGAGAAGTATATGATCTGCAATGCCGATGAGAGCGATCCTGGCGGTTTCATGAACCGGGCCATTATCGAATCAGATCCATTCCGCGTTGTTGAGGGATTATCCATTGCCGCCTATGCCATCGGAGCAAGCCATGCTTTCATCTATGTTAGGGATGGCTACGAACGACCTGTCGCGATCCTCGAAAACATTCTCAGCCAGGCCAAAGAGTGGGGTTTCACCGGAAATAACATCTTCGGAAGTGGTTTTAAACTTAATATCAGCATCAGGAAGGGTGCAGGGGCGTTCGTCTGCGGGGAGGAGACTGCACTGATCGAAAACCTGGAAGGCTGCAGGGGCATGCCACGGATCAAGCCCCCCTACCCTGCCGAAGCTGGCTACCTGGGGTGCCCGACGATTGTAAATAATATTGAGACCCTGGCAAACCTGCCTGCGATTATTGAAAACGGTCCCGGCTGGTTCCGTTCAACCGGCAGCAGGGATGACAAAGGAACAAAACTGATCTCTCTTACGGGAAGCGTGGTCCACACGGGATTCATCGAGGTCCCGATGGGCATGACGGTCTCTGACATTATCTATAAGATCGGAGGCGGAATTCCCGGGGATGCAGTACTGAAGGCTGTTCAGATCGGTGGTCCTTCCGGCGTTTGTATCCCTCCATCAAGCCTCGATATTGAGATTGGTTATGAATCACTGAAAGGGATCGGTGAAAGCCTCGGGCTGGGAGGCATTATTGTGCTGGACTCTTCGGTATGTATGGTCAATCTTTCAAAATTCTTCATAGAGTTCCTGCAGAATGAGAGCTGCGGCAAGTGTATTCCCTGCAGGGAGGGCACAAGGCGCATGCTGGAGATCCTGGAAGATATCACGAAGCGACCCAGGGATTCGCAGGGCCATGATACCCTTGAAAGGTTTAAAGGGGTTGTGCAGCTTGAAAACCTGGCTGAGGTCATCCGCGACACCTCTCTCTGCGGACTTGGTCAGAATGCCCCGAATCCCCTGCTCAGCTCACTGAGATGGTTCAGGGATGAGTACGAGGAGCATATCTTTGACCGGAGATGCACGGCAGGAGTTTGTCATGATCTCAGGACCTTTTATATTGATTCAACTACTTGCAATGGTTGTAACGTATGCCAGAAAAAATGTCCTGCCCAGGCGATCATCGGTGCCGGCCTCATACCTCATTTTATCATTGAAGAGCGTTGCACAGGATGCGGGATCTGCCAGGAGAGCTGTAAGTTCAATGCCATTTTTTACAAATAGACCGGAAGATGCTTTTCAATATAGAAATCAATGATCAGCAGGTATCTGCCAGGAGGGGTGAAACCATCCTTACCGTGCTGAACAGGAACGGGTTCAGGGTACCTACCCTCTGCTACCTGGCGAAATTCTCCCCTACCGGCTCCTGCAGGATGTGCGTGGTTGAACTTGAGGGGATGACAGAACTTGTTCCTGCCTGTTCTCATCCAGCAGAAGAGTGGATGAAGATCAGAACCCACTCTCCCAGGGTATTGAAGGCAAGGAAAACCCTTGTGGAGCTTTTGCTTTCAAGCCATCCGGACGACTGTCTATATTGTTCCCGCACCGGGACATGTGAACTGCAGGGGCTTGCATCGGAGCTGAATGTCACTGAAAGGATCTACCGCCCAAAGCGGACCCTTGTTCAGATCGACAAATCATGTCCCAGCATTGAAAGGGACCCGGCAAAATGTATCCTTTGCGGAAGATGTATCAGGGTGTGCGACGATATCATCCAGGTTTCGGCCATCGAGATCATAGGCAGGGGTTCAAAAAGCCGGATCGGAACCAGTCACAACAAGGGACTGAACACCAAAAACTGCATAAAATGCGGCCAGTGCATTATGGTTTGTCCTACCAACGCGCTTTCTGAACGGTCAGCCATCAGGACGGTTACAGAGGCTCTGCAGAACAAATCCCTTTTCCCTGTCGTTGAGATTTCTCCGGTCGTAGCAGCCTCTATTGGGGAAGAGTTCGGAATCAAATCGGGGAAGGAGATTCCGGAACTGATAAACACAGCCCTTAAAAAGATTGGTTTCAGGCAGGTTTTCGACATGGCCTTTGCGGAAGACCTTGTCATAACAGAGATGGCGGCAGAGTTCACTGAAAGATTATCGGCGGGCGGACCATTGCCCCTTTTCCTGAGCAATTGTCCATCCTTCAACTGGTATCTTGAAACCTCACGCCCGGGAATGGTTTCAAAACTTTCCAATGTGACATCCCCTCAGCAGGTGATGGGGAGGATCATCAAGAAATTCATTACCCGGTCTTCAGGAGTGCAGCCGGAAAACATCTTTGTTGCCTCGGTAACACCCTGCACAGCCGACAAGCACGAGGCTGGGAACGACCTGATCCCCGGCGGGAAAGAGCGTTATGTTGATGCTGTCCTGACAACCCGTGAACTGGTTAGGTTGATAAGGCTACTCGGGATCGATTTTGCTTCGCTCGAGCCAGAACCTTCTGAGACCCCGTTCAGCCTTGGCAGCTCATCGGGAAAACTGGCAGGGATTACCGGCGGGACCCTGGAAGGGCTCCTTCGTACCCTTGTTCCACTCCTGAACGGAGTTGAAGGGACAATCCAAAAGAACAACGATTTGCGGGGTCTGAAGGGCATCAAGGAATCAAAGTTGAAAGCCGGAAAGATGGCGCTGCATGTAGCCGCTGTGAGTGGACTGTCGAATGCCAGATCTCTTCTTGACCAGATCGAAGCAGGACGCAACGACCTTCATATCGTGGAGGTCATGGCATGCCCGAATGGCTGTATAAACGGTGGAGGCCAGCGGATCGGGAGCCAGGAGAAGAATATAAAATCAAGAATGAAAGTCCTATACGATATCGACGACGAGGAGATGATCCGCACGGCACACAGGAACCCTGTAGCCATGGATTTTTATGAAAAATTCCTTGGCAAACCATTCAGCAAGGAGAACCGTGAAATTTTCTGTACAAACCGCATCCAACCTGTAACGCCATGACACACTCCTATCATCGTCAACTGGTCTTCACCCTTAAGGATGTCTGCCGTGTTTGTTATACCTGCGTCAGGGAGTGCCCGGTCAAGGCCATCAAGATCATCAACGGGCAGGCGGAGGTCATCAATGAACGATGCATTGGTTGTGGGAATTGCGTAAAAGTATGCAGCCAGAACGCCAAATATCCACTCCGGTCGGTAGATGAGGTGGTTGCCCTCCTGAAATCAGACAAGAAAATCGCAGCCTGCATTGCACCCAGCTTCCCGGCGGAGTTCCAGGAGATCCAGGATCACCGGACCCTGGTTGGGATGATCAGACAGCTTGGCTTTGATTATGTGACCGAGGTCTCTTTCGGAGCAGATATTATTGCCAGTGAGTATGAAAAGCGGATCAATTCCGAGCGGTTCAGGGGAGACATATCATCCGACTGTCCAGCTATTGTCTACTTTATCAGGCATTACCACCCCGATATGGTCCCCTATCTTGCTCCCATTGCCTCCCCCATGGTTGCCATGACCAGGGTGATGAAGAAGAAGCACGGTGAGGATCTCAGGGTGGTTTTCATCGGTCCCTGTTTTGCAAAAAAGGCCGAAAGCGAAGAGGTTGACGAGGTACTTACCTTCCGGGAGCTCAGGGAAATGTTCCATATGAACAACATTACTCCGGTAACTACCGAACCCTCCGATTTTGACGAACCGCACAGCGGTAAGGGATCAATCTTCCCGATCAACCGGGGACTCTATTTCACCTCCAACAGCAGGGAGACGATCCCTGAGGAGCGGGTTGTGATCGCTGAAGGACGCGTGAATGTCAAGGAAGCCATCAAAGAGTTTGAAGACGGGTTCATAAGGAACAAGCACCTGATGCTGCTGTGCTGTGAAGGCTGTATCATGGGCCCCGGGACCACGCCAAACGGCAAAAAATTCGCTCGCAGTGCCGCGGTCGGCAACTATGTTTCAACAAAACTCCAGGAGATGGATTTCGAAAAGTGGACGGAGAGCCTGGAGGAGTTCAGGGATGTTAACCTGACACAACATTTCACACCCGAGGACCGCCGATTTGACATACCCCTTGAGGAGGAGATTGAAGAGGCGCTGCGATCGATCGGGAAATATTCACTAATCGACCATCTCAATTGCGGAGCCTGCGGTTATGATACGTGCAACGAGCATGCGATTGCCATTGTGAAAGGACTTGCTGAACCGGAGATGTGTCTCCCTTATGCCATTGAGAAGCTCCATGACTCAATCAACAATCTCAATGTCTCCAATGAAAAACTTGCAAAGGCGAAGGCAGCGCTAAAGCAGTCGGAAAAACTGGCCCACATGGGGCAACTTTCTGCTGGAATTGCCCACGAGCTCAACAACCCGCTCGGAGTTATCACAATGTACAGCAATATCCTGATGGATGAGGCTGCCGCGAATGATCCCGTAAAGGCCGATCTCAAACTGATCGTCGACCAGGCCGAGCGGTGCAAGAAAATCGTGAGCGGTCTTCTGAATTTTGCCAGGAAGAACCAGGTCAATCTTTCCGAGACCGATGTGATAAAATTTGCCAAACACAGCCTGAATACGATCATCCGCCCCCCGAATATTGAGATTCTGTTCGAGCCCGCTATTTCCGATCCCATTGCCCATCTGGATATTGACCAGATGATGCAGGTCCTGACGAATCTTGAAAAGAACGCGATCGAGGCGATGCCCGAAGGAGGCACCCTTACAATTGGAGTGGAGGGGAACAAAGATGAAATCATTTTCAAGGTAACAGATACTGGTACCGGAATCGAGAATGAGCATAAGGATAAACTATTTACCCCGTTCTTCACAACGAAAGAGATGGGAAAAGGAACGGGGCTCGGACTTGCCCTGATCTACGGCATAGTGAAAATGCATAAGGGCAGGATCCATGTGGACTCCAATGCGGATAAGGCAAAGGGACCGACAGGGACGACGTTCCGGATTAGTTTACCGAGAGGATGAGTCGAATGACAATTGACGAGTGACGAGTGGTGAAGTTGTGAAAAAAATTTAACAAAAATGAATAAGACGATTTTGCTGGTGGATGATGATCTGGATTATCTGTTTCAGCTCAGGATGAAGATCGAACAGTTCGGTTATAAAACGGTAACGGCTGAGAGCCAGAAGGAGGCTGAAGCACTCATTGAATCCGTAAAACCAGACCTTGCCGTCCTTGACCTGATGATGGAGAAGGAAGACAGCGGATTCATCCTTTGCTACAAGATAAAGAAAAAATATCCGGAGGTGCCTATCATCATCGTATCAGGCGTTGCAGCAGAGACCGGGATCCTATTCGATATCCATGATGAAAGCAACCGAAAATGGATCAAAGCTGACTGTTTCCTGGAGAAAGGAGTCCGTTCAGATCTGCTCAAACAGGAGATCGAACGATTGATAAAAAAATAACACCGACCGATAAATTAGATTACTTTTACTGCGTTATTTCTAACATGTCTACATTAAAGATACTAGTCGTTGATGATGAGCCCGGTATAAGGAGCGGGGTAAGCCGTATCCTGAAGAATTTCCGCGTGGATTATCCCTTCATGGAGGAGCCTTTTGATTTTGAAGTACTCGAAGCATCCACCGGCGAAGAGGGCATTGAACTGATTGAATCGAGCAGCCCCGATATTCTCCTTCTTGACAACAAATTACCCGGGATCCAGGGAGTAGAGGTTCTGGGGTATATCAAACGGAAGCAGAAGAACATCATCGTCGTGATGATCACCTCCTTTGCTTCTCTTGAACTTGCTGTAAAAGCCACGAGCGACGGCGCTTTCGACTTCATTCCGAAACCCTTTACCCCACAGGAGCTGAAATCGAGCATCGAGAACATCTCGAAGAAGATATTTCTTCGTAAGATGACCAATACCCTTCACGATACTGGAAAACAGATCCGTTTTACCTTCCTTTCGGTGCTGAGCCATGAGCTGAAGGCACCGCTGAATGCCATAGAGGGCTACCTGAGAATGATCAGGGAACACCAGTTGGGCGACAAGGCTGAAGATTATGACCAAGTCGTAGAGCGTTCACTTGAGCGGATCAAAGGGATGAGAACACTGATCCTTGATTTGCTGGATCTCACAAAGGTTGAACTCGGAAAAGCCAAGAGGAGTATTGCTCCCGTCAGTCTGAACCAGGTTGCCCAGACTGCCATGGATACCATGCGTCCTTACTCGATCCAGCGCGATATACAGCTGATCCTGAAGGCTTCTGAACCGCTAATTATCAGCGCTGATGCCGACGAGATGGAGATAATCTTTAACAACCTGATCTCCAATGCGATAAAATATAACAAAGAGGGAGGAACCGTCGAATGTGTCATCTCTGAGAACAACGGTTGTGCCGAAGTGAAGGTAACAGATTCGGGTATCGGGATGAGCAAAGAGGAGATGGATTCCATCTTCGATGATTTTGTAAGGATCAAAAATGAAAAAACCAAAAACATAACCGGAACAGGTCTTGGCCTTGCTATTGTAAAAAAACTAACAGAGAACTATTCAGGGATCATTGAAGTGTCGAGTATTCCGGACCAGGGAAGTACATTCATTGTAAAATTACCAATTAACAAGCCATGTTCATAAAGAACCTTCCACACAAGACCGTTGAGCGGTTGAGTCAGTACCGCCGGACCCTCTTAATGATACTATCAAAGGAGAAGACCCACGTTTTTTCTCATGAAATTGCGCAGATGCTTCATATCACCCCTGTCCAGGTGCGACGGGATCTTATGCTGATCGGTTATTCAGGCAACCTGAGAAAAGGTTATGATATCAAGGAACTGATCGAGTTGATCGGGAGGATCATCGATTCGGAAAAGGGACAGCGCGTAGCAGTCATCGGACTCGGCAACCTTGGCAAGGCATTCATCAGTTATTTCAAGGGTAAACGTTCAAAGTTGGCCATCATCGCAGCTTTTGACATCAATCCCGAGAAGATCAGCAGGGTTTTCGACGGAGTGCCCTGTTATCACATCAACCAGATGCCGGAGATCATCAAGCAGAACAATATCTCCATCGGGATCATCACGGTTCCTTCCGAGCAGGCTCCGGAGATTGCGGAAGCGCTTGTATATGCAGGGATCAAGGGAGTCCTGAATTACACCCCAAAGCCGCTGAACGTTCCGCCTTACGTTTATCTTGAGGAGTACGATATGATCACCTCCCTCGAAAAGGTGGCATTTTTCGCCAAGAAAAATGATGAGCGATTTAAATAGAACCATCTACCCGTGAGAATTATCCGTGATTTCAATGAAATCGGTGAGATCCGTAACGCGGTCGTCACCACAGGATCCTTTGACGGGGTTCACATCGGCCATAAGGTCATACTTCAGCGTCTGAAGAAGCTTGCCCTGGAAACAGGTGGAGAAACCGTCGTCATCACCTTCCACCCCCATCCACGTAAGGTTTTGTATCCCGAAAGTGCAGGAAAAAACCTCTTCCTGATCAACTCACAGCGGGAGAAGACCACGTTGCTCCGGAAGGCAGGGCTTGATAACCTCATCATCGTGGAGTTCACCAAGGAGTTTTCGCAAATCACCTCTTACGACTTTGTTAAAAACATCCTGCTGAACAAGCTGAATGCAAGGAAGATCGTTATCGGGTTCAACCACCATTTCGGACATAACCGGGAGGGAGATTACGAAAGCCTGAGAAAACTGGGTTTGGAGTGGGGGTTTGTCGTGGAGGAGATACCCGAGCAGGACATCCAGAATGAATCGGTCAGCTCCACTAAGATCAGGAAAGCCCTGCAGGAGGGCAATATACAGAAGGCCAATGCTTACCTTGATCACCAGTACATCATCATGGGAGTGGCAAGTAAGAGCAAACAAGAGCTGGAGAAGATCGGATTCCCGAGTTACACCATAAAAATTGAGGAAGATTGCAAACTGGTTCCCCCTAACGGGGTCTATGCAGTTACGGTTGTGGGAGTTGACAGTTTTTCAAGGGCCATGTGTTTTATCCGGAAAAACGAAGATGCTCCGCTTGAAACACTGGTGGAGGTCCATCTGTTTGAAAACTATGGCAACATCGAAGGTGACGTCGTAACCCTTTTGTTTCACAAGAGAATGAGAGAAGAACGGGTCATCCGCACCCAGGAAGACCTTAAGCGGCAGCTGACGCTCGATAAGAACGAGATCGATGAACTGATTTTCTGATGCAGGAACAGAGAAATAACCCGATCAAAGTAACATTCCTGGGCACGGGAACATCCATCGGTGTACCGGTGATCACCTGCGACTGCCCGGTATGCCTCTCTCCCGATCCCCATGACAAGCGTTTGCGTACCTCCATTATGATCGAAACGGCAGGATATACCTTTGTGGTTGACTGCGGACCCGATTTCCGCATCCAGATGCTCAGGGAGAAGGTCATGAACCTGGATGCCATCCTCATTACCCATGAACACCGTGATCACATCGCGGGTCTTGATGATGTAAGGGCCTTTAATTATGTGCTGAACAAGAGGATCGACCTTTACGGTACGAGCCATGTGATGGAGACGATCCAGAAAGATTTCGGGTACATTTTTTCAGAGAACCGCTATTTCGGGGCTCCGCAGCTGAACATCCACTGCATTGCCGACGAACCCTTCTCCATCAATGGTCAGGAGTTCATCCCGGTGGAGGTACTGCATGAAAAATTGCCTGTCACCGGGTTCCGGATCGGTGACTTCACCTATATCACCGATGCCAGTTTCATTTCCGAAACAGAGCTTGCAAAGGTCAGGGGAAGCCGCATTGTCGTGTTGAATGCGCTGCGTAATTCAAAGCATGTCTCTCATTTCTCAGTGCCTGAGGCTGTAGCAATTCTCGAGGAACTGAAGCCTGAAGCAGCCTACCTTACGCACCTGAGCCATTTTGTAGGATTACATGAAGAGGTGAACCAGAAACTGCCGGATTTCATCCAGCTGGCCTACGACGGGATGGTTTTAACAATCTGATCCATGCATATCGATATACTCACTCTCTTTCCCGACATGTTCGAAGGTCCCTTTCACCATTCGATCCTGAAGAGGGCTATAGCAAAGGGTGTCGTGACCATCGATCTTTATGACATAAGGAACTGGTCGACTGACAAGCATCGGACGGTGGATGATTATCCATACGGAGGCGGAGCCGGGATGGTGATGATGGCTGAACCGATCGTCCGCTGTATCGAAGAGCTTCAGCTGAAGCGAAAATATGATGAAATCATTTATCTAAGCCCCGATGGCGAACTTCTCAGCCAGCAGGTGGCAAACCAGTTGTCGCTGAAACACAACCTTCTCCTTTTATGCGGCCATTACAAAGGCATAGACGAGCGTATACGGGAGCATTTTATTACCCGGGAGGTCTCCATCGGCGATTATGTTCTTTCGGGCGGGGAGATGGCGGCCGTGGTACTTACCGATGCAGTGGTACGGCTGATCCCCGGTGTGCTGAATGACGAGACCTCTGCCCTGTCGGATTCTTACCAGGATGATCTTCTCTCTCCTCCCGTTTATACAAGACCGGCGGATTTCCGCGGACACAAGGTTCCTGATGTACTTCTTTCGGGTAATGACAAGGAGATTGCCAAATGGCGCCATGAGAAGTCGGTGGAAAGGACGAAAAATCGCAGACCCGACCTCCTGGAGGAAAAATGAAATTAACGGCAAGGCTGACCGGAATTTTCATTTTTATGTGTATCTTTGAAACATGAAAAAATTATCAATTTTCATCCTGTTTCTTCTGGCTTTCAGCAATGCATTGTTTTCACAGGTTGGTATAAATACCGATGGTAGTAACCCGGATAGTTCGGCCATTCTCGATGTAAAATCGGACAATAAAGGTTTTTTGCCCCCACGTATGACAAAAACCGAACGTAATGCAATCGTCAATCCTACTGATGGTTTGATTGTGTTTTGTACTGATTGCGGGACAGGTGAATCGGGTGTTGTATCTGTTTTTGCAAGCGGAATCTGGAACAACTATTCTCCCTGTCTGCCTCCAGGGAAGCCTGTTGCAGGGACTCATGTTCCTTCAAAAGATTCGATTGTATGGAAGTGGAATCCGGTTACCGGCGCAACAGGATACAAATGGAACACATCCAATGATATCAGCACTGCGACGGATAATAAGGCGGATACCTCAAGGATCGAAAAAGGATTGATTTGCGACAGTCTTTATACACGATGGGTCTGGGCATATAATGATTGTGGCACGTCGGGGATGGCCATGCTTACCGATACAACCTCTGCTTGCTTTACCTGCGGCGATTCAATCACCGACTCACGTGACGGAAAAAAATATAGTACCATTCTTATTGACACCCAATGTTGGATG
>JBAXRT010000105.1:0-10716 GCA_037131065.1 bacterium | reverse complement strand
AACCCTGCGGCATCGGATGGAATCGTTGTTGCCCCACCCGGCCATCCCAAGCCCCACCACCAGATATTTATCCGGCATCTCCGACAGGACCGTTTCAATCAGCATCTCTTTCTGATCTGCGAGGTCGAAGGCCTCCACGATGATGTCACAGTTAGCAAAAATCCGGCTGATGTTATTCCTGTCGAGCTTTATGTCAAAGGGGATGACCTCTGTTCCCTGGCCGATCAGCATGATGTTCTCCTTAAGGGAGGTGACCTTCTTCTTTCCTATCTGGAAATGGAAATAATACTGGCGGTTCAGGTTGCTTTCGCTCACCTCATCAAAATCGGCAATCACCAACCTGCCCACACCGACCCGCGCAAGCGCCACCGCACAGTTGGACCCGAGTCCGCCGCAACCGGCAATACCGACCGTCCGGCCTTTAAGCTTTTCCTTTATCTCGTCGAAGGTCATTTTACTTAGTCATTAGGTCATTAAGGCATTAGGTCATTAGGTCATTAGGTCATTAGGTAACAGGGTAATTAGGTGATGGGGTGATTTAAGATTTACATATTACTTAATCACCCTGTTACCTTGTCACCTTATTACAGATAAACAAAAATAATAAAAAACCAATTTCCCCCTAATGCCATAATGACCAAATGACTTATTGACTGAACATCCCGATATGCACAAAAAAACACATCGAACTTTTTGAAAATCCATCTCTTACCTATGACTTTTTTCAATAATTTTGTGAAAAGTTTAACATCTCATAAACCATTCAATATGACGTTCGAGGAATTCAGGCAAAACCACAAGCTTCTGGCCCAGTTCAAATACACGTGGGCTCCCATCGATAAGGGCTATAACAGAAGGTCGGCGTACATCAATGTCGGTGATCTGACGATCAGGGAAAAACCGGTCACCCAGCAGATGATCGATAAGTTCATCGGTGGGAAGGGGTTTGATCTCCGTCTTCTGTGGGATGCCACCAAACCCGACACGAAATGGAATGATCCGGAGAATGAGATCGTCATCTCGGGCGGTCCCTGCTGCGGGATTACCCAGTATTCGGGATCAGGAAAATCCATATGCTGCGCCATCAGTCCCCAGACCGACATCGTGGTCGATTCGAATGTCGGGGGGTTTTTCGGACCTTTTGTTAAATTCTGCGGTTTTGATGCGCTGGAGGTCCAGGGAAAGTCGGACCAGGAGGTGCTGATCGTTTTCGAAGAGGCCCGCGAAGTGATCGAGATTTACGAAGCCGGCGATCTGCCTTCCGACAGCCATATCCTGGCCGAGGAGCTGCATGAGATGATGGCCGACCCGCAGAATGAAAAGGACAAATACAATGTCTCTGTCGTCTCTGCCGGCACCGCCGCCGAGCACTCCCTGATCGGGATGCTCAACTTCTCCTTCTATGATATCAAACGAAAAAAGGTCCGCCTGAAACAGGCCGGCCGTGGCGGTATCGGAACCGTACTCCGTGATAAAAAGATCAAGGCCATGGTGGCACACGTCAAAGCCATCGGCGGCAACCGCAACAACGTCGTCAACATGGAAGCCATCCAGGAGCGCGGACGCCGCTTTAACAAGGAGATGCGCGAGCTCGACGACAAGCAGTGCGAAATGAAAAAGAAAGGAACCGCCCACCTGACGCATATCATGAACGATTACGACCTCCTGCCGGTACATAACTTCAAATTCGGCAGCCACCCCGATGCTTTTAAGATCCACGGGGATGTATGGATGTCGTACTTCACGCAGAATGTTCCCGACGGATGCTGGGTTGGTTGTAATATGGCCTGCGCAAAAGGGGTGGATAACTATGAACTCCGCACTGGTCCCTACAAAGGGGATAAGGTGATCGTTGACGGACCGGAATATGAAACCACCTCCTCCCTGGGCTCCATCGCCGGGATCTTCAACCCCGACTTTACGATCGAGGCCAATTTTTACTGCGATACCTATGGTATCTGTACGATCACCTGGGGAACCATCCTCGGATTTGTAATGGAATGCTTTGAAAACGGGATCCTGAACGAAGAACGTACAGGCGGTTTAAAACTTAATTTCGGGAATGCCGATGATGCCATGGAACTCCTGCACCAGCTCTCACGGGGCGAAGGCTTTGGTTTGACGGCAGGCCAGGGCGTCCGCAAAATGAAAGCCCTGTTTGCAAAGAACGGATGGGGCGATGCAGCCTTCATGCAGGACATCGGGATGGAGAACAAAGGGCTTGAATATTCCCAGTATGTTTCCAAGGAATCGCTTGCCCAGCAGGGCGGATACGCGATGACCAACAAGGGTCCCCAGCACGATGAGGCCTGGCTGATCTTCATGGATATGGTCAACAACCAGATCCCGACCTTTGAGAAGAAGGCCGAAGCCCTCCACTATTTCCCGATGTTCCGTACCTGGTTCGGACTGGCCGGTTTCTGCAAACTTCCGTGGAATGACGTAGAGCCCGAAGACAATGCCCAGACTTCCGAGCCCGCAAAGGTTCCCGAGCATGTTGACAACTATGTCACTATTTTCAATGCAGTGACAGGATCCAATATCGACAAACAGGAGATCATCCGCATGTCGGAACGGGTCTATAACTTCCAGCGGATCTTTAACATCCGCAGGGGATACGGACTTCGTAAACACGATGCCCAGCCATACCGCGCCTGCGGTCCGGTGACAAAAGAGGAGTATGAATCAAGGGCCGAGCGCTATGACAAGCAACTCAAGGAACAGGTCGGGTTTGATCCTGCCGGCAAATCAACTGAAGAAAAGATGAAGGTCCTCCGACAGTACCGCGAAAACCGTTATGAGCAGCTGCTCGACGCTGTTTACGAACGCCGTGGCTGGACCAAAAACGGGGTACCGAAGGTTGAACACCTGAAGCAACTCGGGATGGACCTGCCGGAACTCTTAGAGGTCGTCACACCGCTGCAGTAGAAGACGGCAGTCCTGTATTATTGCCGGTCGACCTGGCAATTGCAACGCGGCTGCGTCTCGGGCTGACCCGGTTGGAATACAGGCACTGTCCCGGTAAAGGCCCTCGCCAAGGCCGCTTATGCAACAGCCAGGCACTCCCCAATCGTCACTCGTCATTCGTCACTCGTCACTAGAATCACCCTATCAGCAACCCTTCGACGCGCACCTTCAGGCTTCCGTCTTTCATCCGGGTGATGGCATTGACCAATCCGCTGTGACGCCACTGGAGCATACACCGGCGCGGAAGGAACCAGTAACGCATACCCAGCCTGATCTCGACTTTTGATTCACGGATCAGCCCGTCATAGGCCTGAGAGACATAATACCCGATGTCGATGAAGCCCATCGACCTTGGTTTCAGCGGACCGGTAACGCACCAGTTGATGACGCCGTTCCTTGCATCGACGGATGTAACAACACCACAGTGGGTCACCGGGCATCCGCACGACATCCCCATCGGCCGGCCGATCATAATATCGCCGGGTTTAACTCCAAGCTCCTTCACAAGGGTCGGATTGTAAGGTAAAATAGTCTCCTTCGGGCCGGGCTCGTTCTCGAAACAATCGAGAATGAAATCAAAATCACGGTGAAGACTGTCTTTCCATCCCATCTTTTCTCCAATAGCGTTCGAGGCACAGGAGAGGCAGGAGGAAACTCCAGGTGATGCACTCTTTTTCCCGTTGAGGTGAATGCACAATTTGATATCTTCCGGCTTCGCAGCCAGGTGCCCGGCGAACTGGTTGCAGGTCTTAAACCCGCAGGCGCCGCAATCGAGCCCGGGTAATTTTTCCAGGGTCATATCCCCGGTTATTGCTGTTTCCCTAAACATATGTTCTTGATTAAAGGTTTATATTGCTACTGGATAGGACGAAGATGACCGATAAGTTCTGCCAGGGCTTCTGTAAATCTGTTAACCTCTTCGGTTGAGGTCTCTCTTCCGAGGCTTACCCTGATGGCGCCTCGTGACTGAAAGGCATTTAACCCGATGGCTCTCAGTACATGTGATGGATTCCCCTGGTCATTTGAAGAACAGGCAGAACCGGTGGAGACAAACATTCCCTTCTCATTCAGTAAAAGCTGAAGTCTTATCCCCTCTCCTTCAAGCCTGTCGATACAAAAATTCACATTATTAAAGATCCTCTGTTCGGGATGCCCGTTAAAATAGATACCCGGAATGGCATCTGTAAGTCTCCCTGTCATATGATCCCTGAGTGTTTTCATCCGGCATGCTTCTGTTTCCATTTCCGAGACTGCAATCCTGGCGGCCGCAGAAAATCCAAGGATCCCCGGAATGTTCTCTGTTGATGAACGAACTCCCGACTCCTGACCGCCGCCGTGCAGCAACGGGGCGACCCGGATCCCGTTTCTTACGTACAATCCCCCGACTCCTTTCGGGCCGTGGATCTTATGGGCATTGATGGTTAAAAGGTCACAATGGATCTCGTTTACATCGACAGGGATCTTCCCGAACGACTGGCATGCATCGGTGTGAAAGAATACATTCCGCTGGTGGCAGAGACGGCCGATCTCATTCACCGGTTCTACTGTTCCGATCTCATTATTGGCATGCATCACAGAAACGAGGATCGTCTTTTTGTTGATCGCCATTGAAAGAAAATCAAGATCAACCAGCCCGTCATGGTCAACAGGGATATAGGTTATGAAAAAACCTCTGCTTTCGAGCCATTGACAGGTTTTCAGGATACAGTCATGCTCGATGGATGAAATGATCAGGTGGTTCCCGCCGTTCCTGTGCGCCTCTGCGATCCCTTTCAGCGCCAGGTTATTTGCCTCTGTCCCGCTCCCGGTGAAGATCAACTCCCCCGGGAATGCCCCCAGTAAGGAAGCAATTTCACTCCTGGATCTTTCCAGGATCTCCTTGGCAAAGGTCCCTTGTGAATGTATGCTTGAAGGGTTTCCATATGTGGTTTGAAAGCCTTGTATCATGGCTTCAACCACCCGGGGATCACACCTCGTGGTTGCTGCATTGTCGAGATATATTTCAGACGGGTTCATTCACCTACATAAAAAAGTTCCTGGTCCATGGTGCGGAGGACGCCGAAATGGTTCCTGGCTCCGATCTCCTTTTTTCCCACACAGATCGTACAGGTACCCACCGGCGGATTTCCCCGGAGGAACATCGGGAATTCAAGCGGATTTGTCTTTTCGATCCTCTTGACGATCGGATCAATACCAATTCCATACAGTGCGTTGCTCTCAAGTACGGTGATCTCCTTTGCAGCTTCGAGAACCCTGTATCTGAATACCTCCCGTTCTGCCTGGGAGATCAGATCGATCTTTGTGATGACGGCAATATCGGCCAGGGTAAGCATCGGACCGATCTTGTATGGAAGGTTCATCCCGCTGGTCGCCTCAAGAACCACGATCCCAAGTGAATTCTCGATATAGGGGGAACAGCGCAGGCAAAGGCCCGCCGTTTCGACAAAAAGATAATCGCATCCCTCTTTTTCAGCCCATTCCACCGCTTCATCCAGCACCACTACGTTGCAATGGTCAGGACACAGCTCTCCGGAATAGATCTTCTTTACCGGGATTCCAAACTCCTGATGCACGATGGCATCTTCGTCGGCATACAGCACGTCGATCTTGACATAGGCGGGTTTGTAATTTCTTTTCAGCATCCGGCGTATGACCTGGCGGATAACCGTTGTTTTACCGCAGGTGGGAGGACCTGCAAAGATGATAAGCCTCATATATATTAAAGATTTGAAGTGTTTAACGTGAGTAATTGTTCTTTGATCATGGATCCTGAGACCTCCTCGCCGGCCCTTATGCAACTGCGAAAATGCAGCATGATGTTATCAATTTTACCGAGATGGCCTGCAACAAGGCGTTCTTCGGGGTTGGTGGCGATCAGTCGCTCCATCGCTCCGTTCCTCATGACGATCCTGAAATCCGACAACAGTGCTATCCTTGGATCATGGGTGACGAAGACGAATATCTTTTTGTATTGCTTGAGTAACTCCAGCGCTTTCGTCCTGTTGATCCCGGCATTCTCGATCTCATCGAGAAGGATGATCGGGGAATTGCCGATGATCACCGCATCCGCGATAAGAAGTGAACGGGTCTGCCCTCCGGAAAGTTCCGTCATCCCGGTGGATGGTATGATCGCCTCCCCGGTGAGCTGGTTGGCAAATTCAAGGGTCTCTTCAATGATACCCACGGGATCCTGCGCACCCCTGACCGTAGCATGAATCTTCAGAAACTCCCTGACAGGCAGATCAGATAAAAAGTTGGTATGCTGCGAGATCAGGGCGATCGGATGGCTCCGGGGATCGAAAGTTAAATCATCCGGGACCGCCTCACCGTTGATGAGGACCAGCCGGTCGGACGGTGTATTCCGGTTTGCGAACAGTTCTATATCATTGATCAGCGTGGTCTTGCCGCAACCGGTTGGGCCCACGATACTGATGATGTTTCCCATCATCAGATCAAAGCGCTCTACATTTTCGGGTTCTCCGGTTTTTCCTACTCCCCCGAGGATTGAAATGGTGTTTATTTCCATAAAGAAAAATTTTATACTGCAAAACTACCTTCATTAAATACGCGATGTGCCCTGTTTTCCCTGAAAGATGCTATTGAATTACATATAAGCTGCCATGCCCGAAACTTGTACATTTCAGCCTGAAAGTTGTTCTGCAGCAGTTCTCACTCCTCACTCCTCAGTCGGCAGCCCTGTATTTCTGCATTGTTTGAATTATCCTCCTTATCTTTGATTATAAATAAAAAGTTATGATCCCAAATCAATGGTATGTCATTCTTGAATCAGCCGAGGTAAGGAATAACCATGTAATCGGTATAAAGCGGATGGGTAAGCAAATGGTGGCCTGGCGCGACAGCAAAGGGAAACCGGGCGTGGCACGCGACAAATGCCCTCACCGCGGCATTGCCCTCAGCAAGGGAAAAGTAAAAGATGATCATCTCCAGTGTCCTTTCCACGGGTTTGAATACGATGCCACCGGAAAATGCAAACTGATCCCTGCCAACGGTAAAGCCTCACAGGTGCCTGATTACATCCGGGCGAACGCATACGCCATCGCGGAAGCCAATGGTTTTATCTATTTATGGTGGGGTGATCCCTCACTGGTCGGATCGGCAGGTCCCGTCGATCCTGCAGCCGTTCAGCTGCCATGGTTTGAAGACCTGGATGATAACCTGATCCATAACAGCTTCACCGCCCACTGGAAAGCGCATTATTCAAGGGTGATCGAAAACCAGCTCGACGTGGTTCATGTTCCTTATATTCACCACACTACGATCGGAAGGGGACTGGGACCTGTTGTAAACGGACCTTTCACAAAGCTTACCGGGAACAGCCTGAGCTTCTGGCCATGGAACGAGGCGGAACGGGGACAGAAGCCCCTCCGCCCCGATGAAATAAAGGAGCCGAAGAACAGCAGCATTTATATTACTTTTCTCTTTCCGAACCTCTGGCAGAACCACATCATGGATTCAATGCGGATCATCGTGGCTTTTGTCCCGGTTGATGATGACAACACCCTGATGTATCTCCGCACCTACCAGAAAATGGTAAAAATTCCGGTCCTCAGGGAGATATACTTTGCCTTTTCCGGAATTTTCAACCGTATTGTTCTGCGCCAGGATCAACGGGTGGTTGAGACGCACCAACCAATGCCCACGCAACTGAAAATGGATGAAAATCTCATCACCGGGGATTACCCGATTATCCTTTACAGAAAGAGACGTCAGGAATTGATTGACAATTCGAAATCGTAATTTATTTACCTGGTTTGCCTGGCTATTGCATCGCGGCTGCGTCTCGGGCACACTTAGTCCGTACTCAAAAGTTCACCAGTGATCGCCCTCGCCAAGGCCGCTTTTGCAACAGCCAGGCGCTCCCCACTCGTCACTCGTCACTCGTCACTCGTCATTAAGAATGGCATTTATCCTCCTTCATGAACGGATAGGTGAACTCCGTCGGAGGCATCAGCGTTTCCTTAATGGTGCGCGGACTGATCCAGCGCAGCAGGTTCAGGTAGCTTCCCGATTTGTCGTTGGTGCCCGACAAACGCGCTCCTCCGAATGGCTGCTGACCGACGACGGCCCCGGTTGGCTTATCGTTGAAATAGATATTTCCGGCTGCATAACGGAGGATACGGCATGCGTTGTTCAGCGCATCCCGGTCTTTCGAGAATACCGAACCGGTAAGCGCATAGGGCGATGTGTCGTTGCATAACGCCAATGTCTTTTCAAACTCTTTGTCCTTGTATATATATACCGACATGACGGGACCAAAGATCTCCTCCTCCATGGTCCTGAAGTGCGGATCGCGTGTCTGGATCACGGTTGGCTCGATGAAGTATCCCTTGGTTTTATCACCCTTGCCGCCGAAGATCACATCGGCATCGGCGGAATTTTTGGCAAAACCAACCATTCCCATGATGTTGTCGAACGAAGATTCATCAATCACGGCATTCATGAAATGGCTGAACTCCCTCACGTCTCCGACCGTTATTCTGGATATCATATCGCCGATCCGGGATTTGATCTCCGGCCAAAGCGATTCGGGGATATAACTGCGGGAAGCTGCCGAACACTTTTGTCCCTGGTATTCGAAGGCTCCCCTGACTATTGCCACTGCAACCTCCTGGGGATCGGCCGAAGGATGGACAAAGATGAAATCTTTTCCACCGGTCTCGCCGACTATCCTGGGATAGGACCGGAAGGTGGTCATGTTGTCCACGACAGAACGCCAGATGTTGTTGAAAGTCCCGGTGGACCCTGTAAAATGGATCCCTGCCAGGTCGCGGTGAGCCAGCACCTGTTTCCCGATCACGCCTCCGGGTCCGGGAATGAAATTGATGACCCCGTCGGGTAACCCTGCCTCCCTGAAGATCTTCATCAGGAAATAGTTTGAAAGGATCGAAGTACTGGATGGCTTCCACACGACGGTATTGCCCATCAGGACAGGCGCCATGTTAAGGTTGGATGCGATCGCGGTGAAATTGAACGGGGTGACGGTAAATACAAAACCCTCCAGAGGCCTGTACTCGGTGCGGTTGATGATCCCGGGCTGCGAGTGCGGCTGCTCCTGGTATATCTCCGAAATAAAATGGGCATTGAAGTTAAGAAAGTCGATGGTCTCGCATGCGGAATCGATCTCTGCCTGGTAGGCATTTTTGCTCTGCCCCAGCATGGTGGAGGCATTCAGCAGGAACCGGTATTTTTTTGCGATCAGTTCTGCTGCTTTCAGCGTGATGGAGACCCGTTCGACCCAGTTCACAGACTCCCACTCCTGGTGCGCCTTCAGTGCGGCATCGACGGCCATCTGCACCTCCTTCTCTCCTGCCAGGTGGTAGTGGCCAAGGACATGCTGATGATCATGAGGCATGACGATGGTGCCGGTCTTACCGGTACGGATCTCTTTTCCCCCGATGATCAGGGGGATATCCTGCATTTCCGAACTGAGTCTATCCAGTTCGGCATTGAGTGCCTTCCGCTCTTTGCACCCGGGGGCATAATTCAGGGTATGCTCGTTGTCCGGTCGCTGAAGGTTAAAAATTGCGTTATTCATTAATCTGGTTTTTTATGCAAAATTATTCTAAATTGCTCTTCAGCTCCTCTTTACGGTTTTTCAGAAAGAATGAGACCAGGAAAAGAATAACTGAGAGGATGGCCATGATAAGAAATGCCATTCCGAATCCCTTTACCTCGCCGGCAGAGGTGGCAACCACGGATCCCGTAAGGGTTGCCCCGATGAGTTGTCCGACCGACACGAAGATGATCAGCACGCCCTGGGTGGAGGCCCTTTCCATGGCAGGCACTTCGTTAAGCATAATATAATTGAGCGATGCCCTGATGGCCAGGCCGAATCCGAGTAGTGCTTCGGCTATGTAAAAGATCACAGGATCCGGTCGTAACATTCCCATAAGGAAAAGGGAAGCCGTTACGATCAGTAACCCACTGATGATAATGATCTTTGATCCGAGCTTGTCGACAAGACGTCCGCTCAGGGGTGCGGCAAGGGCCGTGGCGAAGACCACCGGCACCAGCATAAAGCTGGCCCTGGAGGGGTCGACACCGAAAAGGTTGATGGACAGCTGAGGCAGAAAGACGATGGAGGACTGGAAGATCCCGAGCCCGAGGGCGATAAAACCGACAAGCCGCACCTGCTTTGATTTGAAAAGAGTGACATTAAGGATGGGACTCTTCTGCGTGGTCTCCATCATGATCAGGATTGGGGTAAGAATGGCCGCGATCAGGAAAAAGGGCAGCACCGACCAGGAGCCGATGCTGTACTGGAATCGTGACGTATCCAGGTTGTTCAGTCCGAGTGTCAGTGAAGTCAGGATGATTGCAAGCATGATCATCCCTTCCCAGTCGATGGTGATCTTCTCCTCCTTGCGTGCCGATGGCAGCAACCTCCAGGCAAATATCATGACCACGATGGCTATCGGGATGTTGATCAAAAAGAGTTCATTCCAGTGAAAATACATCAGGATGAGTCCTGCAATGAAGGGACCCATCAGGAATGCTATTCCGAACACCGCTCCGATCAGTCCGAGCGCCCTTCCGCGTTTCTCAACCGGGTAGATGTCGCCGATGGTGGCTGAGGCCACAGGAAAGATCCCACTGGCTCCGAATCCCTGGATTCCACGCCCGATCAGCAGAAGGGTAAGATCATGGGAGGATGCCACCAGTAGGGACCCGATCCCGAAGATGGCGATCGAGATCACGTAAATCAGCCTTCGTCCGAAAATATCCGAC
>JBAXRT010000104.1:0-10933 GCA_037131065.1 bacterium | reverse complement strand
TGGATGTAGGAGATGTACTGATTCC
This sequence comes from bacterium, assembly GCA_037131065.1. GTDB lineage: Bacteria > Bacteroidota > Bacteroidia > Bacteroidales > FEN-979 > JBAXRT01. The sequence goes on along the minus strand of JBAXRT010000104.1, from coordinate 10,908 downwards.
GTAAACTTTGATCCAGGAAGTTGTTACCTGACGCATCAAAGGTCAGAAGCTCATGGTCAAGCCTTTCAGCCGCTATTTCAAGAAGTGAGCGAAACAGGGGCTGAAAACCCGGGATGGTGAATGAATCGTTTTCCCTGTAATCATTGGCAAAAGCCGGAAAGAGAAAAACGATACCGTTTTGGGACAAGAGCAGTTGGTTTTATTTTACCATTTCGAGAAGCCGGTTTTCATGCTCAATGATGAGCATCTGCATACCGATTAGTTCACCGATTGTAGAGACAGGGTGCTTGACGGCATATTTCCCGATGGTTTTCAATTCGATCTCCAGGTTGTATTTTTTCTTGAAAATCTCGATCAGTTCAAGGAACATCAGCGAATCGCCGTCAAGGTCCCTGATGATGTTCGTCTGGTCATTGATCGTGGTTTTGTCAACTTCACACTCTTCAGAAAAAAAATTGTACACAATCTCTTTCACCTCTTTTCTCGTCGTTTCGGTTATCGGTGCCATCAGAATATATTTTCTGCAAAAATAATTTTTTTTGTATAACGGTCAACCCATGTGCTTTCTGAAAACAAGGGTTGCATTATGACCGCCGAAACCAAATGAATTCGAGAGGGCGGCCCTTATATCGGCTGCCCTTGAATGGTTCGGAATATAGTCCAGATCGAGTTGTGGATCAGGGTTGTCAAGGTTGATGGTCGGTGGGAGCATTCCGTGTTCGAGACTGAGGATCGTGATGATGGCCTCGATGGCCCCGGCTGCACCGATGGTATGTCCGACCATTGATTTTGAGGAGGAGACAGGTATATTAAACGCTTTTTCGCCGAAAACCTTTTTGATCGCGAGGGTTTCGAAAAGATCATTCAGTTCGGTGGAGGTTCCGTGGGCATTGATATATCCCATCTCATCTTTTGAAATGCCCGAATGGAGAATGGCCTTCTCCATGGTAACTGCCATTCCTTCACCATCCTTCATCGGAGCCATGATGTTGTATCCTTCGCTTGTCAGCCCGTAGCCGGCGATCTCTGCATGAATATGGGCATGCCTGGCTTCTGCATGTTCACGTGCTTCCAGAACGAGGGCCCCTGCTCCTTCGCCGATCACAAAACCATCACGGTCGGCCGAAAAAGGCTTGCTTGCCTTTTCGGGTGGATCATTGGCAACCGAGAGGGCATAGAGGGCGTTGAACCCTTCAATCTCCTCTTTATTGACAATTGAATCGGCTCCCCCGGCAATCACCACATCAGCCATACCATTCCGGATGAGATCAAATCCATTGGCGATGGCGTAGGCAGAGGAGGCACAAGCTGTATTAATGGCGTAGGAGGGACCGAGGATCTGATATTCAAGGGAGATCCATGCCGGCATCGCATTCGTCATTCCTTTGAAGACGGTGTTCTGTGGGGTAGTATCTTGCTCTGCGCTTGAGTTCCCTGTGTTCACGGCGCCAATCACCACACAGCACCTGCTCCGGTCGGTAAGGGAAAAATCGATCCCTGAGTTTTTAACGGCATCTTTAGCAGCAACCACACACATGCGCGTTACGCGTGTCATTTGCCCGGAGGCACGTTTTTTTATCCGGGATCTGGCGTACTCATCAAAAGTCGATGGGACCTCAGCAGCGATTTTTGTCACCAATGATGAAGCATCAAAAAGGGTGATCTTTTTCACCCCGCTCTTTCCGGAGAGCAGGCTTTCCCAGTTGGTATTCAAATCGAGACCAAGCGATGAAATTATGCTCATCCCTGTTACAACAACCCTCCGGCTCATCGATCTTCTATTTTTTAAAGGTGGCTGCCCAGGCGCAAACCATTTTTATATCCTTTTCCGTGGGAACCGCATCGGGATTGTTTGCCCTGAATCCCTTCGGGGGCATTTTACCTTTTGTGAGCACATCACAAATGTCCTGGGCTTTGCCCGGCTGCTTTTTTTCTCCGTAGGAATCCCATTTGTCAAAATTGACGTGGGCTTTTGCCATCCCGTTGCCATCATTCGTATGGCATGCCATACATGATTTCTGAACGAAGTTCATGATGCTGTCAGGCATTGTGGGGGAACTGGCCGTTCCTTTCCCGCTGCCTGTGACGGTCCTAGCCTGGAAACTGAAAAATACAAGAAGAACGATACCGGCGATCAGAGCAAGAAATGGTGTTGTTTTTTTCATGGTTAGTAAATTATTTTATTTAACAAAAATAAGGAAAATCGAGGCAGATTGTCTGGTTAAAAATCAAAAGGACCCTTTTCGATAGAAAAGTACTCCCTGATGGCCTCATTCATCTCCACAAGTGAAAGTCCCGACTGGACTGTGTACCTCCTGACAGTACCCTGGAACTGGAAACGAAGGTATTCAGTGATCTCCCCGGTGTTCACATCCCGGGATAATTCCGTGAAATCGGGTTCAATGACCTGATCTCCGGAATATTGATAGAAACCTTTTGATGATTTTTTCCCCAGGTGGCCCTTTCTGACCATCTGATCCAGAAACCCGATCAATGCTGAATAGTGGTCCCTGTTCAGGTAATGTTCCACATAGTTCCTGATGGAGGTGAGCATCAGATCGATCCCCACGGAATCAAAGAATTCAAACACACCGACTGGAAAAAAATGCTCGCGTACGACGGAGTCGAGCCGGGCAAAGGAGATCTTTCCCTGAAAGGCCAGTAAAAAAGCCTCATTCTGGAAATCAAGAAAGATCCTGTTCAGTATGAAAGCGGAGTTTTCATCCAGAACAATATATCTTCGATCAATAAAGGTGAGGAAATCTTTTATTTTGTCCAGTGAACCTGTGGAGAGAGATTCCGGGGTAATGACCTCAACGATGTTTTTCAGAGCGACCGGGTAGAAAAAATGAAGACCAAGGAAAAATGGAGCCTGTTCAATTGATGGGAGCAATTTCCCGGGTAAGATAGAAGATGAGTTGGAGGCGATGATGGTTCCCGGTCTTGTGAGTTTAACAAGATCTTTGAAGATTTCTTTTTTAGTTGAAATATCTTCCGTTACTGCCTCGATCACGAGGTCACAATCCGAAATTGCCTCAAAATTGTCATTGATCAGGGTTCCGTTCAGCAATGATTCATAGCCTGCCTGAGTGATGATGCCAGAATCCTTGGCCCTGAAGATCCGCTTTAAAAATGTTTTCCGGATCTTTTCAATTTCAGCCTGCCCGCTGCAGATCCATCTCAGGAAACAGCCATGGTCGAGAAGGAAGTAAAAAAGGTTTGTACCCATCTTCCCTTCTCCGATGATCCCGATGTGTTTAAAGGGGTTCATGCAATGTGCGATTTAAGATCAGTATGAACTCCCGGCTCTTTCCGGTAATCTTTGTTCCTTGACCGTATCAGGTCCATGTACTGATTATGGTTTCGCCGGTGTTCAAGAATATGCCTGTTGAATCCTAGTATTGAGATAAGGAACCCGAACCCTTTGTCGACTGCTACTTTTTTTGACCTGACCAGGTGGATCATGGTGAAGAGCAGTTTACGACGGTCAGGATCGGATGTGAATAGAAATGCCTGGAAAGTGATAACTACAAGACGCATCTTCAGCAGGAATGGGATCTCTCCCCCGGGGCGCGTAAAATTGCCACCTTCAAAGAGGGCCAGGGCCTTTTCCCGGATGGTTCTGAAAAAGAAAAGCCTTTCGACCGTCTCCATATACTTTTCAAAGATTGCCTCTTGCGACATGTTCTTATAATGCATATTGGGGATATGCCCGCCCCCCAGGTCAGAGTTGTATCCGGAAAGTCGTCCTTCCCCGGATAATTTGTCGAAGATTGCCGTTCCCGGGGGAGCGCTAAGCAGGTGAAGATTGACAAAGGGAAGGTGATGTTCCATGGTAAAATCAAAGATCCGGTCGAATGAAGCAAGGGTATCACTGTCGAACCCGACGACAAAACTCGCATTGATATGGATCCCTGCTCCGTTGATCCGCCTGATCGCTTCGGCATAATTTTTTCCTCCCTGGTTGTGTCCCTTGTTTGCCTCGGTAAGGCTTGCAGGACTGAGTGATTCAAAACCGATCAGGATGTTGAAGCAACCGGCTTCAGCCATCAGCTTCAGCAACTCTTCATCCTTCGCCACATCGATGCTGCACATACATCCCCAGGAGATTCGGAGCGGGATGAGCGCTTTCATCAGCTCCTTCACGTAATTTTTGTTGAAGGTGAGGTTGTCATCCACAAAGAAAAAATATTTCGTCGGAGCCGATCTGATCTCATCCACCACATTCCCGATGGAGCGATATCGCATCTCGCGTCCAAAAGTCTTGGAAACAAGACAAAAATCGCAGTTGAAGGGACATCCTCTTGAAACCTGGATTCCAACCTGGAAGATACGCTTCATATTGACGAGATCCCAGCGTGGCGGGGGTTGGGAAAGATATGGCACCATCCCGTCAGGCCTGTAAATCCTGCGGATCTGCCCGTTTTCAAAATCTTTCAGGAAGACAGGCCACGAGTTCTCCGCTTCACCCACGATCACGCTGTCGCCGTGAAGGAGTGCCTCATCGGTCATATAGGAGGCATAGGCCCCCCCGAAAACGACTTTTGCTCCAATTTCCCGGAACTTGTCGCCAAGAAAAAATGCACGCTTTGCGGTTGCAGCAAGAGTAGTGATTCCGACCAGGTCGGGTTTTATATGTTCCGGCAGGCTTTCAATCTCTTCATCGTAGATGTGGATCTCGAAGGCATCTGGCGTCAACGCTGCAAGTGTTGGAAGGGCCAGGGGAATCATGAATCGTCTTTTTCCGAAGATCTTCGCCAGTTCGGTTTGTGCAGGATAGTTACAAAACTTTTGCCGCGGGCTTACCAGGAAAAGGATGAATTTCTTTTTCATCGGACCGACATGATATATCCTGCCTGCATGAATTTACTGACCTCAGTCACAAAGCTCATGATGATATCTCCCTGGTTCAGTTTTTCCTCTTTCCGGATCCTGTCGAGGCAAAGAAATGCCATGGGAGGACCGATATAACCCATAGAGGACATCTTTGAATAGAGTGTATGCCGCGGAATATCCAGTTCCCGGCACTCATCCATCACGAGCTCTGAAATATGTTTCGAAGGAAAATTAACTTGAAAAAATCTGAGCCGGGAGATGTCAACCGGGTAGCCTGTAAGCATTCGTTTCAGTCCATTGAAAAACACCGAACCATCAGGCTCGTGAAAATTGGTACCCAGCTCTTCCCTGAACATCTGGGCGTGATGGTGGTACCCCTTTTCAAACTCTTCACGCGGATTCATCCAATAAGCAGGCCTTCTGTTTCCCATGGCGGATGGCTTTTTCCCACCGGCCGACTCCATGTAAACATGGTCGAGGAAAAGTCCATCATCCTTATTTTCGTCAGCAGCCAGGACAATCGCTGAGGCTCCGTCGGATAAAAAATAACGCAGGAACAATTCTTCTTTTTTTACCAACGGTTGATTGTAGTATTCAGCCACGAGTTCGGAGGATGAAATATTGGAGGAGATCACCAGAGCATTCCGGTACCTGCCATTGCTGATCAGATCGGAGGCGACCAGCAGTGCTTTGTAAGCCGAGGTACAGTTCGCATGGATGGAGAGCTCTGCACAACGCTCAATGCCAAGTGCTTCCTGGATCCTGACCGACGCTGTCGGCATCTGGTCCTGGTGGGATGACCCGTAGACGATCAGATCGATCTCTTCAGCAGTAAGCGTGGCATCCGAAAGCGCCTCCTTCGCAGCTTTGACAGACATGGTAATGTTGTCGTCCGTAAACCGGCGAGTCACCGGGTCAATCGCAAAATGGTAATATTCAACATCAACCAGCTCACCCATCAGGTTGCTGGCTCGTTTCATCCATTTTCGGATCTTTTCCGGCGCCTCACTGATCTCCCCAAGGTACCAGTCGACCCTATCTTTAGGGACCGGTTCGCCCGGAAGATATGAGCCGGTCCCAATAACCTTTACAGACCGCTTTTGCTGAACTGATGGATCCGTCATAATTCAAAATTTTTTCCCAGATATAGTTTTCGTTTGCCTTTCCTGTATTTCTCAGCAACGGATCCGGCAAAAACAAGAGATTGTTCGATCAGTTCATTTTTTGGCAGGATTCTGTCGACCAGGTTCAATCTCAGGGCTTCCGATGCTGTAAAGGTCTCTCCCTTGATGACAAGCTGAATTGCACGGGCTTTACCTGCAAGGGATGCTACTTTCAGAATTCCCCCCAGGCCGGGTATCAGGTTGAAAGTAGATTCGGGTAATCCGAAGAGAGCATCTTTGCTGCAAAACCTGAAATGGCAGGCCAGGACAAGTTCCATAGCAGATCCAAGGCATACTCCCCTCACAGCGGCGACAACAGGAAAAGGAAGCCTGTCGAGGATACCCAGGGTCAAATAATTTTTTAAAAGGAAACCGGGAATACCATCAACCGGCATTTTCATTTCAATCTGATCGAGGAGAATGGGAAGGTCTGTACCTGATGAAAAATGCCTGCCGTTACCATATATGACCATAGCTCTTATTCCCGCTGATCTCTGGAGCCGGGGAAGCAAATGGTCTAACTCCCTGAAAAACTCCATGGTCATTTTGTTTGACGGGGGTTGGTTCAGGATCAGCCTGGCTATCCCGTCACTGACATGGAACCCGATCGTTTTATAATCCTTTGTTTTCAATGATCATCCTTCTCTTTTTCTGCGATTTGCTTCTTCCATGGCAAGTTCACAGAAGAGCTTCGTTTCAAGATTCATGGCATCACCCGGATTCATGCCTCCGGCACAACGGAGTACCTTCATAACGGAACGGATCACGGGCAGGGGACGATCCTTCACGATGTTATATAGATAATTAAAGGCAAATTTATGAAGCTCATTCTTCGGAACGATATAATCGACCAGTTTCATCTCCAGGGCCTCCGCGGCACTGATCATATCACCCCCGAGAACCATTTCGAGGGATTTCCTGAACCCGGTCAATTCGTTTGAGCGGGCGATTCCGCCAAGACCAGGAATCAGACCATGGTTCGATTCGGGAAATGCGAACAGGGCATTATCACTGCAGATTCGGACATGAGTGGCAAGGGCAATTTCAAGTCCGCCTCCGAAACAGACTCCCCGGATGGCTGAAACAACAGGAATATCAAGGTTTTCAATGTAATCAAGAACCTTCTTTCCCTTCGCCATCCTTTTACTTATGTTCTCACACTCACGGATCATACTGAAGAGAAACTCCAGGTTGCCGCCTGCCGAGAATTGCTTTCCGGCACCAGTAATAATGATTCCCCTGAGTTCTTCTGCCGAGGTCCATTTTTTTAGAACAGCCAGTGGAATAAAATCCGGGGAACGGAGATAGTTTTCGGGAGGATTATCAATCGTGATTATACCGATTCCCTTCCGTATTGCCCATCCAATGCCATCCAACTGTTCCATCAAAGCCAGGGGGGTTACAGATTGATCTTGATCATATGAATGAATCCGGTCTGAATTGGGCTTTCAACTTCAGATAGCTTTTATCACCGGCGGATGCAGTTGCATTTACGATTATATTCTCTTCGTCGGAATGACGGCAGGAGAGAGCAATGGAGAGTTTATTGGTCTCGATTGGATTGATCATGGAGAGAAACTTAATATTGTCAGCCTCTGTCAGCCTGAATTTTTTTCTGTAGATCTCCTCCAGTATCTCAGTAACCATCTGGACCTGGCATACTCCCGGGATAACAGGGTTCCCCGGAAAGTGGCCTTCGAAAACAGGGTGCCCGGGATGGATCATCACTTCCACAATAAACTTCTCCGGCGCCTGCGGGTCAGAAAGAGCTATTGTCTCTTCACGGGACACTTTTTCAATCGAAAAAAAACTATGGTTGAGCATGAACAGATTCCGTTTTTCAAAGGTACAAAATGTCGCGAAATTGATCGATCAATTTCTCACTCGTGCGACAGGAGCCGCATTTTCAAGATCACCGGGATCCGCGGATTAGAAATCGTTATATTTTCAGGCACTTCGCCTTGCCGGCCTTCCTGATCCATCTGCGTTTTCAGGTATGGATTTGATCCCGGCATCAGGACTCCAAAAATCAAATAACGAAAGTCTTTTTCAAACAACTTTACCAGGATTTTTTTATTCATCGGGTCGAAAAGGTAATGAACCTCGAATTTTCCTTTGCTGAAGCCAAGGTCAAAGAGAGTCATGCCTATCTCATTGGCAAATACCATTCTGAATATCGAATCTGAAAGTTTTTTCAGCAGCAGGAAACCGGTCATGTTCTGCTCCCTGATATCCAATGTCACCTTAAACAGAGCCTTTTCAAAAGAGCCGGAATAGCAGGGCAGGGGCATGGTATCCTTTACAGTCTTACCACCTGAACCCGAGCCTTTTTTAGAAGGTGAACAGCCTGTGACCAGTGCAAGGAGGATACTAACGTACAGAAAAGTTCTCATCGGCAATGACCGTATTAAGTTGTTTTCCGGTGAAACGGATGCGTGTGTAATCACCCGAGGTCTCGCGAAGGTCAAGTTTATCGACCGTGTAATCATTTTTATTGAACCAGAGCCATATCTCACTCAGTGATTCCTTTAACTTCGGGCTAAGAGGCACCAGGATACAGAGGTAACCTGAGTTTTCATCAAACAGGGTAGCCTGGAAGTTCTTTGTATCGCTAAGCAGGGTCCCCGCGACAGCACCCATGATTATGTTATTGACCTCACGGAATACCTTATTCGATTGCAGGCTGATCCGGTTCTCTCTGTTGTCGTCCCTCACAAGCAGTTGGTCATTGTTGATGATGATCAGGTATTTGAATGGGTCAGTATATTCCCACCGGAGTTGTTTCTCTTTTTTGAAATAAAACTTCCCTTTTGAGATGATCTTCTCGGAAAGAACGCTCAGTTCCTTCTCCTGGGTAAAATCGCTCCGGATTGAGGTCAGTTTAAGACTGGCATCCGTAATATATTCTTTGACCCGGCCAGCATCTTTCTTCTGCAAAGGGGTTCGCTGGGCAGGGAGAGACAGAACCACTCCCGACAGGATAATCATGAATAATAATCTACGCATGGGGATTGGTTTTGATGAACTGATCAAGGCTGGCAAAGCGGAAATCCTTTGCCTGCAAGGTAAGGATTATCTTTTCAAGGACCTTTGTAGTCACTTCTGCAGTGTCATGAAAAAGGAGAATGTCGCCAGGAGAGATATTTCTTGTCATTTTTTCAATGATCCTGGACTTATCTCTTGTGATGGTGTCAAATGATCTTTTGCTCCAGGCGACAACGGGGAGTTTACAACCGCGGAGCCCGCTATGGACCATTGGATTGATAACCCCATATGGAGGACGGAAATAACGCGGTGGCTCTCCTGTGATCCCCTCGATCAGGGCATTGGTCATAGCAATATCTTTACGGATCTGACTTCCCCATTGAAAATCCCACATCACCGAGTGGCTGTAGGAGTGGGTCCCGATCAAATGCCCGCGCTGAACGATCTGCCGGGTTAATTCCTCATTCCCGGTAATGTTTTTACCAATAATAAAAAAGACCGCTTTGATCCCGTATTTGTCGAGGATGTCCAGGACAATCGGAGTGTTCACGGGATCAGGTCCGTCGTCAAAAGTAAGGATGACGACATTCTCATCCGTTTTCACGCGGCAAATGACCGGTTTGTGATGAAACTCCAGGCATGGGAAGAATGAAAGTAATACCGGTATGACAAAATAAACTGAGACAAGGGTTATGTAAAATCCGGCCTGGTTTCTACAAAAAAACTGAAGGAATTCGTTTTCACCAGGACAAGCAAAAATGGCAGTAAGGTTAAAAATCAACAGGAGGATAAAAAATACGATAGTAAAGTTCCTGAAATTCCACATTACCGAGTCTCTTGAAGCAGGATCAGAGAATGATCGAGGTTTTGAAAATGGTTATAAAGCAGGATATTCCGGACAGGTTTGTCGAAATTTCCTTCCAGTTTTGTTGCTTCAGGAACCTGTCCGTGTTTGAGGATCACTGATCCAAGCCACAATGCGAAGGAGGATGATGTAAAATACTCCCCGCAGAGATGCTTGAAGTAGCTCTTGCCGGCGTCGGGAAATGCTGTTGAGAAGTCGTGATAAAGAACATCGGTCCTGGTATCACCGTTCAGTCCGAGAAGAAGCAGATCGATCTCCCCGATGGAAAGATGATTGCGTTCCAGCATCTGGTTGGCTTCTGAAATGACCTCTTGCGCATTCGCAGGTTTGAAGAGCATTTTCAGATCAGAGACCATGGCATAACTCCTGTCGCTCTTACTCCCGGAAACCAGGAAAAATGCAGCCCCTTCGCCTGCAATGGTTCCCCTTGATGGAGACTTAAGCAGATCCATGTTGTTCACCGGTCTTCTTCTCCACTGTCCGAGCCGCCTGGTTATCTGGATTGAATTCTTCGTAAGCTCATCCAATCCGCCGACAAGGATTTTCAGCCTTTTATCCTCACCAGCCAGAAGCATGGCATCAAAAAGGGCGGATTCGAACGAAAATCCGCGGTGGACGTAGGTAAAATTATAGTTATGGCATTTCAGGAGAAGTGCGATCTGAGCCCCGACGGTATTATGGGTCGACTGGATAAAGGAGGTTGGTGTGAGGAACTCCTCTTTGTTGGAAATCATGCTCCCCAGGAATTTTTCGGTATCCTCGATACACCCGAGCCCTGTCCCTGTTATTATAGCGTCAGGCAGGAGAGAGTCACCATCACGGAGGCAGACCTTTGAAGCGGATACTCCCATTTTGATCAGCCTGCTCATCCTGCGGACCAGATCACCGCTTACGTAATCCTTATAGTTTGGCTCCTGGCATTTCATCATGTCCGATTCCACCAAAATAATCTCATCCGGAAAAGCTGAAATACCCAGGGTTTTCTGGGGAGATATGATGCCGGTGCCGTTTATATATAATGGGGTCATTAGGTCATTAAGTCATTAAGTCATTAGGTCA
>JBAXRT010000103.1:0-11009 GCA_037131065.1 bacterium | reverse complement strand
CTGAGGTTCAGCATTGATCATCTTTTCGGTGATATTAACCTGGTACATCTTTTCAATACCGGGAATGATCCAGTGAAACCCTGGAGCACAAAACCTGTGGTACTTACCGAGACGCTCAACAAGTCCGCGGTGGGTCGGACGAATGATCCGGATCCCGGCAAAGAACAGAAGGATTACAACTGCAATAATGACAAAGATAACAGTCTGACTCATAACTCTCTGGTTTTAGGTTGGTTCAACAAATATTTATATTTTTCTATACAAACCTAATAAAGAATCCCATACAAATTCAAATTCATATACTTTTTTTTGAGATATTCGTTTTTTTTCCGCCGGTCGTTTACTACTTTTCCCTAATTTCGCTCCTTCAAATCACTTAATAAATCGACTTATGAAGAAAATGGCTGCATTATTTGTTATGGTCGTCTTGACCATGACATTCTTCCTGACCGGGTGTAACCAGGTGAACAAGACCACGGAAAAATCACTTTCACCGGCAGATTCGGTTCTGCTCTCGAAGATCAACGAATTCGCAAATGTAAAATTAACCACCGACGTAAGCAAACTCACCGAAAAAGAGCGGCGGATGATCCCCCTGCTTATTGAAGTTGCGAATATTGTGGATGGCCTCTACTGGATGCAGACCCTGGGCGACAGGCAACCATTTTTGGATACCATACAGGATACCCTGCTGAAAAAATTTGCCATGATCAACTATGGGCCATGGGAGCGCCTTAACGGCAACAAGCCATTCATTCCGGGTTTTGGTGAAAAACCAGCGGGAGCCAATTACTATCCCAAGGATATGACCAAGGAGGAGTTCGAAAAATGGAATGACAAAAACAAGAGCAGCCAGTATACACTCATCCGCCGCAACAACGATGGCAGCCTGCAAAGTATCTGGTATCACGAGGAATACAAGTACCATATCGAAAAAGCCGTTTACCTGCTCAGGGAGGCAGCCAAACTAGCTGAGGATCCCGGGCTGAAAAAATACCTGGAACTGAGGGCTGGGGCATTTCTTACCGACGACTATTTTGCAAGCGACATGGCCTGGATGGATATGAAGACCAACACCCTCGATTTTGTCGTCGGTCCGATCGAAAATTACGAAGATCAGCTGTTCGGTTATAAAACTGCGTATGAGGGCGTCCTTCTGGTTAAAGACAAGGATTGGAGCCTTAAACTGGCAAAGTTTGCAAATTTTCTACCTATCCTGCAATCCAGCCTTCCTGTTAATGAAAAGTATAAGAAGGAAAAACCCGGCACCGATTCCGATCTGAATGCCTATGACCTTCTGTATGTTTCCGGGCAGTCGAATGCGGGGAGCAAGACCATTGCCATTAACCTTCCGAATGACGAACAGGTGCAGCTTAAAAAAGGTTCGCGAAGGCTACAGTTGAAAAATGCCATGAGGGCAAAGTTCGATAACATAATGATCCCCATATCCGGCATTCTCATCGACTCCGTTCAACGTGGAAATGTAAAGTTTGACGCTTTTTTCTCCAATGTGATGTTCCATGAGGTCGCCCACGGACTGGGTATAAAGAATACCATCAATGGCAAAGGAAATGTCCGCGAAGCACTCAAGGAGCAATACTCCTCCTTCGAAGAGGCAAAAGCCGATATCCTTGGACTTTTCATGGCAGTCAGCCTGATTGAGAAGGGAGAGATTACAGGGATCACGATCGAGGATTGCTTCGTTACATACATGGCAGGCCTTTTCCGCTCTGTTCGATTCGGAGCGGCCAGTGCCCATGGCAAGGCCAATATGATGTGTTTTAACTTTTTCGAGGAGAAAGGTGCGTTCCTGAGGAATGATAACGGAACCTACAAGGTCAATTTTGAGAAGATCCGTCTTGCCATGAACGAATGGGCCTCAAGGATCCTCGTTTTTGAAGGAGACGGCGATTATGTGAATGCTAAGGCTTACCTTGTAAAGAACGGGGTCATCAGGGAATCACTGCAGTCGGAACTGAACAGGCTTAGAACGGCAAACATACCAGTTGATATTGTATATGAGCAGGGTACTGAAATCCTGGGAATCAAGTAGTTTTTTGTAATAAATCATAAAACAATGGCATTAAAAGAGATCTCCAATCCCGGGCAGTTGATGGAGATGGTGAATGCTTTCCGTGTGAGCAGGATCATACTCACTGCCCATGAGCTTCGAATTTTTGATTTTCTCAAGAATGAAGGCAGGAGTTCCTCCGAGGTCGCCCGTTTGCTTGGTACCGACCCGAGAGCAACCAACCGCATTATGAATGCGCTGGTTTCACTTGGCCTGCTCAGAAAGACAAACGATATCTATTCAAATACAGGATTCACCGGATATTATCTTGTTTCCGATTCACCCCAGTTCCTTGGCGGTTTGTCGCATGCCGCGCACTTGTGGAAAACATGGAACACACTTACCCATTGTGTAGCAGCCGGTACTTCTGTGGCTGTTGACAAGGAGATCAATGAACGCCCGGAGGATTGGAGGGAATCCTTCATTGCTGCCATGCATTCAAGAGCAGGTCAGCAGGCAAAGGATGTAGCTTCCATTCTCGAGCTTCCCGAACAGGGCCATATCCTTGATGTCGGAGGCGGATCCGGGGTTTTCGCCTTTGCTTTCCTTACCTACCATCCGAACCTGAAGGCCACTGTCTTCGACCTTCCGAATATTGTTCCGATCACCGAAAAGTATATCAGGAACGCCGGCCTGGAGGACTCCGTTAAAACAATCGCGGGAGATTATCTCAATGACCCTTTCGGTAAGGATTATGCATTGATTTTCATGTCGGCCATCATTCATATCAACAGCCCGGCAGAAAACGAAGCGCTTATCCGTAAAGGCGCCTCTTCCCTTTCTCCCGGGGGAAAACTTGTAATCCTGGATCATTTTATGAGTGATGACCGGACGGAACCTGCCACAGGAGCCATCTTCGCCCTCAACATGCTGGTAGGCACCGACCACGGCGACACTTACACGGAGAGCGAGATCAGGAAGTGGATGTCAGAAGCCGGATTGTCAAACATCCGGAGGAAAGATACGAAGGAAGGTGTCAGCATTTTGATCGGGGTAAACTCCTGACCTTTACCAAACCACCTGTTTTATAGGTGAATGTACTTACAGTTCCCCCGTACTGGTTTGTTCCCGTGAAGTCGGACCATTTCATTTTTTTTATAATTTCGTCGAAAACTATTGAATGGCGGATGATTATCAAGAAAAAGCAGATGAAATTCTGAATAAGGCTCTCTTTGCAGCTGCCGAATTTCAGCAATTTAACCAGGAAGAGACCGACAGGATCGTTGAGGCGGTTTATAAGGCCGGGTTCAATGCAAGGGTCCATCTTGCAAAGATGGCTTATGAAGAGACCGGCATCGGGGTATGGGAACATAAGGTTCTGAAAAACGTGATCGCCACCCAGCTTGTTTACGACAGTATTAAAAATGAAAAAACTGTCGGGATCATTGCCAATGACAAGAAATCTGGGATCATCGAAATTGCCCAGCCTCTGGGTCCGATCCTCGCTGTTACTCCGGTCACCAACCCGACCTCCACAGTATTATTCAAAACCCTGATATGTCTGAAGACCCGTAACCCGATAATCTTCAGTGTTCACCGGAGTGCCTTGAAATGCTGTACCGAGGCCGTGAGGATCTGCTATGAGGCAGCGCTCGAAGCAGGAGCCCCCGAAGATTGTATCCAGATCATTGCAAAAGGCTCCAGGGAGCTGACCCAGACGATCATGGGACATCCGAAAATTGCCCTGATTCTTGCGACCGGAGGGACAGGGCTTGTAAAGGCAGCCTACAGTTCCGGGAATCCTGCCATCGGGGTTGGCCCGGGAAATGTTCCTGTCTATATTGATGAAAGCGCTGATATTCCGTTTGCCGTTTCGAACATCATCAGCTCCAAAACATTCGACAATGGAACCATCTGCGCGAGTGAGCAGTCGGTGGTAATCGAAGCTAAGATTGAAAAGGATGTCAGGGATGAGTTTGAACGTCAGCTTTGCTATTTCCTTGACGAAAAGGAGATTAAAAAAGTCAGCAAAATTGCAGTACTAAAAGACACTTTATCGATGAGTCCATTTATCGTTGGGCAACCGGTCGCAACTATTGCGAAGAAAGCCGGCATAAAAGTTCCTATGCTCACCCGTTTACTTATCGCTAAACTGGAGGGAGTTGGAAAGGACTATCCTCTTTCGGCAGAGGTCCTGGCTCCGATCCTTTCCTTCTATGTTTGCAGCGATTACCAGTCGGCTATTAATACCTGTATCGACCTGAATTACCTTGGCGGAATTGGTCACAGTGCCGGGATCTATGCAAATGATGATCAGAGAATAATGGAATTTTCAAAAATCATCAACGCCGGAAGGATCCTTGTCAATACGCCAACGTCCCAGGGTGCAGTCGGCGGAACTTACAATCAACTGATCCCATCACTGACCCTGGGCTGCGGAACGGGAGGGAAAAATATCACAACCGAAAATGTTTCGGCAAAACACCTTATAAACATCCAGAGGGTCACCCACCGGATACTGAATGAGAAGTGGCACTCCATCGACCAGGCTCTTTACCTGGATGAATCAAATGATGAGACTGTTCTTTCGAAGGAATACAATAAAAACTTTTAACACTGAATCAAATGGTACTATTTGACCTTAATGCACCGGAAAAACAACTCTCCTGTAAATTCACGGGACGTCTCGATACCAGCGCATGTCTTAAAATCTCGGATGAGATCAACATGAAACTTTCTGAGATCAGCGAACCGGGGCTCGAGACCATTCGGGGATACAACATTGTTTTTGACCTGAAGGGTGTAAACTACATTGCTTCCTCCTTCATCAGGATCTGCGTCAATACGGCCAAAAAGTCGGAGAAGGGAAAATTTTCGATCATCAACTCTGACCCCTTTATCAAAAAGACCTTCAAGATTGCCGGCCTTGATGACACACTGAAAGTATCATAACCGGGGATCTTTCCTAAACGGCATTTTCGCCATCTTTTCAACCTGAAGGCTCGGGAAGCCGAATTCTTCGACGATCTTACCTGCAATAAGGTAAACTCCATCCCCCCTGAAGGGATAATCGTTGACTGCTTTAGGGAAATGCACCGTGTCAAAAAACTGCCCCTTCACATCGGTAAAGGTCCCAAAGTGCATCCAGTCACGCCTGACAGTCCTGACATATTTAATTGTGACCAGCAGGCCCAGCATTCGCACATTTTTTCCGGTGAAACGGTTCATATCGGCGGCCATGATCTCTCCGCGGAAAGTGGTCTCCAACAGGTCGAACCATGTGTGGGTGATGGGCCAGCCCAGCAGCTCTATCTCGTCATAAACGTCTTCGATACCGGCCTGCCAGAGCTCAGGCAGTTCAAACTTTCGGGAAGGGGCATCAAAGAGAGAAGTGACGAGTGACGAGTGACGAGTTACGAATGACGGATCGGCATGACAAATAGTGACTGAGGACTGAGGACTGAGGACTGAGGAGTGGTTTTTACCAAGTTCCATATGCGCTTCCCATAGCAGCTGTGCCTTTGATTTCCCGGTAAAACGGAAGGCTCCAACGCGGACCAGGATAATCAGCTGGTCGATCGTGACCGGAACCCGGCGGATGAAGTCTTCAAGATCGGCATAAGGGTGCTCCTCAAGTCGGCAGTCCACAGTCTGCAGTCTGCAGTCCTCACCTTTCATTCGTAACTCGTCACTCGTCACTCGTAATTCGTAAATCATTTTCCCCAGCTGGTGTTCCAGGTTATTCACATGAATAAATCCCACATAAATATCCTTGCCCCGGATGGTCGTCTTGAAGTTGCTGCGGTTTACACAGGGCAGATGTATCCTGGCTCCCCAGTTCCCGGCTTCATTGAAATAGACCCAGCTCGGATAAAAGCCGCCGAAGTTATTGATCACCCCGACCATAAACTCCAGCGGAAAATGGGCTTTCAGGAAGAGGCTCTGGTAGCTCTCCACGGCATAGGAAGCGGAGTGTGCCTTGGAAAAGGAATAACCTGCAAAGGATTCGATCTGGCGCCAGACCTCTTTCGTAACCTCCTCCGGATAGCCGGATTCCCTGCAATTGGCAAAAAACCTGTCCACGATGCGCTGCAACTCTTTTTTTGAACGGAATTTACCGCTCATGGCCCTTCGAAGGACATCCGCATCAGCCAGGTCGAGCCCGGCAAAATGGTGGCATATTTTAAGGACATCCTCCTGGTATACCATGACGCCATAGGTTTCGTTCAGCTGCGCCTCCATAACCGGGTGCAGGTAGGTGAACTTACCGGGATTATGGAAACGGAAGATATATTCACGCATCATCCCTGAGCGGGCAACGCCGGGCCTGATGATGGAACTGGCTGCCACCAGGCTGCGGTAATTGTCGCAGTGAAGTTTCTTAAGCAACCCGCGCATGGCCGGGCTCTCCACGTAAAAACAACCGATGGTCCGCCCGTTACGCAGCAGATTCTTGATCTGCTCATCCTTCTTGAAGTCACGTATCCTGTGTACATCGACGCTGATGCGGCGGTTCTTTCTGATGATCTCCGCCGATTCATAAATATGACCAATCCCCCGCTGGCTCAGGATATCGAGCTTCTCAAAACCGATTTCCTCCGCCACGTACATATCCCACTGGGTGGTTGGAAATCCCTTCGGCGGCATGTCCAGCGCGGTATAGCAGGTAACGGGATCTTCAGAAATAAGGACTCCCCCTGCATGAATACTGCGGATGTTGGGAAAATCGGCCATCATCTCACCCAGGTCGCTGATCTTTTTTATGATGCTGTTGCGGTGAATGGCATCTTCGGGATGTTTCAGAAAAGCATCGATCTCCTGCTTCGGAAGTCCGTGTACTTTTCCCAGCTCCCTGTAGATGGACTTCTCCCTGAAGGTCGACATGGCACCCAGCAGGGCAGTATGGTCATGACCATGCCTTTTGAAGATATAGTCCAGTACCTCGTCGCGCTCTTTCCATGAGTAATCGATATCAAAATCGGGAGGTGAGGTCCGCTTGGGATTGATGAAGCGTTCAAAATAGAGGTCGAGGTCGATCGGATCCACATCGGTGATCTTCAGGCAGTAAGCCACAATGCTGTTGGCACCGCTGCCACGGCCCACATGGTAGAACCCACGCGACATGGAATAACGGATGATATCCCAGGCGATCAGGAAATAAGCGGCAAACCCCAGTTTACAGATGATGTCAATTTCATGGCGGATGCGGCGCTCCGCCTCTTTATCATTCCTGCCGTAACGATACTCCAGCCCGTCCATGGCAAGCTTTTCGAGGAGGATGCGGTCATCACCGGCATCACCGGTAAAGGTTTTTCTGTTCTTACATGATTTATAATCAAAATCAATGGAGCAGTTTTCCATGATCCGTTCAGTATTGCGTATAATCCCGGGGTAATCCCGCAGCAGGCTGAGCAATGCTTCACTCGGCACCATCCACTCATCCTGTGCAGCAACCTGTTCCGGCTGCAACCGGCTCAGCAATACATTATTGTCCACTGCCCGGAAGTTACGGTGCAGCTCATACTCCGCTTCATTACGGAAGGTGACCGGGGCAAAGAGTACCATTTCAGGGATCAGCTTACGATGAGGCGAAAGGATAAGGCGGTTCAGGTCGGAGGGACGGATGCCGATAAAGGAGTGACGAGTGACGAGTGACGAGTGACGAATTTCACCGTTTTGGACTGCCGACTGCCGACTGCTGGCTGCTGACTGAAATGGAAAAACAACAAATGCATCCTTAAACTCAGGCGGCTGGTCGGGCAAAGGCAGGTGGTTCAGGTTATGAAAGCTCAGAAACTCGTTCAGCTCGCGGAAACCTTCATTGTTTTTTGCCAGTCCGGTATAGAGCATCTCATCCCCCCGGCGAAACTCAATGCCGGCAACCGGTTTGATACCATTCTCCCTGGCGATCTTAACAAAATCCATGATCCCCGTGGAGTTGTTGATGTCGGTCAGCGCCAGGACTTTTACCCCACAGCGTACCGCCTCATCCACCAACTTCTCAACCGGAAGTGTGCCATAGCGAAGGGAGTAATATGAGTGGCAATTCAGATACATTTACTCACAACCTTTTTTATTTTTAATCGCCACTCCCCTCCTGATACTCTTCTCCCCGTACTTGCAGCGGATCCTGTCCATAGCCTGGTAGAGGTTCACCATCTCCACATTGTCATCGAACAGGTTAAGCTGCGGATGACCCGATATAAGACCGCTGAACCGCACGCCGATGAGGCGGATCAGCATGCGGCGCTGGTAGAGACGGCCGAACAGCTCTTTCACCAACGGGATAAGTTGGTGGTCAAAGGCAGTATAGGGCACCTGCTTCTGCAACGTATGGGTATCGAAGTTCGAATAGCGGATCTTCACCGTAATGCAGGAGGTAAGTTTCTGCTTATCGCGCAGCTCAAAGGCGATCTTTTCCGTCATCTTGACCAGGATCTCCTTCATCCGGACGATATCGATGCTGTCCTGATCAAAGGTGCTCTCTGTACTTACCGATTTGGCTTCGTGGTAGGGATATACAGGGGTACGGTCGATCCCGTTGGACTTCTCCCAGATCACGACCCCGTTTTTCCCCATCACCCGTTCCATCATCTCCACTGGAATGTGGCTGAGGGTGTCGATGTTGGTGATTCCCATCGACCGGAGAAGACGATAGGTCTTCTCCCCTATCATCGGGATCTTACGGATCGACAGTGGAGCCAGGAAAGGCTTTACCGCATCCCTTTCCACATAAAGCTCTCCGTTGGGCTTGGCCTCCCCGGTAGCGATCTTTGAAACGGTCTTGTTGACGGACAAGCCGAACGAGATGGGCAGTCCGGTATTCCTGATGATCGTATGCCGGAGCTCCTGCGTCCATTTCAGCAGGCCGAAGAACCGGTCCATCCCCGTCACGTCAATATAATGCTCATCAATAGAGGCCTTTTCGTACAAGGGAGCTCTCTCAGCAATGATCTCCGTAACCGTGTGGGAATATTTTGAATAAAGCTCCATATCACCCCTGATAACAACTGCATCACGGCAAAGCATACGGGCCATCTTCATGGGCATTGCCGAGCTCACCCCGAAACGCCGGGCCTCATAGCTGCAACTGGCTACCACACCCCGGTCGGAAGTTCCCCCGATAAGGACAGGTTTCCCTACCAGCGCAGGGTTGACCAGCCGCTCAACCGACACGAAAAAGGTGTCGAGGTCGAGATGAACTATGTTGTGGGTGATGGGTAGCATAAATTTTGATTATTTTTTAATCATTTTTACGACTATAATATAATCATTATATTTGCAGCATCAAAATTTTCTTTTATGTTTTTCAGCAGCAACATTAAATTTTTACGACGCCGGAGGGGACGCACACAGGATGATGTCGCTACAGCCCTCGGCATGAAACGCTCCACGCTGAGCGGATATGAGAACGGTATCGCACAGCCGGCCATAGAGGCGCTGGTACACTTTTCCAATTATTTCAACATTGCCGTCGACACCCTAATCCGCGTGGATCTGCAGAAACTGCCCGAGAGCCAGATGCGGCAGGTGGAACGCGGATATGATGTTTTCATCAGGGGCAGCAACCTCCGGGTGCTGGCCACAACGGTAAATGCCGATAATGAAGAGAACATCGAACTGGTATCGGAAAAAGCAAAAGCAGGATATTCCAGCGGCTTCGCCGATCCGGAATATATCAGTATCCTTCCCACCTTCCGGCTGCCTTTCCTTTCGAAACAGAAAAAGTACCGGACCTTCCAGGTCAGCGGCGACTCCATGCTTCCCATCGATCACGGCTCCTGGGTAACCGGGGTTTTCATCCAGAACTGGACAACCATCCGTGACAAGGATGCCTATATCATTCTGACAACCGATGACGGCATCATCTTTAAAGTGGTTGAGAACAGGCTTGAAGCCGAAGGGAAACTTATCCTCTACTCCCTGAACCCGGCCTATGAACCGTACGAGCTCCCTGCACAAGCAATAAAAAGTCCTGCGCAGTATGCTGACAACATGGAAAAAGAATTTGAGGAATCAAAGCGTAGAAGCACTATCAAAAATGAAGAAGAATTAGTCGAATTGCCTACCGTGATAATATTATAGCTATATTTATTAATATTCCTAAAGATAATTACTTTTGGTATTATGATTACCGGGAGTAAGATTAACATAAGTCTTAATATTAATATTTTGCGGGCTTATCATTTTAGATAGGTTATCGCTTTTAAATTAAGATTTAAAAAGAATTGGACTTATAATTTATCTACCGGGGCGGTTAGCTCAGTTGGTTAGAGCGCTGCGTTGACATCGCAGAGGTCATTGGTTCAAATCCAATATCGCCTACCAAAGCCAAAAAGTCATCGGCTTGCATACGCATAATTATATATAATTAAATCATTTATCAGGATACTTTTAAGATTTATATTCTAAAGGATTTGATATATGATATAATTATGATGTTATTAAAGTTACATCAAAACTTATGGAAATAATATTGCTTTACCAATTTTCTATTGTTTTGATCCTGATAATTATTCTTATTAACTTCATTGTTAATAACCACCTTTTCAGGAATACTGTTATTTATTCGCTGCCCGCAAAAATTAAAAATGATCCTCCAAAGGTTTCCATACTCATACCTGCCAGAAATGAGGAGAGAAACATAAATAGATGCCTGAGATCGCTTGCAAGGCAGGACTATCCAAATTTTGAAATAATTGTTCTCGATGATAATTCCAGCGACAACACACATGAAGTTGTTAGAAAATGGGCAGAAAAAGACAGCCGGATAAAACTTGTAAAAGGTAAAAAGCTGGAAAAAGGCTGGCTGGGTAAAAGTTATGCTTGCTGGCAGCTTTCACAATATGCAAGCGGCCAGTACCTGCTTTTTACGGACGCGGATACCCTTCACTTTAAAAACTCGTTATCCTGTGCTCTGGCCGCTCTTTTGGTTAACAAAGTTTAGGCGGCGTCTTCCACTGGATACCGCAGCCCGCCGTTTTCGAACCGCTCGATA
>JBAXRT010000102.1:0-11307 GCA_037131065.1 bacterium | reverse complement strand
CGGCATGTTCGCATTCACGAACTAATGCCCCAATTGAAGTTCCGGACCGGAGAATTTGCTTTGCTAAAATGTATTCTTGTTTTTCTTTTCAAAGAAAACTATATAGTTTGACTACCCTAAGGGCAAAAGCATAAGATTTTTCTCTAATAATATTCTCCCTCTTCATTTAATTATCAATTATCCATTATCCATTATCAATTAATGTTAATTAAGAACGGCATCCTCGCCTGTACCCCCTTCATCTCCCTGAGCTCTTTTATGTACTCGTAGTATTTGTAGTCTTCGCCGAGGGCCTGGCGGATGACTGCTGATGGCTCATTGCCGAAGATCTCGTCGATGATCTGATCGATCGGGTCTTTCTGTTCGGGAAGGCTCACCAGCTTATAACTCTTCGTTTTTGCCAGTTCGGCTGCCAGTTCAATGGCTTTGGTCAGCCCGCCCCAGTCGTCGATGAGGCCGATGCTTTTGGCCTCGGTACCGCTCCAGATACGACCCTGGCCGATGCTGTCGACCCTGGCCTGCGGGATTTTCCTGCCTGCGGCAACCTTGGCGGTGAAGACATTATAAATATGGTCCACATCTTTCTGGATCAGCATGGCCTGGTAAGTGGGGAGGGGTTTCATGACGGGGATGAAGTCGCTGTTCTTGTTGGTTCCGGCATTGTCGAAAGTGATACCGAGCTTTTTGTTGAAGAGTCCCTGGAAATTGGGGACGACGCCGAAGACACCGATGGAACCGGTAATTGTCGTCGGATCGGCAAGGATTTTTGTTGCAGCGCAGGCGATGTAGTAACCGCCGCTTCCGGCAACATCCCCGAAGGAGGCAACGACCGGTTTTACCTTGCTGGCAAGGTCGATCTCCCTCCAGATCACGTCGGATGCGAGGGCACTTCCGCCGCCTGAGTTAACGCGGAAAACGATGGCTTTTACTTTGTCGTCCTCCCTGGCCTTACGGATGGCTTTCGACATGCTTTCGGAGCCGATCGACTGGTCATCGCCTTCACCGCTTGCGATGGAGCCCTGCGCGTAGATCACGGCGATCTTGTCGGTTTTTGTCACTCCGTCGCCATGTAACGCAACGTCGGTATATTTTTCGAGGCTCACCATCTGGATCTTCTTTTTCTCACCGATTTTCAGCTTCTTCTTTATTTCGCTGATCAGCTCATCCTTGTAAACAAGCTGGTCGACGAACTTCAGTTTCAGTGCATCCTGGGCCGTCTCCACCGACAGCTCATCGGCGTAACGGTTGAGCTCCTCCCTGCTGATCTTGCGTGTATCGGAGATCCCGGTCACTATTTTATTCCAGATATCGGTGATGATCGCGGTGATCTGCTGCCGGTTCTCGGCACTCATTTTATCGAGGAACAATGGTTCTGTTGCTGCCTTGAACTTGCCATGGCGGATGATTTGGACCTTGATGTCGAGTTTTTCGAGGGTACCTTTCACGAATGGCATTTCCGAGTTGAGACCCTTGAAAAGGAGCGCTCCTTCGGGGTTCAGGAAGATCTTGTCGGCAACGGTGGCCAGGTAGTAGGCGCCCTGATCATAGGCTTCGCTGTATGCCCAGATGAACTTCCCCGACTTTTTAAAGGCGATCAGTCCGTCGCGGATCTCATCAATGGTGGAGATCCCTGCCGGAATAGAGGTAAGATCGAGGTAAATTCCCTTGATGTTATCGTCTTTGGCTGCCTTGTCGAAATTCTCCAGGATATCATTGAGTCCCGTGATCTTGTTCGACATGTTGAAATTGGAAAAGAAGGGCATCTTGGGCGACCGGTCCATGATCTGTTTGTCAAGTCTGACATGGAGCAGGGTGTTTTTACTGATTACCACCTCATCGCTGGAAGAGGCAATGACGATGGCTGCGATGATTCCCGTGCAGAATACGGTAATGAGGAAAAGGGTCAGGAACGTTCCAAGCATGGAAGCGAACATGATTTTGAAGAACTCTTTCATGGCGGTTTAAGTTTATCAATTATAAAGATAAGACATTTGACGTTGTCAGAGTATCCGGGTTACATATTATGGCTGTCGGAAGAGATACAGGATACAGGATGCAGGATGCAGGATACAGGATAAACGATAATCTGACTTGTATCTTGCATCTTGCATCGGCGCGAAGCGCCTTGTATCTTGCATCTTGAATCCTGCTTCCTGCATCTGTCAACCAAAGAATGTGTGTGAATCAATTTGAAAAGGCAAACTCAGATACTAGTTTGAATAAAGCTTTTTCAGCAGATAGGAAATTTTTGACCCATAGTCAGGATCTGCCGCCCAGCGCCCTGTAAGATCATAAACAGTAATTACAGTGCCTCTTTGGACCCGTTTCAGACGTTTATCAACAACGGGAGTCCTCATTGGTTCTATGCTGGCATAGGCCTTAAGATGCTGTATATGCGCTCTTACCCCCTCTTCCATATTTCCGAACCAGTCCCCGGCAGTATATGCATCGGTTGCTCCCAACCCGCAGAAATTATTCTGAAAACGGCTTACTGATCCACCAAACCGGAGAAAACCAGTTTCCAGGCACATCTGGCAGATGGCAATCTCATAGTTAATTCCTTCCAGGGCAGATTCAATGAGGTAGGTCTTTATCAGTTGTCGCAGAAAACCTGTATCAATTTCCTTGTTGAAGTCAAGCATGAAGTTCATTATTTTCTGCGGCGATTGAATTCCTTTATCCAGAATAAAAATTGAAGGCGTTGGAGGAGGAGCAGTGAATTTTCCTTTTTCACTTTTGTAGACAATTCCCTCACCGTCGGCAAATCCCTTGATAAGGCACAATAATAAAACCAAAAGAAACAATAACCTAAACTGACGCATCAGAAAAAATAACTAAAATCTTTCACAAGGTTACTTTTTTTATTTCATGTCGATTCCAATTGGTTGTGTTTCTTTTACACATTGTATTGTTAACAAGATACAGGATGCAGGATGCAGGATACAGGATGAAGAAAAAGAATGAAAATGGACGTTGGAGTATCACCTTTTGAGAGCGAAAACGACTAAAAAGAAAAAGTATGAACTATCAGGATCTTGAAATCTGGAAATTGGCTAATGAATTGACTATTTCAATTCATGAAATGACTCTGAATGACTTGCCAAAATTTGAATTTTATGAAACAGGAAGCCAAATAAGGCGATCAATTAAATCAGTCAAATCAAATATTGTTGAGGGTTATGGAAGAAGGGCATATAAACAACAGTTTATTTTTTTTCTGATAACAGCCCATGCCTCCTGCGATGAAACATTAGATCATTTGAATACCCTGTTTCTCACAAAATCTTTAAAGAATGAAAAAAAATATGCGAAAATAAAAGAAAAGCTACTTCTCCTGGGAAGGAAAATTTATCATTTCATCGAAAAGGTAAAAAAGGAACATAAAACCTTGAAGTAAATCCACATTCATCCAATATCCTGCATCCTGTATCCTGCATCCTGTATCCTGTATCCTGCATCCTGCATCAATAGAAAAGCGATCTCTTATCTGTTAACATAATGCATCCCCACCGGATACTCCTGCATGATGGTGCTCTTTATCCAGGAGTAATCTGATTCCCTTTCGACGAAATCAAGGCTATTGGTATCAATCAGCAGAACCCGTAGGTCGGCTTGCTGGCGGAGGAAATCGAGGTAGCCGGTCTGGATCTTTTCGAGGTAGTCGAACTGGATGTTCTGCTCGTAGGTGCGGCCGCGTTTGAGGATGTTGCGTTTCAGGTTGTCGAGGCTCAGGTAGAGGTAGACGATCAGGTCGGGTTTAGGGACGACAGAGGAGACGATGTTGAAGAGTTTGCTGTAGAGACCGTATTCGAGGGGTTCGAGGTTCTTGCTGGCGAAAATGAGTGATTTGAAGATGAAGTAATCGGCGATGGTAAAGCCGGTGAAGAGGTCGGGCTTGGTAAAGTGATTCTTCAGCTGCTGGTAGCGGTCGGCCAGGAAGGAGAGCTCCAGCGGAAAGGCATACCTCGCCGGATCTTCATAGAATTTCGGAAGGAAGGAGTTCTCCTCGAACTGCTCCAGGATCAGCGATGCGTTGAGCTCGGCCGACATGCGGGTCGCCAGGGAGGTCTTCCCCGCGCCGATGTTGCCTTCTATGACGATGTAGTTATACAAAATAGAAATTAACCACATTAGACACAATAGAACACATTAGAAAGCACAGCAGAAAAGCTATTGTGCCCTATTGTGCC
This sequence comes from bacterium, assembly GCA_037131065.1. GTDB lineage: Bacteria > Bacteroidota > Bacteroidia > Bacteroidales > FEN-979 > JBAXRT01. Next base: position 7,117 of record JBAXRT010000102.1, on the reverse strand, counting down.
TATTGTGGTGAATAAAAATAACTTCAAGAATTAATTTCAACTAATCCGCACCACCTTATGGGTGTCTGTACACTCCTGTAAAAGTAAGGAAATTGTCTTTTTCAAAACAGGGTGTTGAAAAGTTGGGGCAATTTCATTCAGGGGCTCGAGGGTGAACCGCCGTTCGTGCAGCCGGGGGTGGGGAATCATCAGCCTTTCGGTGAAAATTATTTTATTGCCGTAGAAGAGGATGTCGAGGTCGATGGTACGGCTGGAGTATGGCTCACTTCGTTCGTAGATGAAAAGGCGATTCCCGCCCGATGCAGGATCCATGCTCGCTTCGCTCGCGATCCAGGATTCATCATTCCGCATCCTGTATCCTGCATCCTGTATCCTGCATCCTGTATCCAGCATCTGGTTTCCAGATCTGATCCGCCCCAGTTTTTCTTCAATAGCCAGAAGCTGCGCCATCAACTCCTCTGCCTCAAGCCTGGACTCGATCTCGATCACCTGGTTAATAAAAGGAGTCTCGTCATTGAATCCCCAGGGTTCGGTCTCATAGAGAGAGGAGGCGGCCAGTATGGTTCCGCATGTGGAAGCGATCAGGCCTTTTGCCTTTTCGATGGTGACTTGCCGGTCGCCGCGGTTGGAACCCAGCAGAATATAGATCTCTTTCATTTGGCAAAGATCGAAAAAAAAAGCCCGGTCGGTTGACCAGGCTTTTTTTATCAGCAAACAGATTTTATTTCACGATATTCTGGAAATCAGGAGTAGTTGCAAAATTGTAGAACTCCCGGTCACCCTTGGCCTGAGCCTTGAGGTCTGCATTCTGGCAAGCCTTCATCAGGTATTCGTACAGCATCTTGGAATTGTTTGTACGGGCACCTACGATGGCGAGCAGGTAGTTGGTTTCGGGTGTCTGCGGAGCGCACTTCAGGGTAGCTTCGGCGGCGGCATAGTTGCCGGAGACGAGCTGTGCAAGACCCAGGTTGTAAGCGCACTTTGCATTGCCGAGCATGGTGAGGGCCTTCGGATAGTCACCCTTCGGGATCAGGAGGATACCGAGGTTGTAGTTTTCGTTCTCACCCAGCTGCTGGGCTTTCTTGAACTGGGCTTCTGCTTTCTTCCAGTCCTTGTTCTTTGCAGCAACCACGCCGATATTGTTCTCGATGGCTCCGTTGTTCGGGGCTGCGCCGGCGGCCTTTGCAAGGTAGTCACCACCCTTGGCGACGTTACCCTTGTTAAGGTTGGCAACGCCTGCATTGTTCAGGGCTTTCCAGTTGCTGGGGTAAGCCTTGGCTGCGTTTTCATAGATGGTGAGCTTGGTATCGTTGCTGTTGGTAAGTGTTGCAGCATACAGAAGCTCTTCGACCTTCAGTTTTTCGGGGTTGGAAACGGCATACTTCAGCAGTTCCTCGTCGGTGAACCTGGGCTCGTAAAGGTTGGCAGTGATTTCCGAACGGCGTAACGGCGGGAGAAGTTTCTCTTCGATTTCGGGATAGATCAGGATCATATTGCGGATCTCCTGCTCTTTCTTCTTCTCATCACCGGTGGAGTTGATCACGTTCAGGATCTTATCCTTGTCTTTCAGACCACTGGCCTGGACCTCTTTCAGGAATCCGTTCCAGTCGGGTCCGTGATGTGCAAGCTGCATGTTAACATCTTTTCCGGCTGCTTCAACGAGGGCCTTGACGGCTTTCTTATCCTTGTTGCCCTTGTTTGCTTCCTTCACCCAGTTCTGATACTGTTCGGTCATCCATTTCTGTCCGCTCTTCGAACGGTTCTCGGAAAGGTTGGCGTTGAAGGTCTCTTCCCCTTCGGGTGAAGCCCAGCCGTCCATGTTGATGCTCTTGACTTTCCAGCCCTGCTGCAGGAATGCGTTCACGTCGGCCAGAAGTTTCTTGGCACCGTCGGTCTTGTTGAGGCCGAATTTGAGGTCGAGGTCATACTTGTTCTTCTTGAAGAAGATGACTCCGGTTTTGGAAACAACAACCTCTTTTATATATCCGTGATCAGCAATGATGGTGGTCTGATCGGCGATGATGCGTGTCGGGGTATAGATTACACCGGGAACGAGATCGCGCGAGGGGAGGTCGATGAATTTAACCTTGGCCTTGATCTCTTCTTTCTTCGGGAGAATCTTTTCCTTTGCTTCGTAGATAGTCGGAGCAACAGTGAGCATGCTCGTATTCATCTCCGGTTTGTATGGGAATACGGTGGTATAGGTAAAGGTACCACCATCCTTGTACTTGATCATGGTGCCTTCGCCGGTTACTTTTTCGCCATGGATATGGGCCGATTTCAGTTCATACTGACCGCCGTTCCATTTCAGAACAGGCTGGAAGTACATTGCGGCTTTTGCAGCAAAATATTTCGGCGGGAAGGTTCCCTTGATGGTAACAATAACGGAGTCGCCTTTTTCAGTTAAGATCGGGGGAGTGGTTTCATACTTTACCAGACCGTATTTCTTTTCCATCTCCTTCAGGTTTCCGCCTGAGTAACCGAATTTATAGGTCAGACCGATGGTGGCTGAACTGTACATATCATTCTTGACCTGCTTGGCACCGCCGATCGTCATGTCGGTGATGTCGCCGTCGTTCCATCTCCAGTAAACTTCAATTGGGATGGAGAAATGTTTGTTGATGTTGAAGTCGAAACCGATACCGGCACCAACCTTGAACTCCAGGTTCTGTTTGAAGAGACCGCTGGTGTTACCCATGTTCGTCTGGTTCTTGTTCCCGATCCATGCATTGTCGACGTTGGTGAGAAGGTCGGTTTTGTGACCGATCCGCTGGTCGGCGCCAATACCTGCAATGAGGTAGGATGAGAAGACGCGTTCCGGCTTGTAGCCGAGGATCCAGTTGAGCCAGTTGATGGTCACCTGGAGATCGGTTTCCCACGGATAGACTTTGAATTTTTCATGAACGTAAACCGGGTTTGTCCCGACAGGATAGGCATACTTGCCGTCGACCCTGCTCTGGATCATCCCGTGGGCAACACGGATGCGGACACCGACAACGCGGGTGAACTGCTTGGTTGCCACAATACCGTAGTTGTAACCCAGGAGGTCCTTCCCGAGGTTGACCCAGAGGTTCTTGGAGAGGTCCCCGTTGAACTGGGAAAGACCACCGAAGACACCGATTGACCAATAGCTGTAAGACGGGGCAGCGTTTGCTCTTACCTTGGCTTCCTTGGGTTTATCCTGCGCCATGGAAGCAAAAGGAATGATTGCGATAAGAAGGACAACCATTACCCTGGATAAGATGTGATAAAACTTTTTCATACTACTGAATTTTGAGTTTATAAAATTTGTTTACTGATTTTACAAATATAACGTAAATATAGTCGATTTTCCAAATAGTCTTTCATCAAAATCAACAAATTGACGTTGATAAGTGTAAAAAATTGAATTTAAGACACTTATGTTTGTCTTTTTGTTAACAGACTGTAAAATTAAGAAGATTGACATGAAAATACCTAATTTTTTTTGATTTTTTTCTAGTTGTACGGATGATTTTAAGCAGGGTTTCATTTGTTGATAAGTTTCTTACCCCGGTTCAGGAGGTCCCATAACACGATCCCAACAGCCACTGAAATATTGATCGAGTGTTTTGTCCCCAGCTGTGGTATCTCGATGGAGAGGTCGGCCAGTTCAAGCAACTCCTCTTCGATCCCGTTCACCTCGTTGCCAAAAAGGAGGGCAAGTTTCTTCCCTTCCGGGTGAAGGAATTCATTGAGAGGGATGCTTTTATCTGTCTGTTCCACCGCAATGATATAATATCCGTTTGTACGCAGCTCCGTCAGGGCCTCCCTGGTCTCTTCAAAGTAACGCCAGTTCACCGACTCGGTGGCGCCCAGGGCGGTCTTGTGTATCTCGCGGTGGGGAGGCGTGGCGGTGATCCCACATAGATAGACCGCTTCGGCCAGGAAAGCGTCGGCCGTGCGGAACACCGACCCCACGTTGTTCTGGCTCCTGATGTTGTCGAGAACAATGATCACCCGGTTCTTTTCGGCTGATCTGAACTCCTCGACTGATAACCGGTTGAGTTCAGTCATTGTCAGTTTGCGCATTGTCTTTGATTATATCGGATGCAGGATACAGGATGTAAGGCGCTTCGCACCGATGCAAGATCCATGATGCATAATGAATTGTTGTGCATGATAGTTTGAGATACAAATATAATTTATTTCGTTCCTTTATACTTTTTTCTTTAGCCTTTAGCCTTTGTACTTTTTCAGTAATTTAGCCAATAAATTTTTAAGTAATACGAATATTCAATTATCCTGCATCCTGCATCCTACATCAAATGATTAAAGGACCAAAGGATTAACAGCCAACAATGTCAGCCAAGAAAGAACCCGCCGAGACCCCCCTCATGAAGCAATACAATGCCATCAAGGCGAAGTATCCTGATGCGCTGCTGCTTTTCAGGGTGGGCGATTTCTATGAAACCTTTGGTGAGGATGCCATCCGCGCCTCGGGGATCCTGGGCATTGTGCTCACCCGGCGGGCCAACGGAGCCGCCGCTTATATTGAACTGGCCGGTTTTCCGCATCATTCCCTCGACCTCTACCTTCCCAAACTGGTCAGGGCCGGGCTCCGGGTTGCCATCTGCGACCAGCTGGAGGATCCGAAACTTACCAAGACCATCGTAAAAAGGGGAGTAACGGAGCTGGTTACGCCCGGGGTTTCATACCATGATAAGGTACTGGAGCAGAAGGAGAATAATTTCCTTGCAGGGATTCACCTGGATGAGAAGATCTCAGGGATCTCCTTCCTGGATATCTCTACCGGTGAATTTTACCTGGCACAGGGCAACCTCGATTACATCGACAAGCTGATCCAGAGCTTCCGCCCGAGTGAACTGGTGGTCCAGAAGAACAAGAGGCAGCGGTGTACGGAGCTTTTCGGGAACAAATTTTATATCAGCACATTCGACGATTGGGTGTTCACTCCCGAATTTTCCAACGAGTTGCTGCTGAAACATTTCGGAACGGTCTCCCTCAAGGGGTTCGGGGTGGAGAACCTGGGCCAGGCCATCATCGCCGCAGGTGCCATTCTCCATTACCTTGCTGAGACACAGCACGACAAGGTGGAGCACATCAGCAAGCTGACGCGGATCGAGGAGGATCACTATGTGTGGCTCGACCGGTTTACCATCCGTAACCTGGAATTGCTGAACACATTCAACGAAAACGCAAAGACCCTGCTCGATGTGATGGACCAGACGGTCTCCCCGATGGGATCGCGGCAGCTCCGCCGCTGGATCATCCTCCCGCTGAAAAACCGTCAGCCGATCGAGGAGAGGCTTGACGTGGTTGAATTCTTCGCGGGGAACCGGGAGATGACCGATACCATGCGCCAGCAATTCACGATCATCGGCGACCTCGAGCGGCTCATCAGCAAGGTGGCGGTCGGAAAAGTCTCCCCGCGGGAGATGGTTCATCTGAAAATATCCCTTGAGTCCATTACGCTTGTCAAGAAACTCTGTGAGGGAACTTCGAACGAGGGTCTTGCCCGGTTTGCCGACCAGCTGAACCCATGTGAGCTGGCCAGGGAAAAGATCGATAAAGAGATCAACCCCGATCCCCCTGCCCTGGCGAGCAAGGGAAACATCATCCGAAGCGGTGTGAGCCCGGAGCTCGATGAACTTCGCCAGATGGCCTTCTCGGGGAAGGATTACCTTGTAAAGATCCAGCAGCGGGAGATCGAGCGGACGGGGATATCCTCCCTGAAGATCGGTTATACCAACGTCTTCGGGTATTACCTTGAAGTGACCCATGCGCACAAGGAGAAGGTTCCTGCCGACTGGCAGCGAAAGCAGACCCTGGTCAACGCCGAACGTTACATAACCCCCGAACTGAAGGAGTACGAAGAGAAGATCCTCCATGCCGAGGAGAAGATGATGGAGCTTGAGCTGAAGATCTACAGCGAACTGATCCTGTTTCTCATGGCCTATATCCGGCCTGTTCAGCTCAACGCCACGCTGATCGCACAGATGGATGTGCTTGTCGCCTTTGCCCGGAATGCCGTCGGATACAAATATATCAGGCCTCAGTTCAACGACTCGTGCGTGATCGATATCCGCAACGGACGACACGCCGTCATCGAAAGGCAGATGAAACCAGGCGAAGAGTATATTGCAAACGATGTGATGCTCGATGACAAATCGCAGCAGATCATCATCCTGACGGGTCCGAACATGTCGGGGAAGTCGGCCCTCCTGCGTCAGACAGCCCTCATCGTCCTGATGGCACAGATGGGCAGCTTCGTCCCGGCCGAAGCCGCATATCTTGGTCTTACCGATAAAATATTTACCCGGGTCGGCGCTTCCGACAACATCTCTTCCGGCGAATCTACCTTTATGGTGGAGATGAATGAGACCGCCAGTATTCTAAACAACATTTCGAACCGGAGCCTCATCCTTCTCGACGAGATCGGCCGCGGTACCAGCACCTACGACGGCATCAGCATTGCCTGGGCCATTGCGGAGTACCTTCACCAGCATCCCTTCTTCAAACCAAGGGTGTTGTTTGCAACCCACTACCATGAGCTGAATGAGATGGCCAATCTCTTCCCGCGGATAAGGAATTTTCATATCGGGATCAAGGAGATGCGCAACCGGGTGATCTTTCTGAGGAAACTATTGCCGGGAGGGAGTGAGCACAGCTTCGGGATCCATGTGGCCAGGATGGCCGGGATGCCGACCTCGGTCCTGGAAAGGGCTGGAGAGCTTCTTGTTCAATTGGAGGAGTCGCATAATGCGGAGGAGCTTGGAAAAGGGTTACATGATGCAGGATACATGAAGCAGGATAAGAAAAAGAAAACCGCAGGGAAATCTAAAGGAATTGATCATCCTGGATCATGGAACCTGGATCCTGCATCTGGTGTGCAGCTCAGCTTCATCCAGCTCGACGATCCCCTCCTTATCCAGATAAAGGAGGATATCCTGAACACCGAGATCAACACATTGACGCCGGTTGAAGCTCTTATGAAGCTGAATGAGATCAAAAAGCTGCTGAAGAAGTAAAAAAAAATGGTCTGTTTTTGAAAATTTTATATATTTGCACTCCCAATAAATCGCGAAAGTAGCTCAGCTGGTAGAGCACGACCTTGCCAAGGTCGGGGTCGCGGGTC
>JBAXRT010000101.1:0-11399 GCA_037131065.1 bacterium | reverse complement strand
CCGGAGGATTCCTTTTCTGGGTAGGTGAACCGACAGGCAGAAACGACCTTTGTCCAAAGGGAATTCTGACCCTGAAGGAGATTCTGAACATGAGGCTGAAGGCCGACCTTGTTGTGCTGAATGCCTGCGCTTCTGCAGCAGGCAGATGGGAGGGGCCCCAGTGTATCGCCACCATGCCGGCCGGATTCCTTGGCGCCGGCGCCAAGAACATCCTTGCAACGCTGTGGAACATCACCGACAAATACGCGGGCCGGTTCATGGTTAATTTCTACCGGAAATGGCTCTCGGGAATGAGTTACAGCAGGGCCCTCCGCGAAACCAAGATGGAGATGATCGCCTGCCGTGACACTGCCCTTCCGACACTCTGGGCCGCGTGGGTCCTCATCGGGCGATGATCAATGATATCTGTTATGCCTTTTCCGGCTACCTGACCGCGATGGTCTCGATCTCAACAAGGGAACCGAGCGGTAATTTCACCACGCCATAGGCGGCCCTGGCCGGGGGATCAACAGCATAATATTTTCCGTAAACGGCATTCATGGAGGCAAAGTTCTCCATGTCGCTCAGCAGGCAGGTCGACTTGATCACATCCCTGAAGGAGTAACCGGCAGCACTCAGGATGGCCGAGATATTCTTCATCACCTGCTCCGTTTGTTCGGTGATCCCTCCTTCAGCCAGCTTTCCGGTTGCAGGATCAATGGGTATCTGGCCGGAGATGTATAACATTCCGTTTACTTCCACAGCTTGGCTGTATGGTCCGATCGCCTTCGGGGCTTTATCGGTACTGATAATTCGTTTCATATAATTAGTCATTAGTCAATAGTCAATAGTCATTAATCTGCAAAGTCCCTGAAGTCCTTCTTCTTGTTCAGCTTCATGTCCTGCAGCACCGAGGCTTTCACGTTGATGGAGAAGTTCCAGCTTTGCTGGGCTCCTTTCGGGATCCAGCCGAAGCGCATTTCCCAGCAGTGAAGATCGCGGTAAACATCAATCGAAGTGTAGGATATCTGATTGTTGGTGAAATCCCATCCTGTTGTCAGGCTGATCTTCCATTTCGGCGTGATGTTCAGCTGCCCGTTGAAACCAAGAGTTTGGACGATCTTCCCCACCCTTGTATACTGGGAGTTATCCCAGGCCTTGTTGTAACTGAAACTGTAGTTGAATGAAAAACTCCAGGGAATATCGAAATCGACATAATAATCGTAGTAGTCCATGATGTCCTGCTGCTCCTGCGGCGAGCCCTTGGTCGGGGTTTTCTTACCCTTGACCTTGTCGGATGAAAGGGTGTAGGAGAGTCCGACATCCCACCGGGTGTTGTCGAGCCTCAGCAAACGGTGATTCGCCTTCCACTCCGTTGTATTGGTCCTCCTTCCAAGCGAATCCCGGGCATACATATCCCAGGCCCATGAGTATTGAATGGTAAGTCCTTTAAACAACGTACTCCGGCCACTCAGGGTAATAGGCGACCATTTTACCGAATCCTTGGCAATATCGTAGGAGGCCCGGATGGTAAGGTCGTCGATCAGCGGGATTTTCCGGGTTCCCGTGATGGTGTCTTTCCGGTTCCTTACCTTGATCTCGAGGTTGTTACTGATGGCGAAGGTTATCATCCCCGACTGATCGCTCGGCGGTCCCCCGTAGATCCCGTTCTGGAAGATTGAATATTTCTGAGGGTTCACCGTGTTGGTATCGTTCTCGATGTATCTCCAGTAACCGAGAGAAGGGGATCCCCAGTTTGGCGTGTAGGAGAAGGTCACCGAAGGGGTCACCATATGGCGGATAGCCACCAGGGGTCCCTTTTTGAACTGGTACATACCGTAAATTCTTGTATTGATCGAGGAGGAGAAATTTGCGTCAAAGGCATTGGCGAATCCGAAGACGGTGTCGGTCTTGTAGTATCCCATAATGCTGTCGCCGGACTCCGGTGAGACATAACGCTTTCGGATGGTCTGGAAATACATCCGGTCGCTGATGTTGATCCCGTTGGTCCAGTTAAAGAATTTCAGTACCCTGAAGGTCCCGTTGATGGGGAAGCTGTGGCGGATACCGTTTCTCATCAGCTTTTCCCATCCGGGTTTGAACAGCAGCGAGTCGTATGTGTTATAACGGTTTTCGGCGTCGAAATTATACTTCATGCTGATCTGTTCGTACCAGCGCATCTTTCCGACCGGATTTTTGCGGCGGAAAGGATAGAATTGGTTCACAGAAAAGGCGATCTGCGGAAGGGTTATCTCGATTGTCTTATTCAGGGTGTTCTGGCTGTGGTTGAAGTTGATGTTCAGGAAGTATTTGCCCGCGAAGTTGGTAGAATAGTTGATACTCGACTGGAAGGTGTTGGAAAGATAGGCCTCCGTGCTGCTCGACAGGTTGTACTTGTTGAAGGTATTGCTGACGATGTTCACGTTTGCGGAGAAGCTGCTCCTGGGCCTCGCTTTTGGGTCCTGGTTGTGGGTCCACCGGACCCTGAAGTCGGTTGATTCCTGGTAATCGGGTGAGTCGGCCGATCCGATCTTGTTCACGGCATAGCTGAAGTTGAAACTCCCGTTGAAATGGTAACGCTTGTTGTAGGTGTAGGTGGGTTTGATGGCCCAGCTTCCGCGGGTATAGATGTCGGCCTGAATCTTCAGATCCATGTACTGGCTGATGGCCAGGTAATAGCCGAAGTTCTCAAAATAGAAGCCCCGGTTGTTCGACTCCCCGTAAGTTGGGAGCAGGATCCCGGACCGCTGCCCTGTCCGGTTCGGAAAGTAACCGAACGGTACAACCAGCGGCGTGGCCACCCCTGCAATTTCCATGTAGGCCGGGCCGGTGATGACCCTTTTACCCGGAATGACCTTGGCTTTGTTGAATTTGAACCCAAAATGGGGATTCTCCTCATTTTCGCAGGTAGTATAGGTTCCCGATTTGATGTAGGTCACGTTGTTCTCCATCTTCTTGACCACCGTTCCATGCAGATACCCTTCGTCCTGCTTCGTGAATACAGTACTAATGAATCCCCGCTTGGTGATGTAGTTGTAGTTGATGATCTTGGATTTGAAGTTTTCAGAGCCCTCTGAGAATTGCGGCATCCCCTGGTCCTTGCCCGTGGAGTCGGGGATTCCCTTGGCAAAGACGAGGTTCTTCGGGAAATCGATCTCAATATAGGCCGCCTTCAGATCGATGTTCTGATACTTGATCTCAGCGTCTTTGTAAAGAAAAACCTTCTGGTCCTTGATTTCGAAACGGAGCGAGTCCCTGGAAACATATTCTACCTTTGCTTCAAGTTTCTGGCCCCCCTCCTTCTTTTTGGCAATAGTGTCTTTGGCGGAAGTATCCGACTTTGTTATGGTATCAATTGCTGCGATCGCTTTTTTGAGCTTAAGTGCTGTGTCGGGTTTTGCCACGGAGGTATCGGCAAGGTTCACCCGGATGACAGGTGCCTGTCTGAGCGAATCCATCAGGTAAATGGAATCCTTCTTTTTCTGCCCGATCGTATCCTGTGCATATAAACCGGTGTCGGGCAACAGGAGGAATTGAAACAAAAAAAGGAAAAAAAAGAAAGGTTTTGTTAATAATTTCGTTAACAACTTCTTTTCTGAATTCCGGGGTTTATGTTCTATCTTTGTTTTGAAATCAAATTCAGAATAAAAAGGCGTTGTAGACCGTTATTCTTCGGGTTTCAAAACTAATTAAAATTATTGAGACCGTTGTCTTTTTTAAGATTCTTTAACATCCCTCTGCAGCGCATCCGGCTCTGGGCGGCGTTTTTTATTTTCTCATTTCCGGTGATCCTCCCGGGACCGAAGATCCATGCCCAGACGAACGGTACGATCAGGAAGATCGTTATCGATCCCGGTCACGGAGGCAACGACCCTGGTGCCATGGGAAAAAGATCCCGTGAGAAGAACCTCAACCTTGCCATAGCCCTCAAGCTGGGGAATATGATCCAGCGCAACTTCAAGGAGGTGAAGGTCATTTACACCCGCGACCGCGACTACTTCGTGGAGCTCGACCGCAGGTCGGAGATCGCCAACAGCAGCAAGGCCGACCTTTTCATCTCCATTCATTGCAACGCCAACAGGGACAAGTCCCTTCGAGGAGCCGAGACCTATGTTATGGGGCTTCATAAGTCGCAGGCCAACCTTGAGATTGCCAAACAGGAGAACTCGGCAATCCTGCTCGAGTCGGACTACTCTGCTAGATATTCTGGATTTGATCCCAACAACGACGAATCCTATATCACCTTCTCCCTTTTCCAGAACTCCAACCTGGAACAGAGCATGGAGTTCGCGGCTGAGATACAGCAGCAACTCGAGGAGAGGGTCGGACTGAATAACAGGGGAGTACGACAGGCCGGCTTCATCGTGCTTTATAAAACCACCATGCCAAGCGTGCTGGTCGAGTCGGGTTACCTGAGCAATGCCTCCGAAGAGAATTTCCTGATCACCGATAAGGGACAGGAGTACATTGCTTCGGCCATTTTCAGGGCCTTCAAGGTATATAAGCAAAAGCTTGAAAATCCGGGTGCGGCGCCGGAATATAAGATCCCGGAGCAGAAAAAAGAGACAATCCAGATCGTGCCATATCAGGAGGCCGTACCCCGGGCCGGGACCCTCTCATTCCGTGTCCAGATAGCGACCACCTCTACCGATATCGGCACTGACTCCCCTAAATTTGACGGGTTCGCTCATGTCTCCATGTACCGGCATAATGGTCTCTGCAAGTACACGGTTGGAGATGAACCATCCCTCGAAGCTGCCAACCGGCTCCTCCAGCAGGTAAAACGGAAAGGGTTCAAAGATGCATTCATCGTGATCTTTCGCGGTAATGAAAGGATCCCGGAGAGCGAGGCAAAAAGGATCCTTGGGAAGTGACCCAAATAAAATTCCGGTAACTGCATTTCATTGACCGGAAAACTGTAATTTAGTGCGGTGAAAGTTTAGTAACCAGTGAAAATCAGAAAAGAAGTTAAAGTAGGCATCATCTTCGTGATCGCCACTGCCGTGCTGATATGGGGACTGATGTACCTGAAAGGGCTGGAACTCTTCAAGAGACATCAGACCTTCATCGCTGTATATGATCATGTGAATGGACTGGTAGCCGCAAATCCAATTTCCATCAAGGGGCTGAAGGTCGGGCAGGTAAAAAAGCTCTATTTCGATCCCAGGAACCCTGCCAAGATCATTGTTGAGCTGTACATCGATGGCGACTATCCGATCCCGAAGAACTCTTATGCAAGGATATTCAGTTCCGATCTGCTGGGCGGGAAGGAGGTGGAGATCAATCTCGGGGATACCAACGTTCTGGCCCGGAGTGGCGACACCCTGAAAAGTATTACAGAAGCCACCCTTGGTGAGGAGGTAAACCGGCAATTGCTTCCGCTCAAAAAGAAGGCGGAGAACCTGATCAGTTCCATCGACACGGTTGCAACCATAGTCCAGGAGGTGCTGAATAAGAATACCCGTAACAACCTCGTGCAGGCGATTGAACATGTGAAAGAGGCGTTACAGAACCTGGCTCATACAACCTATAACATCGATACCCTTGTGAGTACGCAGCGCAACCACCTGGCTGCCATCATCACCAACGTGGAATCGATCAGCGCAAACCTACGGCAGAACAACGATAAGATCACGAACATTCTCACCAACCTTTCCGATGTGAGCGACTCACTGGCCAAGGCCAGGATACCCTATACCCTGTCGATGGTGAACACTGCCATCGGGTCGCTGACCACCGCCCTGCAGAAGATCAACCAGGGCCAGGGAACCGTCGGCCTGCTGCTCAACGACGACAAACTTTACAGGGAACTTGAAAAGGCTGCCCGGGACCTGAACCTGCTGATCGAGGACATCAAAGCCAACCCGAAAAAATATATAAAGGTTTCGGTGTTTTAATTTTTTTTCAGGGAGCGCCGGTAGGGGCTTCTTTTGATTCTTTCGCCGGCGGCGGTGTATCCTCAGTCCACCTGTAAATATCCTCCTTCACCAGCGGCCGGTTATCTTTCAGCCATTTGAAATTCTTCAGCTTCAGGTCATACGGGGAGATCTCCTTCTCCGGCCACAGAACGGCCGTGGGATTCTGAAGGTAAGTAATCGATTTTACCTGGTTTTTCTCCAGAAAGATGAGCATATCCCCCGACAGCGCCTTGTTGATCCCGATCAGCGACCGGTCCTCCTCCCGCACATAGTAGATCGTTTCCGAGTTGCCCAACACGTTGATCTTGTACAGATCGTTGTTCCTGAATTTTGCTTTGATGTTCCTCCCCTTGATCTGGTTGAACTTGTTGGTATCATCTTCAGAAATGATGAAGGCCCCGCTGTACATCTTGAGCGAATCGGCCCTGCCGTTCTTTATGGTCAGGGTGATGGAATCGGCAGTCAGCTGGTTTAGCCCCGTCCAGATCACCGGGGAGTGGTACATCGTCATGGCAGAATCGGATGCGTGATAAACCAGCGAATCGGACATCCCCTGGAGGTCTTCCCGGAAAAATTTCACCTTGTAGTAACAGCGCACATCCCTGATCTTCTCTGCCGTGTCGAATGTAGCCTTCACAGTGTCGGAATGCATGAAGAGGGAATCACGCTTATCGACCATCACAACCAGGGCGCTGTCGACCATGAAGGCATATCCCTTCCGGCGCTGCAGTTCCCCGTAGTTTCCCATCAGCAGGGTGTTCTGAATGGTATCGACGAGAAGTGCATTTCGGAAGAGCTGCCCGAATCCACTCCTTCGCTCATAGTAGATGCTGTCGCCTGTGATGTACTGGCTTTCATGCCAGATGACAGAATTCTTACGGAACCGGGCTTTGTCGTACTTTGTGTCGTACCATCCGTTCTCGCAGTAGATCGAATCGACCTTGTCCCTGCTCACGATGTTGGATGGCCCGAAAAAGTAGGATACCTCCGTCACCGTATTGTACATCAGGGTATCGGAGTGCATCTCGTGATCGGGATTGATCAGGTGAACCTTCTCCTTAAAGAAAAACTCCTTCCTGTCGGTATAGTAATATCCGTGTCTGGAGACCAGGATGTTCTTGTCGTTCACAATCTTTCCCCAGTAATCGTACTGCGCGATCTGGGTCTTGCGGTCAAACACCAGGGTGTCGGTGGTGAGGATCGTCTGGTTATCGATCAGTTTTACATTGCTGTAAATCCTGGCAACCTTGGTGTTACCGTCGTATTTGAGCGAATCCCCGTAGAGGTTGAGGGTATCACTGATCATGATGTGGACGTTTCCGTATGCGATCACGTTGTTCCTCTCGTCGTCGAGGTAGGCGCTGTCGCAGTAAAGAAAAGCGCTGTCGTGGCTGAGGATCACATTACCCAGGATCCGCTGGATATCCTGCCTCATATCCTGGTCATATTCCCAGGTATCGGCCTTCTCGAGCATGATCTTGGTCGTGTCCTGTGCGGAGGTTGTAAAAAGGGTAAAAATGAGGCAGAAAATGAATGTCGACCGAAGTGATTTCATCCGTCAGATCAGGGAATTGGCAATGGAATAGGCAAAGGTACTATTTTTTTCACCATCTTCACAAAGGATGGGAGAAATGGCTATTTTTGCATCTCTTTACCAACCTTCCCCATTTGTATGAAGCAATCCTTCGACCCCGTGCAGAACCATGCCGAAACCATGAAACAGGTCGGTTACGTTGCACGTCAACACGCTACCCAGGCTGATTATGACAGGATAGGGTTTATGTCGGGACTGGAAGTCCACCAGCAACTCAGGACCAGAGAAAAGCTCTTCTGCCACTGTCCTTCGGGCATCTACCAGAAAGCCGATCAATATGATGCCGAACTGATCCGGCACATGCGTCCAACGCTTAGCGAGCTCGGCGAATACGACGGAACAGCCCTGATGGAGTTCAAAACCCGCAAAGAGATCGTTTACCGGATCGCGAACGAAACAGCCTGTACCTACGACGTGGATGATACCCCGCCCTTCCCGCTTAACCGGGAGGCGCTCGGCATTGCCATCGGCATCTCCCTGCTCTCGAAACTCAAGATCGTCGGGGAGGTTCACATCACGCGCAAACAGTATCTCGACGGCTCGATACCTACCGGGTTCCAGCGGACCGCCATCATCGGTGTGGAGGGAGAGATACAGCTCAGGAACAAGAAAGTCAGGCTCATCCAGCTTAGCCTGGAGGAGGACTCCTGCCGCGAAGTTTCCGACATCGGCCATGTGCGTGTCTACCGCACCGACCGCCTCGGCAACCCGCTCATTGAAACGGTGACCTATCCCGATTTTGTCAATCCCGGCGAGGTGAAGGAGGGGGCCGACTATATCCGTTTCCTGAACCGGAGTACCGGGAAGGTAAAGACCGGTATCGGTTCCACCCGCGCCGACGTAAACGTGAGTTGCCGCGGAGGAACCCGCGTGGAGATCAAAGGGGTAGCCCATACTTCCTGGATGCCCGAGCTTACCCACAACGAGGCCTATCGCCAGTGGGCGCTCCTGCAGATCCGGGAAAAACTGAATGCCCATGTTGCCGATCCTGAGGCATGGAAGATCTCCTCAAAAGAGGTCTCACTGAAAGAGGTTAAAATCGTCCTGCCCGATTTTCATAAAAAAGAAAAAACCACGAAGATCCATATCGTGAACCTGCCGGATTTTCGAGGGATAATCTCTCATTTCACTCAGCCCGGGAGGATGTTTGCCGACGAGCTCACCGACCGGCTCAAGGTGATCGCCTGTATCGAAAAGCCAAACATGCTCCACTCCGAGATGTTCAGCGATCCGCTGGGAGAGAAGGTATGGACAAAGGTCCGGAGTCTGCTCGGAAGCAAAGAGGAAGATGGCCAGGTCATCTTCTGGGGACCGGAAGCAGATATTAAAACAGCCATGGAGACGATCGAAGAGCGTTGCAGGATGGCCTTCAAAGGCGTTCCCAACGAAACTCGCAAATCGTTCGAGGACGGTACTACGATCTTCGAACGCGTGCTTCCGGGCGCCGACCGCATGTATCCCGATACCGACTCGGCTCCCATCCCGCTCGATGACCTGGTAATAGAGGAGGCTGCAAACCACTTGCCCAGGCTGGTAGCCGAAAGAATCGACCAGCTGATCGCCTGGGATGTGCCGGAAGATACTTTTGCCTACATTTTCAGGAACAACCTGGTACCTCTCCTTGAGAAGATAAAATCTGAACTCGAGATCCCGGCACGATTCACCGCAGTGCTGTTTGCCCATAGCCTGAAGAACATCCAGGGGAAATACCCCCCGCTACCCGACTTTACTTTCGGAAAGGTTTACGATATGCTGAAATTCCTGAAAGGACGCAACCTTGACCTTGCACTCTCTAAAAGGATCCTGGTGCATCTTTACCAGCATCCGAAAATGGATTTTGAATCGATCCTGATCTCCATAAATTTCAAGGAGATCCCAAAGGAGGAGATCCTTGCCAAGGTTCCTTTCCTGGTAAAGAAGTATGGCGAAACCAGGATTTCAAAGGATGATGGAGCAGGTAAGCGGTGGATCATGGGAACCCTGCACCCGCTCGCCCTTGGCAACATCTCCTTGAGTGAACTGAATAACCTCATCAAACTTTAATCACCCTTTTCACTACATCACAACATCACCACTTAATTATGAGCGAAGATATTTTCCAGGGATACAAGGGTCGCGCACTCGAAGTTCTGCAGAAATACAATGCACGCGTCTGGGCAAAAGTCAAGGTTGACACGACCCGTGGCATTTTCGAAGGGACCATCCTCCCCAGGGCGGAAAATACCGACGACCGGCACCTTGTCATGAAATTCTTTACAGGCTACAACATCGGCATCGACATCGACACCATCACAGGAATAGAAGAACTTGGATATAAGAAAGCGGTATACAAGATCCCTGAAAAGGAGTTTCCCTACTCGAAGGACAAGCCCAACGTGAAACTGTTGGGTACAGGCGGAACGATTGCCTCCAGGCTCGATTACCGTACCGGGGCTGTGATCCCGGCCTTCTCACCGGGCGAACTTTATGGTGCCGTTCCCGAACTTGCCGACATCTGTAATCTTACAACCGAGAAGCTCTTTGCCGTCTTCAGCGAGAACATGGGGCCTGAACAGTACAAAAAGCTGGCGGTTGCGATAGGCCAGGAAATTGAAAAAGGCACCCAGGGGATCATCATCGGACATGGCACCGACACCATGCACTACACATCGGCAGCGCTCACCTTCATGGTGCAGAACTCTCCCATTCCCATCGTCATTGTAGGTTCCCAGCGCTCTTCCGACCGTCCAAGCTCCGATGCCGCCCTCAATCTTATGCATGCAGCCACGGCTGCCGCTCACGGAGACATCGCCGAGGTGATGGTCTGTATGTTCGGGCCTACCTCCGACGAGTATGGCTTCCTTCATCGCGGGACACGCGTCCGCAAAATGCACTCATCCTATCGCTCCACCTTCCGGACCATCGGCGATACCCCCATCGCGACGGTCAACCGCAAAGGGGTTTTCCCAATCAAGACAGATTACAACCACCGCCGCACGGACCGGAATGTGAAGATAACCCCGGTGTTTGAGGAGAAGGTGGCGATGATCTACTACTATACCAATATGCAGCCCGACATGATCGATTCGCTTATCGACAACGGTTACAAGGGGATCATCATCATCGGCACCGGTCTGGGCCATGTGAACAAGCCGCTCTATCCCGCCATCGAGCGGGCTAAAAAGAAGGGGGTTGCGGTTTATATGACTGTTCAGACCCTTTGGGGCTATGTGCATATGTTCGTTTACGACACCGGCCGCGACCTGATGGCCAAGGGCGTGATCCCCGCCGAGAACATGCTTCCCGAGACAGCTTACATCAAGCTGGGCTGGGCGCTTGGCCAGACGAACGACCTCGAGAAGGTCCGCGAGATCATGCTCACCCCCATCAACAGCGAGACTACCCCCCGCGAACCTTACAACGGATACCTTATCTACCAGGGCGGCGTACCCGAGGTGGAGGAGTTTATACGCAAGTTTCACAAGTGACGAGTGACTAGTGACTAGTGACTAGTGACTAGTGACTAGTGTTCATGGAACATACCGTCTCACGTTTTACCTGATTCTTTTTTTATGATTTTAAGGATAATTAATGTATCTTTGGTAAGTCATACCCTAAGATATCGTTTAAACAGACGACACAGACAGTTCACGGAAGCTCTGTTTACCCAAACCAATTGTCAGGATATGAGATTACCCTGACATGTTTTCCTTATGGAAAAAGACAATGAAAAGCTGGAAGCGGAGATTCTTCGCAAACGCGCAGAAGAACTTCTGAAAAAGAGACCGAAAAAAAATGGCCCACCGCTTTCCGAAGCCGATAATCTGAAACTTATCCACGAACTGGAGGTCCACCAGATAGAGCTTGAGTTACAGAACCAAGAACTTCAGACAACAAAAGCTTCCGTGCAAAGGATCGCCCGGAATTAT
>JBAXRT010000100.1:0-11427 GCA_037131065.1 bacterium | reverse complement strand
TCACCTGACCGATAAGCAGCTCGTCGCCGATGTTGATTATCTCTACATTCATGAGACAAAGATAACTTCAATTTTAGATTCAGAGATTTCAGATTTACGATTTCAACCCGTGCTTTTTAGTACTTTTGCACAAAGACTTTGTTATGACCAGACTTGCCGAGCCCGACCTGATAGTCAACGACGACGGAAGTGTTTACCACTTGTGCATGAAACCTTCGGACCTCTCCGATACTGTGATCGTTGTGGGGGATCCAAACCGCGTTCAGGAGATCACCACCCGCTTTACCGGTGTGGAACATCACGCTTCAAACAGGGAGTTTATCTCGAGCACCGGTTATTTCAGGGGGAAACGGATCACTGCGCTTTCAACCGGTATCGGTCCCGACAACATCGACATCGTGATGCACGAACTGGATGCCCTTGCCAATTTTGACCTGACGACAAGGCTCCCGCATCCTGTAAGGAAATCGCTCGATATCGTCAGGATAGGCACCTCCGGATCGATACAGCCTGATGTTCCCGTTAATACTTTCGGTCTTTCGACCCATGCGATGGGACTGGATAACCTGCTCTATTTTTATAAAGGGATGGATTCGGTGATCAACAAAGAGCTGACTGAGGCATTCGGGAAGCAGGTCGACTGGCATCCCGGGTTGTCAAGACCCTATTTTGTCAATGGTTCATCAAGGATGATCGCCAAATTCAAAGGAGAGGTCGTTTCGGGGATCACAGTTACTGCTCCGGGCTTTTACGGTCCGCAGGGAAGGCGCCTCGAACTCGATCTTACCGATCCCGAAATGATAAGGAAACTGCAGGGTTTCCGGCACGACGACCTCAGGATCGTGAATTTTGAAATGGAAACTTCGGCCCTCTATGGACTCGGTGCACTGATGGGCCATAATATGGTGACCATCTGTGCGCTGATCGCAAACAGGGCGACCGGTGAGTATCATGCAGATCATAAGGAACTGATAACAAGGCTCATTAACCTTGTTCTCGAAAAACTCACCAGTGACTGACCAGCCAGAAAATACAACCCTCCGGGCCCTCATCAAGATGCTGGACGAGCCGGATGAAAGGACCTTCACCCTTATCCGTGAGAAGATCTGCTCATTCGGGCCTCAGGCCATCGCCCCGCTTGAGAAGAGCTGGGAGAATACATTTGATATACTGGTTCAGGAGAGGCTTACAGACATTCTCCAGACAATCAGGATGGAACAGGCAAACCACGATTTCACCGACTGGAAAAGGTTCGGCTCTTCCGACCTGCTGAAGGGCTTCATCCTTGTCAGCAGGACAGGGTACCCGGCACTTGACGAAGCAGCCCTCACCATCAGGATCGAGCAGATGAAAATGGATATCTGGCTTGAACTCAACGATAACCTGACTGCCCTCGAAAATATCAAGGTGATCAACCACATCCTTTTTGAGATGCACCATTTTGAAGGGAACAAAACAGATCCGTCGGACCCTGACCAATCGCACCTTAACGTCCTTATGGAGAGCAGGAAGGGGAGCCCGATCTCTCTCGGTATCCTTTACCTGGTCCTGGCTCAGAAACTTAACCTGCCGGTTTTTGGCGTGAACCTGCCACAGCACTTTATCCTGGCCTATCTGACGGATAACGGGATTCCGAATCCCGGCGCCGATGATGTTCTTTTCTACATCAACCCGTTCAACGAAGGCGCCGTCTTCACCAGGAGGGAGATCGACCTCTTCATCCGGCAACTCAAAATAAAACCGGATGCCGCCTATTTTTCGCCCTGCTCCAATACCGAGATAATCCAACGCCTGCTGAAGAATCTCAAACACGGATACAAAAGAATCGGCAAGCCTGAGAAGACGGCCCCGCTTGATCAATTTCTTAAAATACTGGAAGGAAACTAACGCATGAAAAAAAACCTGGTCATCATCCTCTTCTCCGCCGTTTGTCTGATCCTGTCGGGCTGGGGGTATAAAGGACACAGAAAGATTAACCAGAATACTGCTGCCAATTTTCCCGGCAAGATGGCATTCCTTAATCCCGGCTGGACCAACACGATTGTTCTCTTCGCCTCTGAGGCCGACAACCGGAAACAGACCGATCCCAATGAATCCTGGCGCCACTATATAGATATCGATAATTACCCGGAGTTCGTTGCAACGGGCAAAATTTCCCAGTCCTATGATTCACTTGTCCTGGAGCATGGGGGAAACTGGGTCCTCAACCAGGGGATTTTGCCATGGGCTACGATTAAGACCTACGACTCTCTGAAAGCCTGCTTTGAACGCGGAGACTGGATCAAGTCAGCACTGTTTGCTGCCGATCTGGGCCATTATGTCGCAGACGGAAATCAGCCGCTGCATATAACAAGGAATTATGACGGACAGTACACCGGTAACGATGGGATCCATTCACGATTTGAGTCCAAGATTGTCAGCCGTTATGAGTCGCTGCTCGTCTGCCCGGTTGACTCTGTTCAGTTCATCGGGGATGTACGGAACTATGTTTTTACATACATTTACCAGAACTACAAGTTGGTCGACAGCATCATGTACGCCGACTCCCTGGCCCAGGCCACTGCCGGGAATTACACTTCAGATGCCTATTACCAGGCGCTGTGGTCAAAATGCGGGAATTACACCATCGGCTTGTTTCACAATTCAACCAGGTCCCTTGCAGACCTAATTTATACTGCCTGGGTCCAGGCCGGGAGTCCGGTATTCTATCCGAATGCCATTGAAGAAACTGCCGGTCTCAACAGTACACGTCTGATGCAGAACTACCCCAACCCGGTCGTGAATTCAACCCTTATCCCCATTGAGGTCGCACGCAATAATACCTTTGTCTCCCTAAGGATCTATGATGCCATTGGCAACCTGAAAGCAACCCTGCTCAATGAAAACATGAAGGAGGGATATACTGAAATAAGGTGGGACGCCAGTGAGATGCCCGACGGAATTTACTACTGCGTGCTGAAATCCGATGACTGGACTTCCACAAGGAAAGTGGTAGTCATGAAATAGCAGATCCTTAGTCCCTTTCAGATTTTTCCAAGAAAATCAAGGATGTTCTTCTGGATCCTTTGAAGGATATCACCGGTTTCGGACCGGATGAACTTTTCCCCTGTGATCCCTTCGTAAAGTTCAATGTACCGTGCTGAGATCTCATTCGTCCACGCTTCGCTCATCTCGGGTACCTGTTGCCCCTCTTTGCCCATAAAACCGTTGGCCATGAGCCACTCCCTGACAAATTCCTTCGAAAGCTGGCGCTGCTGTTCCCCTTTGGACTGGCGTTCCTCGTACCCGTCGAGATAGAAATACCTTGAAGAATCCGGGGTGTGGATCTCGTCGCACAGGTAGATCTTGCCGTCGGTGCCCTTGCCGAATTCATATTTCGTATCGACAAGGATCAGGCCTTTCTCGGCTGCCATCTCGGTCCCCCGTTTAAAAAGGGCGAGGGTGTATTTTTTTATAAGTTCATACTCCTCGCGCGGGATCAGTCCCTGTGACAGGATCTCCGCTTCGGTGATATCCTCATCGTGTCCTTCCGTTGCTTTGGTGGTTGGAGTGATGATCGGACTTTGGAAGCGCTCATGTTCCTTCATGCCATCGGGGATAGGTACTCCGCATATGAGCCTGGAACCCTTCTGGTAGGTGCGCCAGGAACTTCCGGTAAGATAGCCTCTGATGATCATCTCCACCGGGTAGATCTTACAGAACCTGCCGATGGTTACATTTGGGTCCGGGGAAGCGATCTTCCAGTTCGGGCAGATGTCGGCCGTGGCATCAAGAAACCTTGAGGCGATCTGGTTAAGGACCTGTCCTTTGTAAGGAATGCCCTTCGGAAGAACCACATCAAAAGCTGAAATCCGATCGCTGGCGATCATCACCAGGAATTTGTCATCGATATTATATACATCGCGTACCTTCCCTTTGTAAAGGCTCTTCTGCCCGGGAAAGTTGAAACTGGTTTTCAGGAGAACGTTTTGCATAATGGGATTTTTTGTCGGACAAAGTTAGTAAAAACATGTTGTGGCACCGGGGCGAAGAAATGACAATTCTTTTAATGTAAACAAGGATGATTCATATGAATATTTTTTAATTTTACGATGGTTTGCCAAAAGGTAACGTTCATTACTGTCAGGGCAACGGAAAATAAATCATTTCTTACGGGTTTATAAAGCTGCTAATTTCATCGGGCAAAATCTGATGGAATGATTCAGACAATCCTTACACCTGACATTATCGGTACATTACCTGAAAAGCCTTCCGTTTATGCTATTTCCTCCATCAGCCCTGTTACCATGGAGGTTGAATGCAAATATGTAGGCTATACGATAAATTTACAGGAGAGCATCCGCCAGCATTTTGACCCATGGGAGCCGGATGTCGATCTCAGATATATGATGATATCAGAAATTACTAAATTGCTGCATTATGAGATTGAATTCAACGGAATCTCTTCTGAAACAAAAAGAAAGGTCATAGAATGGAAAGAGCGGTTCTGCCCGGGCAAGAGATTGAGTTGAAATGATAAATAGCGAGAAAGAGCGGTCCAGTTGTATCATCATCGATGATGAGAGGATTGCCCGTGAAACATTCCAGGAGATCATCGACCGTTATCTGACCGAAAGGCTGGAGGTCTGCGGCTTGGCTGAATCAGTGAAAGAGGGAGCAGAGCTGATCCGGAAATTTGATCCCGACATTGTCTTTCTGGATATTGAAATGCCTGTTGAGAGCGGGTTTAAATTATTTGATCATTTTACCGCTTATAATTTCGAGGTAATTTTCACTACCGCCTTTAAACAATATGCGATCGATGCGATAAAATTTTCCGCACTCGACTACCTTCTTAAACCCATCAATTTCATTGATCTCAGGGAGGCCCTCAACCGGTTTGACAAGAAGAGAATAACAAATACCAGCCAGCAGAGAATTGAAACGCTCATCTCCAATCTTACAGTGGGCGTTGACATAAACCAGAAGGTCGCCTTTCCAACCATGGATGGTTACCAGATGGAGAAGCTGAACGACATAACATTCTGCGAGGCCGATATCAATTATACGCGGATTCACATCTTTGATGGAAGGAAGATCATGGTCTCCCGGACACTGAAGGAGGTCGAAGAGCTTTTATCGTGCCGCTATTTTTTCCGTATCCATAAATCCTTCCTTGCAAATCTGAACTATATCAAGTCCTATTCACGCGCCATGAGCGGGATCTATCTCGACAACAACCAGTGGCTGCCGGTTGCCACGCGCAAAAATGAAGAGTTTCTTTCAGTTTTGACAAAGTGGCGTAACAGGCAGGAACAGCAGTGAAACAGGGATTTCTGATCGGCTTTCTCATCCTTCTGTTCCCGGTTCTAAAGGGACAGCAATATTATTCCAGGAATTATACCATGAACGATGGATTGCCGGGTAATGTAATCCATTCCATCATGAAGGATTCCGGGGGAAGAATGTGGATCGGGACAGGTTCCGGGTTATGCCAGTTCGACGGTCGGGTATTCAGGGTGATGGGCTCCTCCGTCGGGATGGTCGGGGATAACGTATTTTCAGTCACCGAAGATGATGCCGGAAACATATGGGCAGGATGCATGAAAGGCGGCATCTCAAAATTTGACGGAAAAAAATTTACCAATTATACGGTCAGGCAGGGGCTGGTCAGCAACAACGTCCGGGTCGTATGGTTTTCCAGGAAATTTCGCCTGTTGTTCGTCGGAACAAATGATGGCTGCAGTGTCTTTGACGGAAAGAATTTCATCAATCTGACGACGCAACAAACCCGGACTGACAATTTTTATGTCATGGGATTTCTCGAAGGTCCTGACTTTGTCACACTTTATCCGTATGACAGCCATCCCCCTTACCGTTATTACCCGCAAACCCGCACATTTACCAGGGTAAGTGATGATTATTACACCCGTCATTCGGCTTCAACCTCACCCTTGCTGATGCCGGACGGAGATACCATTATCGGAAACCTCCGCGATGGGATCAACCTCCTCAACAATGGGATCAGGCAATCTTTTAAGAATATGGGCCAGGTTTTCGGGATGTGCAGCGGGGAAAACGGAGATATCTGGATCGCGGCATGGAGTGAAAATCCATGGGTAAAGGAGATGCCGGGGGGGCTGTTCCTCTATAACGGAAAGAAAGTCATTCCGTTCAGTGAGAAGGTCGGGATCAGTGATGGAACGGTTTGGAGCGTTTACTATGATAGTACTTTCCATATTTTATGGGTGGGAACCCTCAACTCGGGATTATACAAGATCCCGATCCCCGCATTTGAATGGTTCGATGAAAACGATTTCGGAATAAAATCACTGAATGTAAAATCATTGTTCCCGGACCGGCAGAATAATCTCTGGATAGGCACGGAAGGAAGCCTTTTTGTAATGAAACCCGATACTGTCGGAGGACTGGTTAATCCGGGGAATCTGAAAAAAATGATGACCATTAACAATACCCACGCGGTGGAAATCTCCTGCATACAGTCCGACAGTCACGGGAATATCTATGCCGGCAGTGTGCAGTCAGTTCTTAAAAGGTTTTCTTCCCCTTTCAAACACAGCAACCCGTCGACGGTCAGGGTCCTTCCCGGAGCAACACATTTCTGTTTCGGGCCGGGGGATACACTTTTTTACACGGATAAATGGTGGGATAAAATTTATTATGGACCCCTTGACCAGGGTATTTCTTCACCCCTGATCATGCAGGAACCGAAACCTGACGGACAGCTGAATATTACAAAACTCATCGCTCAAGGCGATACCATCTGGTATTCCAGCAAATCGGAAGGATTGATGTGTTCTATACACGGTAAGCTGATCAGGCTGATCCGGATCGACACCAGCCTGGCAAGGATCATTAATGACTTTTGCTTCGATAATTGTGGAAATATTATCATCGGTGACAATTCCGGCAAGATACAAATAGCCAGGTATGGCAGTGATGGATTCAGGATCAGGCATGAGCTTCATCCCGGGAAAGACCTGGTTGGTAACAGTGTCAGGTTTGTTGTTGTTGACGGTCATAACAACCTGTTTGCCGGAACAAACCTGGGCCTGAACCGTGTTGATCTGGTTGCATTGTATGAGAAGGATACGCTGATAGCCAATTTTTATAATGGAGAGGTCGGGTACTATGATTGCACCGGAAAGGTTACGGCTGTGGACCGGAACGGATACATCTGGATCGGGACCGATAAGCACCTGATGCGGATCAATGACCGGGTTCTGGACCATATATCTTCATTCGCGCTGCATCCAAAGATTACTGGGATCGACCTGAACTATCAATCCCTGGAGGATTTTGAGAAGGTCAGCCGGTTTCCATCTCAAGACAACAACCTTACTTTCCACTTCAGGAATTATAACTATCTGAATCCCGAGCAGTCTTTCTACCGTTACAAGCTCGAAGGTTTATCGAATCACTGGTCTGATTTTTCCACACAAAGGGAAGCCGTCTTCACCTCCCTAAACCCGGGAAAGTACCGGTTGATCGTCGAATCATTCAATACGGTCAACCGCTCCTTGAAAGGAAGAACGGAATATTCCTTTGAGATCCTTTTTCCCTGGTATCTGAGATGGTGGTCCGTTGGAGGGATAGTCATGGTGATCATTATTCTGGTTCTCATGATCATCAGTTATCGCACCGACCGGATCAGAAGGGAGGAAAAGAAGAAGTCGGATCTATCAAAACATCTTGCCGAGATAGAGATGAAAGCCTTGCAGAGCCAGATGAATCCTCATTTTATTTTTAATTCCATCAATTCCATACAGGGTTTCATCCTGAAGAACAAGGTGGATGAGGCACTCGGATATCTCAATGATTTCGCCCGGATACTTCGCCAGACCCTGGATAATGCCGTGAAGGAATATATCACCCTGGAGGAGGAGATCGAATATATTACCCGGTACCTGAAACTGGAAATGATGCGTTTTGACTATAAGTTCATTGTCAGCATAGGTATCCCGGATGATCTGGATACACATAATGTGCAGATCCCTCCGATGATAATACAGCCGCATGTCGAAAATGCCATCCGGCACGGGTTGGTACATAAAATGACCGGAAAGGGCACCCTGAATATTCAGATCAGCATTGAAAATGATGAAAAACTCAGATGCGTGATCGAAGACAACGGGGTGGGACGAAAAAAATCGAGAGAGATCGAGAAATGGAAGAAACCCGCTGCCTACCAGCCTCACTCCACGCGGATCACGGAGGACAGGATTGAACTTCTTAATGAGGCCTACCATTCCGACAAATACAGCATGCGGATCATCGATCTTCATGATGAAAAAGGGGTTGGTTCGGGCACGCGGGTAGAACTTGTTCTCCCCCTGGTGTACTCATAGTGTTTTCAGTGGATTGCTATTTCTCCACGGAATAGGCGTTGATGATCCTGCTGACGAGCTTATGCCGGATGATGTCGGAATTATCGAGGTAGATAAAGTCGATCCCCGGGATATCGTTGAGGATGGTCCGGGCGTGGATGAGGCCCGAGAGCTGGTTTTTGGGAAGGTCGATCTGGGTGATGTCGCCGGTGACAATGAACTTGGAGGAGGCTCCCATGCGGGTAAGGAACATCTTGAGCTGTCCGGGTGTGGTGTTCTGGGCTTCATCGAGGATGGCGAAGGCGTTGTTGAGGGTGCGGCCTCGCATGAAGGCCAGCGGGGCGATCTCGATGATCCCCTCTTCGATGAGGGTGAGCAGCTTTTGCCCGGGAAGCATGTCTTTCAATGCATCGTACAGCGGCTGCAGGTAGGGATCCAGCTTCTCTTTCAGGTCGCCCGGAAGGAAGCCCAGGTTCTCACCGGCCTCCACGGCCGGCCGGGTAAGGATGATCCGCTGCACCTCTTTGTTTTTTAATGCCCTTACCGCCAGGGCCACGGCGGTGTAAGTCTTGCCGGTCCCGGCCGGCCCGATGGCAAAGACCAGGTCGTTCTTCCCGCTGGTTTCGACCAGCCGGCGCTGGTTCGTCGTCCTGGCCCGGATCAGCATGCCGTTCTTACCATGAACAAGCACCTCCGCATTCGCTTCAGGAATCAGCTGACCGTTTGCAGAAATACCCTGTGTTGAATCCGGACCAAGCAACATGGAGATATCCTGTTTTGTGAGTCTTCCGAACTTTTCGAAATGGAGCAGGAGGGAGTTGAACCTCTCTTCGAAATCGAGCAGATCCTTCTCTTCGCCTAAGGCCTTAACGAAATTGTCACGGGCAACAATCTTCAGCTTCGGAAAAAGTTCCCGGATGAGGTCAAGGTTCTGGTCGTTCGCCCCGAAGATCTCAAGCGGATGGAAGGATTCTATGCTGATTATTTTCTCACTCATTTAAATTTGTACCTTTGAATACGCAAAAGTACGAATATTTCGATGGCCATTATTACCCTCACCAGCGACTGGGGACTGAAGGATCATTACATCGGTGCGGTAAAAGGCGCTATCATGCGCCAGCTGCCCGATGCCGTCATTGTTGATATTACGCACTCCATCGCCCCCTTCGACCTGAACCAGGCCGCTTTCATTGTCCGGAATTTTTACCGCGATTTTCCTGAAGGCTCGATCCATATCATTGGCGTGAATACCGAAGCCGCCATTGAAACGCCACATACCCTTGTACACCATAAGGGTCACTACTTCATCGGAGCCGACAACGGGATATTCTCGCTGATCTTCGATGAGATGCCCGAAACCATCATCGAGCTGGATGTGATCCAGGATTCCAGCTATTTCACCTTCCCCACCCGCGATGTCTTTGCCAAGGTCGCCTGCCATATTGCTTCGGGAAACGCTCTTGCCGAACTGGGAAATCCAAAAAAGAAGATCGTTCAGAAGATGGCTTTCCAGCCGGTGATCCAGGGCGATCTGATCAAGGGAAAGGTGATCTACATCGATAATTACGAAAACGTATTTACGAACATCACCGAAGAACTCTTCCGGTCGGCCGTGAAAAACCGCAAGTTTTCCATCACTTTCCGTTCTCCCTCTTACCGGATCACAACGATCAGCAAATCGTACCAGGATGTCATAGAAGGGGAGATGTTAGCCATCTTCAGCGCCACCGGCCTGCTTGAGATAGCCATCAACAAAGGCAAGGCTAGCAGCCTTCTCGGACTCTACATGGACCAGGGCGTTAATGTCGAAATTTTATAGTATCATGGAAAAATCCAAGCACATAGCGCTTGTTGCTCACGACAACCGGAAAAAGGACTTGGTGGAATGGGTCGAATTCAATTATAAAACACTTCTCGGCCACCAGCTGATCTGTACCGGCACTACCGGGAGGTTGATTGAGGAAACCATACTCGGGAAGCTGGAAAAGCATGAAGAGATGGAACATCAGATCATCAAACTGAAATCGGGACCTCTGGGTGGCGACCAGCAACTTGGCGCCATGATCTCTGAGGGAAAAATAGACCTTCTGATCTTTTTCTGGGATCCCATGCAGCCGCAACCCCACGATGTGGATGTAAAAGCCCTCTTGCGCATTACGGTCGTTTACAACATCCCGACTGCCTGCAACCGCTCCACCGCCGATTTCCTGATATCCTCCCATTTGCTGAAGGAGCAATATGATCCTCAGCTGATCGATTATTCGGTTTATATCCACCGGAACATCTGATATTGATTTCTGATTTCCGATTTCCCAGGTGAGCGAAGTCACCAAAAAATTGCTAATTTTGCACCCTTCATAATAATTGTGCATGTACACCCTTTTCAGGAAAGAGATCAACGGCTTCCTCGATTCACTCATCGGGTATGTAGTCGTCCTGGTATTCCTCCTGATGACCGGGCTCTTCCTGTGGGTATTCCCCATGCAGTTCAATATCCTTGATTTCGGCTTTGCCAACCTTGACGGCCTGTTCATGCTTGCCCCCTTTCTCTTTCTCTTCCTGATCCCGGCCATCACCATGCGTTCCTTTGCCGACGAAAAGAAGAGCGGCACCCTTGAGTTGCTGATGACACAGCCACTCACCGACATCCAGGTGGTCATGGCTAAATTTCTTGCGGGCGTCGTCCTCGTGATCTTCTCCCTAATACCAACGCTTATCTATTTTTTCTCGGTCTACAGGCTTGGCCTCCCACCGGGGAATCTTGACAGCGGTGCCATCTGGGGGTCATACATCGGCTTGCTTTTCCTTGGGATCACCTTCGTGTCGATCGGGATCTTCTCCTCCTCGGTCACCGACAACCAGATTGTCTCTTTTATCATCGCCGTGACCCTATGTTTTTTGTTATACATGGGTTTTGAATTTATCTACATGTTCGTTTTTTCCGGGACCGCCGGCCTGATCATTCAATCCCTCGGCATCAACGCACACTATACTTCCATGAGCCGGGGAGTTATTGATACCAGGGACCTGGTCTACTTTATAAGCGTCAGCGCGTTGTTTTTACTTATGACGAAGTTGTCATTGGAAAGCAGGAAATGGT
>JBAXRT010000099.1:0-11467 GCA_037131065.1 bacterium | reverse complement strand
GATCATACAAGGAAGGCGAAAAGTGAATTTTGGATCTCCAAAGATAAAATGAACAGAACGAGGGGAAATATGATCTACATAGTGCGTGAGGATCTGAAACTGAAGTGGTCGGTAAACTTGTCGCAGAAGACATACTATGAATTCCCCGATCAGAAAGAGAAGAGGGAAAAAGAACGGAAGGGGCTCTACACCTATGGTATAAATTATGAACCACAGTTTGAATGGAAGGAGAGTAAACCCGATACCCAGACAGTAAACGGATTCCGCTGTCACCTGGTCAGGCTTAACGGGGAGGCGGATTTCGCCGGAACAAAAATCGCGATCTGGATCTGTGATGATCACACCTACCCGAACGCAGGCAAGCTGAATGACCTTCTTCTGAATTCGCTCTCCAACAAGGATGAGATGATAAAGGTGGTGGAGATCCTGAAACGCTATTCACAGCCTCTCCTGGTCAAACTGGATGAGGTCTGTGAGAACGCCATCGCCCCGACTATGTCGGTCACACTGACCATTTCTGAGGCCGGTGAGATCGTTGCACCACCCGGAATTTTTAATCTGCCCGAGGGCCTGACCAAATCTGTAAACTGAAGGGAGGAAGGAGAATGAGAAGAACGATTTTACATATAATCCTGATTTCAGGCTGGCTTCTGGGAATAACCAGCACTTCTGCTCAACTTTCGTCATACCAGCTGCCCGATGCAGTGAAGAAGGAACTCAAAAGAATTGAAGAGACCTACAGGATCCTGGAGCAGTTCTCGGAACAGGTGTGGCCGGGATGGAAAGATTACAGGGATTTTCCGTTTAAGATTGAATTTGACAATGGCCTTGTCGTTCTAACGGGTCATCCCAAACCCCCTGAAGGGTTTGAACGAATTGACAATTACAAGGTAGCGGGCAGAGATGTGTATGCCGACCGCAGAAATCTCTCCTCCCTGCCCCTGAATTACCCCTTTACCGGCGGTGGCGGTCTGATCCCTTATGGCTATGACACTACCGGGAAAATGATAAATATTGTCAACCTGCGACTGAACAGTTTCCCTGCCGATTCAATAGTAAAACGAAGCGACGCGATAACAGAAAAGCAGATCCTGATCTATATACATGAACTATTCCATGGTTTCCAGAAATCGATCATGGAATACCGGGCCGGGAATCTTCAATACAATCCTGATGTAAACTATGCTATCTATTCATGCATTGAAGGGAGGGCGCTCGCGAATGCATACCGCGAAAAAGACGATGCAAAGGCCGTCGGATTTCTGAAGGATTTCGTTGAGGCCAGGAAACTCAAGGTAAGTAAAAGCATGACCGATCTTGAGTCACGCCAGGAGTCGGATGATGATCTCATGGAGGGAACGGCAAACTATTCAGAGATCAGGATCCTTGAATTGCTGTCAAAAGGTTATTCTCCGGGTATTTTATCAGAAGA
This sequence comes from bacterium, assembly GCA_037131065.1. Lineage (GTDB taxonomy): Bacteria > Bacteroidota > Bacteroidia > Bacteroidales > FEN-979 > JBAXRT01. Next base: position 10,035 of record JBAXRT010000099.1, on the reverse strand, counting down.
AGACCCCGCCTGCAATGGTTTCAGGGAAACCTCCGGTTTATTGAAAAGTCTCTTTACCGATCAACTTGACCAGAATGCCATCTGGATGTCGGAAGCGAAATTTAAATGTTATTCCTATGGCTGCGCCCAGGCGCTGATGCTGCAGCGACTCTTTAATGGCTGGCAGGACAGCGTCACGTTAAAGAAAAAATACCTGTCGGAGACCATCCGTGGTTTTCTGCCCATGACAAAGGAGGAGTGTGAAACAAGCGAAGCCCGGTTCAGGACCTTGTATGGGATCGATACCATTGCCGAACGGGCAAAAAGGGAGATCGGTGAAAGGGATCAGGCCGTTCTTTCGATAGTCAACCGCAAGGGACAGAGCTATATTCTCAATTTTAAGCCGATCCATTACTATGTCACATCTGTGAAAAATGAAAATAAATTCCGACTGGGACTCACCGAGGCCTATCCGGAGGGATTTGGAAAGCTAACCATCAGTGATATTGAAGTGACCGGTCTCGATACCATCCCGGTTGAAAAAAACCAGCTGTTCTACCTGAAGATCGTGGATACCAGTCCACCGAAGGGGGAGAAACCCTATTCCATCCGTTGTGATAAAATGGAAGGCGACTCCGTTTACTTCAATGCAGTGATAACCTCTCCCCTTTTTACCATCAAAGCCCCGAAAGTGGCCATCAAAGAGAGTAAAGGCAGGGTCAAGTTCACTTTCCTTTCCAGGGTTAAAGAGTAAAATAGTTGAGAAAATTCTAGACCAACCGTTTCATCACAATGTGCTTGTAACTCCTTCCGATGGGGAGGTCCCTCTCCCTGATGTGAACCGAATTGTTGGTAAAGGCTGTAATCCTTGATATTGCAGCGATGTATGATTTATGGATCCTCATGAATTTTTCCCCGGGAAGTCTGGTTTCAAACTCGTACATCGGTTCATGGGTAACAAAGACCTTCTCCGTTGTATGCACCTTCAGGTACTCTCCCGCCCCTTCAACAAATAAGATATCCCTGAGAAATACTCGGTATATTTTCTTGTTGTCGCGGATTTGTATAAACTTTTCATCGGGCATGAAGACCCCAACCTGTGTTACCATCCTCCCCTCCTTTTCGGTGCGCTCAAAAAAGCGGTTGACCGCCCTGATAAAGCGGTCAAGAGGAATGGGCTTTACAAGGTAGTCGATCACATCAAGGTCATATCCCTCTGCAGCATACTGCCGGTAGGCGGTTGTAAAGATTACCTTAGGCGGATTTGTAAGGGTCTTCAGGAAATCGAGCCCGGTGATCTCTGGCATTTCAATGTCGAGGAACATCAGGTCTACCTGCTCTCTCCTAAGAACATCCATGGCCTGGAGAGCATTTTTACTTGTGGCGACCAGAGCAAGCGATGCAACCTTCTCAATATGCGACTTGAGAAGCCGGATAGCCAGCGGTTCGTCATCAACCACCAGGCATCTTACCTTTTGCCGCGAACTTTCCATGGTTTAAAGTTGAATTTCCAGTACAACTAAATACTCTTTCCCTTTATCACTCGTCTCAAGCTTGTAGCGGCCATGATAGATCAGGTCAAGACGCCTTTTTACGTTCTCGATACCGATGCCGGGCTGACCCGCCATGGTCTCTTCCGCCTTACTGTTGGCAACACTGAATTCCAGCAGATCTCCTCTCATCTCAATGATGATTGAGATCCATGGCCTACCTGTATCCCGGCTGGCCCCATGCTTGAAGCTGTTCTCCACAAAGGCATGAAGGATCATCGGAGCAATGACCCTGTTTGTAAAATCACCGGCAACTGAATAGTCAAGTTTCATCGAATCATCGTACCTGAGCTTCTCCAACTCAATATAACTGTGGAGAAATCTGATCTCCTTTTCGAGTGTTACCCTATCCTCTGCACAATCATAGATGATATAATTCAGGAGATCTGAGATCCTGATGATAACCTCGGGAGTTCTTTCGGATTTCTCAACTGCAAGTGAATAGAGGTTGTTAAGGGTGTTGAAGAGAAAATGGGGATGGATCTGTGCCTTCAGCAGTTTCAGCTCCGATTCCCGGAGTTTGAGCTGGGCTTCAAGTTTCTCCTGTTCCAGTCTCCTCTTCAGGTTGTTTTCCTCTGTCATCCTCATGGTGATCCTGGCCCATGCCAGGGGCACCATTCCGACCACAAGGATGAATATCATGGAGACATAGTCACCAAATTTATACACAGGCACCTTATGAAAAATGTACGGTGACACCAAGTACCTGGAGATAAAACCAGAAAACACAGGGTAGAGGACAAGAACGGCCAGCTGAAGCACGATATAAAGTGCTGTACGGTTATTAAAGTAATATTTCGGGAGGAGGTAATAGATGCTGAAGTAGGCAAAGAGCATACCACCCGGCAGATATATCAGGTCAGTTTTCAGCATGGGAACAAAGTCCTGAAAATCACTGAAGGAAGCGAAATGGATGGTCAGGAACAATACATTAAGGATCCAGTAGAGTGTATGCCGGAATATCCTGCGGATCCAGGCTTTCTGATGGGAAGTCAGCTCATTCATTAATTCAGGCTCAAGATACCGGAGCTCTCATTTTAATTAGCAAAGATAGGGCCGTGAAGACTTTTTTTCTGATTCAGTCTGTAGATTTTCAATGAAAGCCCTCATTACGGACATTAACGGCACCGCTTTACCTATCAACGGTTAAAAATACCAAAATTCATTGATATTTCCCCCTTGAACAACGTCCGGCCTCAGTTACACGATTAAACAGGGATTTGATAGAATAAAAGTGGAGAAAGATTTTTCCGTACTTAATTTTGATTTATTGATAAACTCTTAATCATGAAGTAATTATGAGAAAGACAACAACTCTCCTGATCACGCTTTTCCTGGCAAGCCCCTTCGTACTTCAATCCCAGATCAACCTCTCAAAAACGGCCGTCTGGATTGGCACACCCGGTGCATACCCGACAGGGCTTGGCTGGTCAGATATCGATGGAAACGGCTCTCCGGACCTTGTCGTTTCATGCGGCCTCGATGTATCAGAAGCCCCGGTCGCAATTTTCTTCAACGATAACGGAACCTTGCAGTCCACCGCTGGGTGGATTTCAGGTTACCGCTCAGCCAACGGCTGCCTCTATCTCGGTGACCTCAACAATGACGGATCCCAGGATGTTGCAGTGGCAAGTCTCGGCATTACCAGCCAGGGTCTTCCCCCTGAAAATCATGCGATATTCTTTAACAACGGTGGTTTCCCGGCAAACCCCGACTGGATCTCTCCCCCTGGAAACGGATTCTCCTGCACCGGCGGCGATGTGGACGGCGATGGTGATATCGACATGGTCTTCGGACAGGGCGACTGGCTCACCTCCCACCTTCAGAAGACAAAACTATTCGTGAACAATGGCGGAAATTTCGATACGATCCCTTCCTGGGAAAGCGACTCCTCCTTTTATGTCGACGAGGTGGTTTTCGGTGATGTGGATATGGACGGCTATCTTGACCTGGCCATCGGAAACGAAAGGACAGTGGGCAATGTAGGCATTGCAATATTTAAAAACATCGGCGGTGTACTTGAAACGACACCTTCGTGGCATTCCGATTCTGTGGTCGGCGGCAGGCAAATGGCCTTCGGGGATTCCGACGGGGATGGGTACCCTGAACTGGCGGTCGCCTCCCCCACTCAAAAGTTTTATCTCTTCGACAATAAAAACGGGATCCTCGACACCATCCCCTGCTGGTCGTCAAACTGCACGGTAAATGAGCCATCAGCTGTCGCATGGGTGGATGCAGACGGCGACGGGGATCTTGATCTCTCAACCGGAAGCTGGTTTTCAAAAGCAGGCATCTTTGAAAATATCCAAGGAGCACTTACCGACACCTTTGCATGGTCAGTTGGAGCAGGCAGCGGAACCCAGCAGGTGGCATGGGGGGATTATGAAAAGGACGGTCTTATGGACACCACTGCTCTGTTCCAGGGAGACGGGCTCCGCAAGCTGTTTTATCCCGGCAGGCAGCCGCTCGAAAAAATAACATCGGTTACTTCGGATGGTATCACACTTCCTCTCAGTCAGTACTGTTATGATCTACTGAATGGCTGGGTCTCCCTATCCTTCGCTCCCGGACCCGGAGTCACAGTATCCATCGGGTACACATATTCCAGGGACCCCGACATGGCGCTTTCCAACTGGGGAGCAGTCAAATTGTATAAAAATCTCAACACCGCCACAGGAATTAATGACAGGAAAAGGAAAACCACCGGGTCCATATTGGGTCCGAATTTTCCGGAACCCTTACAAACGGGAACTTCCTTTCCGCTAACGGTAAAGTCACCCGGTATATGCAGGCTGTTTGTTTATAATTTTCAGGGCAAGATCATCAAAACACTTTTTGATGGATATAGAGCGGAAGGAAAATGTGAAATATTCTGGGATGGAACGGATCAGCATGGGAACAACCTGCCAGATGGAATCTATTTCTGCCGGTTCATATCCGGAAATGTTTCACAATCGGAAAAGGTGATGATCTGCAGGTAAAAGAGGTATAAACCCATTCCATTTATCATGAAAACCCTGATCACATCCATCCTGTTGCTGGGAATGTCACTCATTTCATCAGCACAGACCACCAATGTCCTTATCGGTGAGCCCCTTGATTCCTGGGCCCCGAACGAACCCTCCGTCTGCATCAACCCGAAGAACCCTGACGAGATCATCATCGGGGCCAACGCCGACAATTACTATAGCTCAGCGGATGGCGGTGTTACCTGGACACACGGAGTCCTGGCCTCCTCTTACGGGGTCAACTGTGACCCGGTGATTCTCTGCGATACCGCCGGGAACTTTTACTATTTTCACCTTGTACCCAGCCTGAGCAGGGTAGTCTGCCAGAAAAAGAACGGTTTTGGTTCCCCGTGGACGAACGGGTCATACACGGCACTTTACGGTACGATGGAAATAGACAAGGAGTGGGCGACCTTTGATCCCCAATCTGGGAACCTTTATGCCTCCTGGTCCCGGTTCGACAAATGGGGAAGCTCCAATCCTGATGATTCAACCTTTATATACATGGCCGGGTCAACCGATGGCGGTCTGACATGGAGCGATCAGCACCTGGTAAGCAATATCGGGGGGAATGCCACGGGAGGGAATGGAAGCGTCCACGGCTCCTACCCTACAACAGGGCCGGAAGGTGAGGTCTATATCGCATGGTGGAGCCCGGCAGGGCTGATGTTCGACAAGTCGACCGATCAGGGTGAGACATGGCTCGATACAGATATAAATGTCACCAGTGCCCTGGTACCATGGATATACAGTCTCCCGGGTATCCAGCTGGGCGTGACCTTCCCGGTAATTAACTGTGACAGGAGTAACGGCCCGTTCAGAGGCACGATCTACATCAACTGGTCAGATAAACGAAATGGTGGCAACGACTGCGACGTATGGCTGGTAAGGTCGACCGACGGCGGATCCACCTGGTCGGATCCGGTGAGGGTGAATGATGACCCACCCGACAAACAGCAGTTTTTCAGCTTTATGACCGTTGACCAGGTGACAGGGAAGATCTACATACTCTTCTATGACAGGAGAAACTATTCAGACCTGAATACCGATGTTTACCTGGCGGTCTCTGAGGACGGAGGGCAGACCTTTGCCAACTATAAGATCAGCGAAACGCCCTTCATCCCCTTTTCAACGGTATTCTTCGGCCATTATATCGGGATCAGCGCCAATGATGACCATGTGTTTGCCACATGGATGAGAATGGATAACGGTGAACTCAGCATCTGGGGCGCATCCATCGATCCCCATACTGTTGGCATGGCCCAGCTACCGGCTATTCCCGTCTCCCTATCGCAGAACTCCCCAAATCCATTTGCCGAATACACCTTCTTTTCATTCAAGCTGGAGGAGCGTTCGGAGGTATCCCTATCCGTGATCGACCTGCTGGGAAACCATCTTGCCACCCTCATTGACCATCGGCTTATGCAGGCAGGCAAGCACGTCATCGAATTTAATCCGGAAAAGTACAACCTCGCTCCCGGAGTCTATCATTACTCTCTTGTAACGGACAACCGGACCATCACAAAAAAAATGATTTACGGGAAATGATCCGCTTGAGTAACAAAGTAAAGATTAGTCATTGAAAACCCGGCTCTGATATATGAGAAGTCAGGGTTTCAAAACCGGTATAATCCCGAACCTATGAGAATGAAAATAATTTATCGGAAATTATCGATACTGGTTCTGCTCCTGAATTCAGTATTCATCCTTGATGCAAACAACATCTCGGTATCAAATATTACCATATCCGGGCAGGATATTACAAAACACAGCAGCCTGATCGGATTTGACATTTCGTGGGAAAATTCCTGGAGGAATGACCTGCCCGGCTCAGGGTACCAGGCACCCTTTAACTATGATGCTGCCTGGGTGTTCGCAAAATACCGTGTCAACAACGGACCCTGGCATCATGCATGTCTCGACACTGCCGGTCATCTCGCTCCATCCGGCTCAGCAATAGAGGTCGGTCTTGTTGATCCTGACCAGACTTTTAATCCATCTACGAACCCGGGAGTAGGTGTTTTCATCTACCGGGACTCGAACGGTTCAGGATCATTTTCACTTACCGATGTTAGAATCTGCTGGGACTACGGTGCTGGTGGTGTGGGCGATTACGATGAGGTTGATATCAGGGTATTTGCTGTTGAGCTCATCTATATCCCTCAGGGGAATTATTACCTCGGTACCGGCGGGGGTGAGCCAAGTGCTTTTTACACATACCCGGATCCGGCAACTCCTTTCGAGGTGACAAGTGAGGAGGAGATCACGGTCGGGCAGCAGGCCGGGAACATGTTTTATGACCCCTCCTTCCAGGGAGGAGACCAGGCAGGGCCTATCCCTGCAGCCTTTCCAAAAGGCTATAAAGCGTTTTATTGTATGAAATATGAGATCAGTCAGCAGCAATATGTCGATTTTCTGAATACCCTTACCCAGTCCCAGGCAACCGTACGAAAGTATTCCGGCAGCGGCAATCGTTATGCCATTACCGGTACTGTGGTTGGCCAGTATTCGACCTCCAGGCCCTTTGTTGCATGCAGCAACCTCAACTGGGGAGATATCACGGCTTACTTCGACTGGAGCGGACTGAGGCCTATCACGGAGATGGAATACGAGAAAGCGTGCAGGGGCACCTTGCCGCCTGTGCCGAATGAATTTGCCTGGGGTACTAATACCGTGGCAGGTGATGCATACACTCTTTCCGAAAACGGCGAAACATCTGAAAACATTTCAGCACATTACAGCATCACCGAAGGGAATGCTGCCTATAGTCTGACAACCCCCCTTAACGGGTCGATCAATGGTCCTTTACGGGTCGGCATTTTCGCGGCAAACCCTGGGAATACGGGGAGGATAACGGCAGGAGCAACATACTACGGAGTGATGGAGATGAGCGGTAACCTCCTGGAGCATTTTGTCTCCGCAGGGCATCCCATTGGCCGGTCATTTACTGCCATGCACGGCAACGGAATCCTTAGTTCGGTAGGATACGCCGATGTGCCTGCGTGGCCCGGGGCAAACTCAGCCGGGGCAGGATTCAGGGGAAGCTACTGGTCGTATGTCAGCCCGTACATGCGTGTATCCGACCGCTACGGCGCAGCCGGTATTGACGCGGTAAGATATCCCACAGATGGCGGACGCGGTGGGAGAACTGCTCAATCCAATGATTAGCCAATAAACAAAATAAAATCTTCAAAACGAAATATAAATTTAGTAACACATGAAAAGGATCATAATACATATTTGCCTGATGGTCGCTTTCCCGCTACTCCTATCTGCACAGTATTCAGGTGGAAACGGGCGGGGTGATGCATTCACCGAATCTCTCAGCATACCGGTTGGAATAAAAGAAGCAAACCGGGAAGCCATATTTCCCTGTACATTGAAGCAGAATTTCCCCAATCCCTTCAGCACGGTGACGAACATTGAATTCACCATCGTCAGGGAGGAGAGGGTAAGAATTGCAGTCTATGATATCACCGGGTGTATCGTCCAAACAGTGCTGGATGAATCAAAGAAACCGGGTATCTATACTGCCACCATCAATGGCAATGGCCTGAACAGCGGGTCCTATTTCTGCAGAATTTCTTCAGGTGATTATTCCCAGACAAAGTTGATGATCCTGATAAAATAATCACCGTTTTGATCTGAATCCAACCGCTGGAAGGTTACCCGGAACAGGTCAATCTGTGAACCATTTGTTTTTCACGGTAAAACCTCACTTTCACTGGGCACAAAATCAGCTGTTTTCTTGACTTAACTAATTTTTTAGGTATATCTTTATTGTTGTATACGTAAGAGATCCTGACACTCATCCAGCCGGTGATTCTTTTCATTTTCTGGTTGAAAAATGGATTAAACCACGTTACCTATAACACAACCATCCATATATGTTTTTAAAAAAATCTTTGACTATGCAACAGATTATTCTTAACAAAGCGATTTCATTCACTGCCATATTCCTAATCTGCGGTTGTTCCCTCGGACAATTTTCTGTTTGCGCAGGCCCTGCAACAGGATCTGCGGAAAAATTCCCTCAGCAAAACGACAGCACCAACCCTGTCAGGGTTTTTGAGCAGGTGTGGCAATTGCTGGATAACAACTATCCCTTCTTCACCCAACGCGGAATTGATTGGGGAACTATCCATAAAGTTTTTACCGGCAGGGTCACGGAGACAACTACTGATGAAGAGTTATACAACATCCTGTGTGAGATGCTGGTGATATTCAATGATGGCCACATTAACCTGGAAAACGGGAAGGATCGGTTCTGCTCCGGTGAAAGCGAAGTGATGACCGATTTCAAATGGAAAGTAGTAAAGGATAAATATTTAAAAGGGAGTTACTCTGCAAGCCAGGACAGCATGATCTATTACAGCTGGCTGACAGAAGACATTGCATACATGCGTATCAGGAGATTCCCTACCAAAGAGGTGATCGAAAAGTATATCGACAAAATCATCGCTGAACTCATCAAGGCCAAAGGGATAATAATAGATATCCGCGGCAACAGTGGTGGTAATGGTTTCGGCGTTGCAGCGCTGGCGAGCCGCTTTGCTGACAAAAGAAGGCTTTATCTGAAAAACATAAACCGGACCGGTCAGAAGAAGGAGTTTACAAATGCGACCTTCCACTGTATTGAACCACTGGGACCTGTTCAGTACAGGGGCCCGGTTATCCTGCTGCAGAACAGTCATTCGGAATCAGGGGCTGAAGGATTCGCCCTTGCCCTGCGCACATTGCCCAATGTCACCTCCATTGGTGAAATGACCGGGGGTTGCCTGGCTACCTATTATCCTGAAAAGCTTCTCAATGGCTGGTCACTCACCATGCCCTGGAGTTATACTACCGACCAGGACGGATTTTGCTGGGAAGGCATCGGGGTTCCTCCAAACCTTCGGAAGAAAAACACAAAGGAAGATATTGACGCCGGAAACGATAAGGTACTTGAACTGGCGATAGAATTAGCCAGGGCCGGCGGAAAAAGTGGAAAACCACCCGGAGGTATCCTAGTAGAAGCTCCATTTTCCCTGGTAGACAAATATGTTGAAACCGCCCGGGCAAAAGGTACAACTACAGCTGTCACGGAATTTGAAGCCCTGCAGAAAAATGAACCCGGTAATTATTATTTTAGCATCCAGGAACTTAATCTTGCGGTAAGAAAATTGTTTTCGGAGGATAAAGATGAAGAGGCCAGAGCCCTGCTGGAATTCGGAAGAAAATCTTTTCCAGAAGACATCAGTACCATGTACCTCCTGGCAAAATTTTACGATCAAACGGGAAAACCGGAGAAATCAAAACTCCTGTATAAAAACATCACAGAGCTGAAGGCACACTACCCCTGGGAGCAAAGTTTTGTCAAGGAGGCTGAAAAGGCAATAAAATGAAAATCTGCATCGCAATCCTTTACTGTCTGTTGAATATGCTCCTGACTGAAAAGTTAGGTGCCCAGGAAACCGTTGCCCTGTGTCCCCCTGGTCCCTACCTCGGTCAAAAACCGC
>JBAXRT010000098.1:0-11586 GCA_037131065.1 bacterium | reverse complement strand
ACGGAGATATTATTTACCAAAAAGGATTTGGGTATGCTGATATTGAAAAGAAAATTCCTGTTACGCCTGATACAAAATTCAAAATAGGTTCTATTTCAAAACAATTTACGGCTGTTGCTATTCTCAAACTTCAGGAAGAAGGCAAGATAAAGACAGAGGATAAATTATCAAAGTACATTTCTGATTTTCCGCGTGGGAATGAAGTGACCATTTATCAACTTCTTACGCATACTTCCGGGATCCATGATTATAATTCCACACCTAATTTAGATGTGACCAAACCTGTTGCTCCTCAGGCATTACTTAATATTATTAAAAAACTTCCATACGATTTCAATCCCGGAGAACGATACCAATATAACAATTCCGGTTATTCTATTTTAGGTTATATCGTTGCGCAACTTTCATGTAAAACTTTAAGTGAATATCTGAACGAAACTTTTTTCAAACCTTTGGGTATGAAAAATACCGGCATTTATGAAACAAATATTGTATTGAATAATGAAGCGCAAGGATACAGCATGAATGGTGAAGCAGTAAAAAAAGCTGACTTCCAGGAAATGTCGTGGGCTTTGGGGGTTGGAAGTATTTATTCGACAACAAAGGATTTGTATAAATGGAACGAAGCTATTTTTAATGGAAAAGTATTAACAGAATCCACATTAAAAGCAGCTTTTACACAATCGGTTTTAAATAATGGTGGCAAGGTTGACTATGGGTTTGGTTGGTTCTTAAGTATTAACAGGGGGCTCAAATTTATTCAACATTCCGGTGTTTCCTCAGGTTTCTATTCTTATCTTGAACGCCAACCGGAAAATAAACTAACCGTTTGTGTTTTGTGTAACTCACTTCCAACACCTGAAGGTATTAATCCAATCTTAAATGGTCAGGCAATATCTGAATTCATACTTCAGGATAAAATGGAAAAACAGGATCCAGGAGCGGATTCTATTGTTAGCGAAAACATTTTGAAGAAGTACGTGGGCAGGTACAATTATGGTCACGGCATGGCCATTATTGTAACAATGAAAGACAAACAATTATTTGGACAAATAACAGGTCAGGCACCAAATCCGTTGACATCCATTTCTGCAAATGAGTTTAATTTCAAGGCGATGAACGCAAAAATTAAATTTGTTTCAGATACATCCTCAATTGTTGAGCGTTTAATTCAATATCAAGACGGTGTTTCTTTTGAAGCAAACAGACTAAAAGATGAAATGCCGGTAAAAATAAATCCGGACTTTTTTAATAAATTGACAGGTAAATATGATTTTGGAAATAATTACGTAATTGAGATAGTAAAAGAGAATGACAAATTATTTGTGTTAACACCTAATATGCCTAAATACGAGTTGCTGCCCACAAGTGAATTAGATTATTTTGCTATGGAAGTTGCAAGTAAGATTTCATTCATTTTAAACAAAGAAGGTAAAGCAGAGTCATTAAATTCAACATTTGACGGAATGATTTTACCGGCTACAAAGCTAGGCGACTGACAGATTATCAAATTATAAAAAAAAAGTAACGCCGCCTAACCGACAGCGCGCAATGCGGGCAAGTTGGAAAATAGTAATTTAATACCCATACTTATACCCGTTGCATTCAAAAGGAAAAACTCTTTCAGGGGACCCACCGGGGTAAGTTTTTTGGAATGTGAATTTGTGTGAGTGAATGAATTTAATTGTACTATTCCGGCCCCAGCCAGCCAAACCCCAAACCATCCTAACAAACCCACCGGATGTCTTTTTTCGAAATTTCATCACCCCCGGTGATTTACCGGGGGTGAGTTTTACATGCCTACCGCCTTCCTCTGTTCGCCCGGTGCCTGCTTGAAATCATGGATTGTTCCTAATAATCCATCCACTGCCCGAAATGCACACCAGGCAGGTTCAGGATTGGTTCCGTGTCCAGCACAGTGAAGGAAATAGCCGTCCATCATTTCACGTAATGCTGAGCGGAACATAGGAATATCAAGGTCCGGGACCTGATTAATAATTGCTTCCGGGGTGATTGCCTGGGTTGATTCAGTTACTTTTTTCATGGGGATATAGATTTATGGTTAAATAAATAGTCCGACTTTTGCCGGACGTGATTTGCTGACTTAAGAATCAGGACGAAAAATAGAAATGGGACCCAAACGAGGGATAAAGTGTATTTATGTATGTATGAAAAATAAAACAGGCTGTAAGGTTTTAATTTACAGCCTGATATGAAATATAGTTGCGGAGAGACTGGGATTCGAACCCAGGATGCACTTTTGGCGCATACACACTTTCCAGGCGTGCTCCTTCGACCACTCGGACACCTCTCCTAAGGGGGTGTGGGTTTGGGTGTGATTGTAGTGTGGGTGTGAAAAAAGAGTGGTTTGGCGGTGCAAAAGTACTAAAAAATCCGACAAATCAAACGGTCATCTCTCCGCGGAGGGAGGTTTGCAGCAACTTCTTGACGGCATCGGTTGAAAATCCGCACCCGAGCAGGTGCATCATCTTGGTAACTGCCGACTCGGTGGTGATATCGTAACCGCCGATTACTCCCAGTCCTCCGAGCTCTGCACTGGTTTCATATTTTCCCATCTCAACGGTCCCTCCCTTACACTGGGTCACATTGAAAACAATGATTCCCCGGTCGACAGCTCCCCTGAGCTGATCAAGGAACCAGGGAACGGTCGGGGCATTCCCTGCACCGAAGGTCTCCAGAATGACTGCTTTTAATCCCGTTGTTGAAAGGATCGCCTCCACCGCAGGCTTACTGATCCCCGGGAAGAGTTTCAGGATCGCGATGTTGTCGTTGAGATCCTTGTATACCTTCAGCTTTTTGAAATTGGGCTTCAGGATCAGGTCGCGGTAATATTTGATGTGAACCCCGACTTCAGCCAGCAGGGGGTAGTTTCCTGAAACGAAGGCTTCAAAATTCTCAGCATTCAGCTTGCTGGTCCTGTTCCCGCGGAAAAGCTTGTTCTCAAAACAGATGGCAACCTCGGGTACTACCGGTGTATCGATCTCCTTCGCAGCGGCGATCTCGATGGAATTGATGAAATTCTCACGACCATCGGTCCGGACCATCCCGATCGGAAGCTGAGAACCCGTAAAAATAATTGGCTTGTTCAGGTTCTCAAGCATGAAACTCAGGGCTGACGCCGTATAAGCCATCGTATCCGACCCGTGAAGCACCACGAACCCGTCGAACCTTTCGTAATTCTCCTCGATCACCCCGGCCAGCTTCACCCAGAAGGAGGGGTGCATATTCGACGAGACGAGCAACGGATCAAAAGTGTGGAATTCAAAAGTGCAGTTGAAATTTTCCAGTACCGGCAGGTATTTATAAAGGATATCCATACTCAAAGGCCGGAGGGTGGAGGTCTTCGGATCCTGGACCATCCCGATCGTGCCGCCTGTATAGATAACCATGATGGAGGTTTGACTAAGCATAAAGTTGGTTTTAACGGTAACTATAAAGATATGGTTTTATTTTGAGTGACGAGTGACGAGTGGAATTCAAATTATAATTCTAAAATTGAAAAATAACTCGTCATTCGTAACTCGTAACTCGTCATTTGCCTATAAGAATTTTTAACTGTGAATTTGAAACAATAACAGCGAATTTTTCGTGGTTGTTTCTGCAACCTCCGCAATAGAGATCTTTTTGATCTCCGCCACTTTTGCCGCAACCAGGGGGATGTAGGCCGGTTCGTTCCGCTCGCCCCGGTGGGGAACCGGCGGGAGCCAGGGTGAATCGGTCTCGAGCAGGAGATGTTCAAGATTGGTTTTTTCGACCACAACCTGGAGCCCGGAATTCTTATAGGTGATCACCCCACCAATCCCAAGGTAGAATCCAAGCGATATGGCACGGTTTGCCTGGTTGATGTCCCCGCTGAAACAATGAAAAACACCCCTCAGTGAGGGATCATTCCGCTCCTCAATGATTTCCAGCGCAAGATCCATCGAGTTCCTGGTATGGATGACCACCGGAAGGTCATGCTCGGCCGAGAGATCGAGCTGGAAGATGAAGGCCTCCCGTTGCTCCCTCTCAAAGGTTTTATCCCAGTACAGGTCGATCCCTATCTCGCCAATGGCGACGAGCTTTTCGCGGGATGTGTCCAGACTCTTAACTACTGCCTCAAGTTCCTTTTTGTAGTTACCCCTGACCGAGGTCGGATGGAGACCTGCCATCGGATGACAAATACCCCGGAAACACGATGAGAGATTCATCATCGGATCAATGGTCTCCGAATCAACATTGGGGATGAAAAGATGACTGACCCCGGCTTCGTTGGCCCGGTTCATCACCGCATCGATGTCGCCGGAGAACTCATCCGCGTAAAGATGCGTATGGCTGTCGCAGAAGATCATAGGCGCTTTGCTATTTCAGCGGTATCGATCAGGTTCATGCATTTGAAATGCTTTTTCGGGCAGGTGGGATAACCCAGCTTGCTGCAGGGACGGCAGGAGAGTCCGTTCACCTCTGAAACAAAGGAATTCTGTTCATCACCCGATTTCATGTAAGGGTACATGCCGAAGGCCGGAATCGTATTCCCCCATACAGATACAATCCGTTTTCCGAAAGCGGCAGCAATGTGCATCATCCCAGTATCGTTCGTGAGAACCGAGGAAGCCTGCCGGATGATCGATGCCGACTGGTTCAGCGATGTAAAGCCGCAGGCATTGAAAACATTTTTCCCGGCTCTCCGAATGATCTCTTCACCTCTTTCACGGTCCTCCCTGCCTCCCAGGAGGATGACAGGTTTCCTGACCAGGCTGATCACCTCGGCAATTTTTTCGACAGGAAAGATCTTTGTATTGTGCTTCGCCCCGATGGCAATTGCAATGAATTCCCGGGCAAAGGCTTCCGGCAATGTTGCCAGGCTAAATTCCTCCTCCTGAGGAATGAAATAATCCAGGCCTTTGTTGTCATTTCTGACTTCCAGCAGCTGAACGGCGTGGAAATAGCGGTCAGCAATGTGAACCTTCGGCAGCAGGTTGATTCTGAGGTTCACGAGCAGCCATTTCTCTACATCCAGCTTGGGAAATGTGGCCGAAGAGACCGCGAGCCGGTTTTTGACAAACCGGGAGCGGTGATTCTTATGGAGATCAGCGATGAAGTCGAACCCCTGGAATTTCAGTTGCGGGATAAGTTCCCTGAAATTTTTATCGTAGAGCCAGATCTTGGTAATATACGGATTGGCCTGAAGGATAGGAAAATTCTGTGTTTTTGTCAGGTAGTGGATCTCTGCTCCCGGGATCTGCTCTTTCAGGCACCGGACCACCGGCGTCGTCAGGACAATATCCCCGATGGAACTGAACCGTATTATCAACACTCTCTTCATATCTCGTTCCCCTCCCCCTCGGGAGAGGGGGCCAGGGGGCAGGAACTACATTATAAACGGGTTATTCATCTTCTCATAACCGATGGAGGTCTCCGGTCCGTGGCCTGGATAGACCACCGTGTCATCGGGAAGGGAGAACAATTTATTTTTGATGTTGTCCATCAGCGTATCGAAATTACTTCCCGGGAGGTCAGTCCTGCCGATCGTATCCTTAAAAAGGACATCCCCGGTAATGATAAAACCGCGCTCCTTGTCATACAGGCAAATACTCCCTTCGGCATGACCCGGAGTATAGAGAACCTTAATGGAGGAGTTTCCGAACTTCACCTCTTCACCATCTTCCAGGTAACCCCTGGCATCGGGAATTTGCTCGAGGCGGTACCCGAATGAGATGCCGATCTCCCTGGCAGTAAAGAAGAAGGGGATACTTGCTTTATGATATTCCGGGTGGATTTTAAAGGTTTCGGCAATAAACTGGTTTCCCAGCACATGATCGATGTGGCAATGTGTGTTGATGTGCCTTGTGAGTTTCAGCTTGTTCTTCTCAAGGAATTCAATGATCTCCTGCTTTTCAGACGGATCATAACAGGCTGCATCAACAGCGATACACTCTTTCGTTTCGTCATACAGAAAATAGCTGTTCACCATGAAGGAATTAAAGGTGAGCCTGTGGATCTGGATCATAGTTTTTTCTTTGGAAATCCGGGGCAGCAAAGATATGAAAATGCAGCCGATTGATCCCGACATTTAAAATAATCGTAATTTAGCGGCTCTGAGGAAACCTCCCTGTGAAATGAACTATGACAAAGGCTGCAGACTATAATCAACCTGGAAAATCATTGGCCAGGAAGGCCCGGTTCATTTCTCTTCTTTTCTTTTTCATCACCCTTTCGTCAGTCGCCCAGTTTTATAATGGCAGTCAGCTTACTTTCGGGAAAAGCCGCGTTCAGTACACCGATTTTTTATGGACCTACTTCCGGTTTGATAAATTCGACACCTATTTTTACCAGAACGGTAAGGAGCTTGCCTCCTATACGGCCGAATATGCCGACAAGCATCTCAAAGAGATCGAACTTAATCTTCAGTCGAATCTGGAAGAGAAGATCCAGTTCATCATTTTCAATACGCTGACCGACCTCAAGCAGAGCAACATCGGGGTATACGGCGATTGGGACTATTACAACACCGGCGGGGTAACCAGGATAATAGGCGGACGCGTGCTTCTCTTTTTTGACGGGAATTACGATCATTTTGAACAGCAGATCAGGGCCGGGATCGCCCAGGTGATCCTCAACAACATGATCTATGGTACCGGCATCGGCGCACAGATCAAGAACAATGCCCTCTTCACCATGCCCGAATGGTACATGAACGGGCTGATCTCCTATGTATCCCGCCCCTGGGATCCGGAAATTGAGAATCATGTCAGGGATGCCGTACAAAACAAGCAATACGAAAAGTTCAACAGTCTCACCGGCCTGGAGGCAACCTATGCCGGCCATGCCCTGTGGAACTATATCGCTTTGAAATTCGGAGCGGCCTCCATCCCGAACATTGTATACATGGCCCGCCTCAGCCGAAGCGTTGAAAAGGGTTTCCAATATGTCCTCGGTTACTCCTTCAAGAGCATCGTTAGCGAATGGCTCAATTTTTACAAGGAGATCTACAGCAGCCAGGATATCGGCAGAACTACGCCAGAAGGAACGGTCATAAATACAAAAAGGAAACCCGACCGGGTTTACCGGCAGCTGAAGATCAACCCCGACGGCAAGACGGTGGTCTACTGCACCCATGAACTGGGTGTTTACAAGGTTTTCCTGCAGGACCTGGAGAAAGGTAAGAAAAAGCGGATCTACCGCGGAGGTTACCGGCTGGCCGAGCGGCCCGACTACTCCTATCCCATTGTTGCCTGGCATCCCAGCGGAAGGATCCTCGCAATTCTGGTGGAACGGAAGGGGGAACCCTGGCTCTACCTTTATGATGTGGAGGGAAAAAAATTCGAACACCAGATCCTCTACAATTTCGATAAGATCCTTGATATGGCTTACAACGACGACGGGACCCTGCTGGTCTTCTCGGCAGTGATCAAAGGCCAGTCCGACATTTTTGTCTTCAACATCGCCTCCGGATCCTATGAACAGGTAACAAAGGATATTTACGACGACCTCAATCCGAGGTTTATCAACCATTCCAGCGAGATAATTTTTTCCTCCAACCGGCTGGGAGATACGATCCGTTTTGATGAACAGGTGGAAATCTCAAAACTGAAATTCAGCCACGATCTCTTCATCTATAAGTACTCCGCTAAAAAAAACGTACTTCAGCGTCTGACCAGGACAAAGGATGCCAGCGAAACACAGCCCCAGTCCTATTCCGACAATTACTTTACCTTTCTCAGTAACGAGAGCGGTATCATCAACCGCTACGTGGCCCGCTTCGACAGTGCCATCTCCTTCGTAGATACCACAACGCATTACCGCTATTTCACAACAGTCATACCGGTGACCAACTATTCCAGGAACATCATTGAACAGGATGTATCGCCGAGGGCGGCAAAACTTGGACAGGTGGTCTTCATCAACCGTAATTTCAGGATGTATACCGACGACCTGGTCCTCCCCAGGCATCTCACCAGGACAGATATCCCCCCGACTTATTTTAAAGATGTTGCCATCCGTGCTGCACAAAAGAAGAAAGAGGATAAGGCAAGAGCCGACTCCATCATCCCCGTCGTAACAGAGCAGGTCAAAAAGGCTGAGAAAAAGCATTTCACATCAGTCAAAATGAGCGAGGTCGTCCCGGTGAAAAGTTTCGCCACCGACACCTCTGCTCTCAGGAAGCAGCAGTTCGAGCCTGGCGCCTTCAACATCCTGACCGATTCAACCGGTAAGGGATTCCTCCTGGGAGGAGGCCGTTCGCTTAAAAAGGATTCGGTGAATAAATACAAAAACGCCAAGCAGCTTAACTATAACGTTGCCTACTATATTGACCAGATGGTGACGCAGATCGACTTCACCTATCTCAATTTTGCTTACCAGCCCTTTACCGGGAGCGCCACGCCGGTCTTTATCAATCCCGGACTGAATGCCCTCTTTATGGTCGGGATCACCGACCTGATGGAAGATTACAGGATCACGGGCGGGGTTCGGATCAACTTTAACCTGATCAATAATGAGTACCTCTTCAGTTTTACCCATTACAAAAGACGGCTCGATCACCAGATCACCTTTCACCGGAAGGCCGTGGAGGAGATCGGATACTACTCTCTGATCACACATAAGATCCACGAATTGTATTACGTGGCCACCTATCCGTTTACCCCGGTGCTGAACATCAAGGGGACTGCAGCCATACGATACGACCGGGCAGTATACCTCTCTACCGATCCGATCAACCTTGCCCGTCCCGATGTTGACGAGGTGTGGGGAAGTATTAAAGGTGAGCTCACCTACGACAATACACGAAACCTGGGGCTTAATCTTTACCAGGGAACACGTTACAAGATCTTCGGCGAATATTACCAGATGCTCAATACCAAGGGGAATAACTGCATCGTCCTTGGTCTCGATTTCCGCAACTACCGAAAGGTTCACCGATGCCTCATCTGGGCCAACCGCATTGCTGCGAGCACATCATTCGGCAGTAACAAGCTTATCTATTACATGGGCGGTGTCGACAACTGGCTCTTCCCCCGGTTCGATCCAAGTACACCCGTCGCCTTTGACCAGAACTATGCCTTCCAGACCATCGCCACCAACATGCGCGGCTTCGACCAGAACATCCGCAACGGGAACAGTTTTTTTGTTTACAACACCGAACTTCGCTGGCCGGTCTTCCGTTATTTCTATAACCGCCCCATTCGCTCCGACTTCCTGAACAATTTCCAGCTTGTGGGCTTTGCCGATGTAGGAACCGCCTGGACGGGATCGAGTCCCTGGTCGGCCGACAACCAGCTCTTCAATACCTATATTTACCGGAAGCCCTTGTTTATAAAGGTGGAGATGATCAAGGACCCGCTCGTGGGCGGCTTCGGGTTCGGGGCAAGGACCAGACTCTTCGGATATTTCCTCAGGGCCGACCTGGCCTGGGGCGTTGAGGATGGGAGGATAAGAAAACCGATCTTTTACTTTTCACTCAGTCTGGATTTTTAACCATGAAACCGGTCGACAAACGCATTCAGACCTTTATCCGGGAGCACCATATCCTGACCCTCGCGGTGACCCGCGATAACAAACCCTGGTGCGCTACCTGCTTTTACGTCTATATCCCCGAAACCAACCGGTTCATCTTTACCTCCGACCACGACACCAGGCACATCCGCGATGTGGTTGAAGGGAATAATTATTTTGTTGCAGGAACCATCGCCCTGGAGACCAGGATCGTGGGCAAGATCAGGGGGATTCAGTTTTCGGGGACGATGATGGAACCGGAAGGGGAGGAGCTGAAGGAGTCCCGGTCGGCCTACCTTAAGCGCTTTCCCATAGCCCGCCTGGCAACCCTGCATCTCTGGGTACTGGAACCTGCGTATATCAAGATGACCGACAATCGTCTCGGCTTCGGCACCAAGCTGGTGTGGGAGTGAGGTAAATACCGGACTGAAGTTCTTATCTGGAGATTTGCGAAAACATAGTACTGACAAGCCTTTCCGTAATTATGAAATGGTAATTTTTTTTAAGTCAGTCAATTAACCGGGGCGGTTGGAAATCTGTTAATAACTAAATTGCCCCAAAAACAATCTTCGTTGTATATTGCCTCCTCAAATTTTTCCCTGATAGTTTATTGCATTCATTGCCAAACCAGGAACTTAACAGAAGTTACACTCACGCATAATACAATACAGGATGGAAGAAAACCCCATGGTTAATACAGATAAGGAAACTAAATCTGATTATTACGATGAGGTACTGGCAAAACGGATTCGTCCGAAGATTTCGGTTGATGATATGATAGCGAAAGAAAAGGAAACAGAAGGAGTGAAACAGGAAACGAAGAAATCAACAGAACGGAAGACATACTCATTTACGGAAGTTATTGAGAAATCTACAGCATACTTCAATGGCGACAGCCTCGCCGCGAATGTCTGGGCTAATAAATATGCTCTGAAAAACTCGGAGGGACAGCTTTTCGAACTCACTCCCGACGATATGCACCGCAGGATCGCCCGCGAAATCGCCCGCATTGAAAGTAAGTACCCCAGCCCGATGAGCGAAGAGGAGATCTTCGGTCTCATGCAGCATTTTAAATATATTGTCCCCCAGGGAAGCCCCATGGCCGGGATCGGGAACGATTTCCAGATAGGATCACTTTCCAATTGCTTTGTTATCGGGAATGAGGGCAATGCCGACTCCTATGGCGCCATCATGAAGACCGACGAGGAGCAGGTCCAGCTGATGAAACGCAGGGGAGGGGTAGGGCACGACCTTTCGCATATCAGGCCCAAGCACAGCGTGGTCAAGAACAGCGCACTCACCTCCACAGGGATCGTCCCTTTCATGGAACGTTATTCCAACTCCACCCGCGAGGTGGCCCAGGAGGGAAGACGCGGCGCCCTGATGCTCAGCATCTCCGTCGTTCACCCCGATGTCGGTCAGTTCATCGACGCCAAGCTGGAAGCAGGAAAGGTTACAGGCGCAAACATCTCTGTCAAGATAACCGACGAGTTCATGAAAGCCGTTCTGGAAGATGGCGAGTTCACCCACCAGTTCCCGATCGATTCATCCAATCCGCTGGTGAAGAAAAAGATCAAAGCCCGCGAGCTCTGGAAAAAGATCACACACAATGCCTGGAAATCGGCCGAGCCTGGTATCCTCTTCTGGGATACCATCATCAGGGAATCGCTGCCCGACTGTTACGCCGATCTCGGGTTTAAAACACTTTCGACAAATCCCTGCGGAGAGATACCGCTCTGTACTTACGACAGCTGCCGGCTGCTTGCCATCAATCTTTACAATTACGTCGACAAACCATTTACGGCAGATGCCAGTTTTGATTCCGACCTTTTCATCAAGCATGTGCACAAGGCCCAGCGGATCATGGACGATATCATCGACCTGGAGCTGGAAAAAATTGATAAGATCCTGGCCAAGATCGATGCCGATCCGGAACCCGGGTACATCAAAGCCCGCGAACATGAAATGTGGGTGAATATCCGCAAGAAGGCCATCGACGGGAGAAGAACCGGTTTCGGGATTACTGCCGAAGGCGACATGCTTGCTGCACTGGGAACACGTTACGGCTCCGACGATGCAACTGATTTTTCG
>JBAXRT010000097.1:0-11658 GCA_037131065.1 bacterium | reverse complement strand
ATCCATTGGGTATACGAATGATGGGAATGAAAAAATTTAAGGGTCTGCAGGCTGACGACAATTATGAAATTGATGATGGATATTTCCTGACAAAAGACAAAAAACACCTCTTTGTATTCATAACCCCGGCCTGCTCTCCGACTGAGACAGAAAAGAACGGGCAACTGGTGGCGGGAATAGACCAGGCAGCGCGATCCCTGGAGAAGGAAAACCCCGGTCTGAAAATTGAATATTTCGGCTCTGCAGCAGTGGCTGCCGGTAATGCCACCCAGTTGAAAAAGGACATTATTGTTACCCTAGCCATCGCCCTGACTCTGATCATACTGCTCCTGGCATGGTACTTCAGGAATATCCGTATTCCACTGCTTGGATTTCTACCTGCTCTTTTCGGCGGGGGATTTTCCCTGGCGATCATTTATCTCGTCAAAGGCCAGATTTCAGGTATCGCCCTCGGCATCGGATCGGTAATCCTCGGGCTTATAATCGATTACGCGTTATATATCATAAACCATTTCAGGCTGAAGTGGTCGGTCGTGGTGGTACTAAAGGATATGTCGCAATCGATCGTTGTCTGCTGTATTACAACGGCAGGAGCCTTTCTGTGCCTGGTTTTCCTTAACTCTTCGGTGCTATACGATCTGGGACTTTTTGCAGCCCTCAGTGTGACCGGTGCTGCACTTTTCTCCCTGGTCATCCTGCCTCATTTTCTTTCAGTAAAATATATCTGTCCTTCAACGATCCGTAAAAAAAACTTAATAGATAAAATTGCCGGAATTGAGCTTGAAAAAAACTGGATATTCATCATCCTTCTGATTGTCCTGGGATTGACAGGTCTGTTCTTTATGAAAAAGGTGACCTTTGAAAAAGACCTGACCTCTCTTAACTATCTCTCTCCCAAATTGAAGGAAGCGGAGAAAAATCTCGATATCCTTGGAACCGGGAAAGCAAAAAATGTTTATATCGTTTCCTGTGACCGTGACTTTGACAAGGCATTAAGAATAAATGAGACTGCCGGCACGGCTCTGACCCGGTTATCTGAAGAGCAGAAAATCATCTCCTTTGCAGGTCTCCGGAACATTCTCCTCTCCGACTCTCTGCAGCGGGCAAGAATTTCCAGATGGATTGCATTCTGGAATAAGCAAAGGTCAGATCAGCTCCGCAATACGCTCGGTAAGGTTTCTTTAGCCTCCGGATTTAAACCTGGCGCCTTTAATCAGTTTTTCGGAAGCCTTGAAAATAAATATTCACCATTGCAGCATGAGCAATCCCTTTCACTGATCCCTTCGGTTGCCGGAGAATGGATCAACCGGAAGTCCGGGATATCCATGATAACCACCATCGTCAAAGTAAAACCAGAGTATATCGGGGAGGTTTATGATGCCATGAAGAATATTCCGGGTGTTGTTGTTTTTGACCGTCAAAACCTCACGACCCGGTTTGTTTCTGAGGTCAGACACGATTTCTCCCTGCTGGTTAGCCTCTCCATGATTTTTGTGACCATGCTGCTACTGATCTCCTTCGGACGTCTTGAGCTTGGCCTGACCGCATCAATCCCGATGTTCTTCAGCTGGGTCCTCACCCTGGGATTCATGGGCATCACAGGGATCAGGTTCAATATTTTCAACATCATCATCTCTTCCTTTATTTTTGGTCTGGGGGTTGACTACAGCATCCTGATGATGCGTGGGATGCTTCACGAATTCAAATATGGAAGCTCAGAAAGAAATACCTATAAATCGGCAATCCTTCTCTCTTCCCTGACGACCCTCTTCGGGGTTGCAGCGCTGTTTTTTGCTGGCCATCCGGCCCTCAGGTCTATTGCCCTGATATCCGTGGTGGGGATCATCTCAGTGGTTCTGGTCTCCTTTTCCATTGAACCGTTGCTGGTAAAGTGGTTCCTGTTCGACCGGGTCAGAAAGAACAAATTCCCGGTGACAGCAAGGATCATGATCAAAACCCTGATCACCTGGGGCAACATTCTCCTGATCTCAGCCATCATGACCTTCACCGGAGGCCTTATATTTGCAATGCTTCCTGTCCCGCTGGGCAGGAAAAAACTGATCTTCCATAAAATATTCTCGTTGCTCTGCAAGGCTTATATCTTCGTTACATTCCCTACCAACGGCCGCCTTCTTAATCCTTTCGGTGAGGATTTCACTAAGCCGTGTGTCATCACCAGCAACCACCAGTCACTCATCGAAACACCGGCTTTTCTGAGACTCTATCCTAAAATCCTGATCCTGACCTCCGAGTGGGTATTTCGTTCACCGGTCTTCGGCCCGATCGCCAGGCTGGCTGGTTTTATCAACATTGAAGAAGGATTGGAATCGAGCCTTGAAAAAATCAGGGTGAAATTCGCTGAAGGATACTCGATCCTTGTCTTTCCCGAAGGCCACCGTTCACGCGACCACAGGATACAACGTTTCCACCGGGGAGCGTTTTATATAGCAGAAAACCTGAAGGTCGATATCTTGCCGATCCTGGTTTTCGGTTCGGGGGATTTTCTCTGCAAAGGAGACTTTTTTGGAAAACCGAATGGATTTACCATGCAGATCATGAAGCGTATCTCATGGGATGACGATTCGTTCGGCACAACTTATTCTGAAAGGACAAAAAAGTTAAGGCAATATTATATTTCACTCTATGAACTGGCAAAGCAGGAGAATGGGACTGCCTTTTACTACAGGAAGCAGCTCCGCCTGAACTATGTTTTCAAAGGACCCGTTCTGGAATGGTACGTGAGGATAAAAATGCGTCTGGAGAGGAATTTTGACCTTTGCACACAACTGATGCCCCGGAAGGGGAAGATCCTTGACATCGGTTGCGGATACGGTTATGTTTCATACCTCCTTGCCATGACTTCAGACGAAAGGCAGATCACAGGTATTGATTATGATCCTGAAAAAATTGCGGTTGCAAAATATTGTTTCTCGAAAAATGATAAAATTGAATTCATCAGTGGTGACATCACGGAGATGAGATTCGGGAAGATGGATGGCTACCTTCTTCTGGATGTATTGCATTATTTCCCTCTGGAAGAACAGGTAAAACTCCTTACGGATTGTATCGACAACCTGGACGACAAGGGTGTGATCATCATACGGGATGCCAATACAGAACTTGAAAAACGGCACAAGGGTGCAAAATTGACAGAATTTTTCTCAACAAATATTGGTTTTAACAAAACCCGGGATAGTTCAGGCACCCTTTTCTTCTCTCCGGCCGAGGCCATTCGTTCGGTCGCAGCCGGGAAAGGACTCTCTGTAGAAGTGATAGACAATAAAAAGCTTACATCGAACAATATTTATATCATTTCGGGCAGGCTCAGGAGTGGAAATGAAAGCTGGAACAAGGACGATACATTACGCGGCAAGAGGTGAACAAATTTAATGTCATAATCATCGGTAGCGGACTTGGAGGACTCCTGTGCGGCTATATCCTCAGTAAGGAGGGTTACAGCGTTTGTATCCTTGAAAAACAGCCAAAAGCAGGAGGTAACCTTCAAACCTTCATGCGTTCCGGTTGTGCATTTGATACCGGAGTCCATTATATCGGAAGCCTTCTTCCGGGGCAGACCCTGCATACCTACTGGAAGTATTTCGGACTCACCGATAAACTTTCCCTCAGACGGATGGATACCAAAGGTTTTGATCAAATCTCAATCCTGGACCATGACTATTACCTGGCCCAGGGGTTTGATCAGTTCATCTCACGACTCCTTGAAAAATTCCCCAAAGAGGAAAGGTCGCTCAGTGATTACATAAACCAGCTTCAGGTCATCAGCCGCTCATTTCCCCTTTACAATCTCGAAAACCTGGCCGCAGGTTCTAAGGATCCATACATCACAGCCGGAGCTTTCCGGTTCTTTACTTCGGTAACCACTGACCCCATGCTCTCGTCGGTGCTTGCAGGTAACAATTTTCTCTTTGCCGGGCACCCCGATAAAACACCACTCCATGTCGCAGCCCTGATCAACCATTCATTCATTTCCAGCGCCTGGCGGCTGGTTGGAGGAAGCAGGCAGATCGCCGATATCCTGGTTAAGGAGATCAGGTCGATGGGAGGTGAGATTTACACTTCATGCAGTGCTGAGGACATTTCCAGAGAGAAGGAACTTTTTTTTGTAAAGCCTTCCAAAGGAGAGCTTCTTCAGTCGGAAATACTTATTTCAAATATCCATCCCGGCGTTACCCTTGGTATGCTTGATCCTTCACTGGTTAAGGAATCATTTCGCCTCAGGGTAGTGAATCTTCAGAATACGATTTCATCCTTTATCCTTAACCTGGTCCTTAAACCCGGAAGTTTTCCGTACCTCAACCACAATGTCTATTACTACGACTCACCCAATGTATGGACATCCGAAACTTCAAGGGGTAGTCGGTGGCCGGAGAACTACCTTCTTTATACTCCTGCTCACAGCGCTGATGATGAATTTGCACGGTCGGTGATCATTCTGACCTACATGGATTACTCAGAGGTAAGAGAATGGGAAAACTCTGCCGTGGGTGAAAGGGGCAAGAAATATGAAGCATTCAAACATAACCGGTCTGATCGTTTGATGAAACTGGTTTCGGCAAGATTCCCGTCGTTGCCACAATCCGTAGTCAGCATGGAGGCTTCCACCCCCCTCACCTACCGTGATTATACCGGGACCCCAGAAGGTTCAATGTACGGGGTTCAGAAAGACTTTAACGATCCGTTGAAAACAATGCTTGTACCCAGAACAAAGATCCGGAACCTTTTCTTTACAGGCCAGAACGTGGGGCTCCATGGTATGCTGGGTGTCACGATCGGGGCTATCCAGACCTGTGGAGATATCCTCGGGCTGGACTATCTGATGACAAAAATAAGGGAACATTAACGTGAGAAGAAGCAAAACAAAGAAGATATTCCTGTGGAGTAGCGCAATCTTCCTGTCGTTAATTCTCCTTCTGGTCATTCTTTTCTGTTTCCTGACAAGGATTACACCACCGGTTCCTTCTGACCTTGCTGCCGATTCGCTGGTCGTCAGCACACCAGGGCCGGGAATAAAGACGATAGGGAACAGCTGGTTGAAACAGAATGATCATGGTCTGTGGGAGATGTACATCAGCGGGAAACCCTATGAGCGCGGTGTCATCATCGGAAAATTATCTGAAGAGCTGATCCGTTCTCAGGAGAAGGCATTCATAAATGAGATCTCCAAGCGGGTCCCTTCTGGATTTTACAGGCACTTCCTGAGATATTTTATTTATTGGTTTAACAGGGACCTGGAAAAATTCATCCCTGAGGAATATAAGCTGGAGATTCTTGGGATATCAAAATCGGCAGACCCTCAATTTTCATTTATCGGAGACAACTACCGGAGGCTTCTCAATTATCACTCGGCACACGATATCGGTCATACAATCCAGGATTTCAGGCTTGTCGGCTGCTCCTCATTCGGGGCATGGGACGAACTCTCTTCCGACTCCTCGCTGATCATTGGCAGGAATTTTGATTTTTATATGGGGGATGAATTTGCCGAAAACAAGATCGTATGCTTTGAAAAACCCGACAGTGGCTATGGGTTCATGATAGTGACCTGGGGGGGGATGATCGGGACACTTTCAGGAATGAACGAAAAGGGATTGACCGTAACCATCAATGCGGCAAAATCCGAGATCCCTTTTTCGGCCAGGACACCGATCTCTCTCCTGGCCAGGGAGATCCTTCAGTATGCCGGAACAATAGGCGAAGCTTACGCTATTGCACAAAACCGGCAAACTTTTGTTTCTGAATCAATCCTGATCGGTTCCGGGAATGAAAACAGGGCTGCGATCATCGAAAAATCTCCTTTCGGGATCTCACTCTTTAACCCTCAGGAAACTATATTGTCTGTACAAATCACTTTCAGTCATACCTTTTCAAGGATGATCCGCTGAATGAGAAAAATAAGAGAGAGAGTGCCTCCCTGTACAGGTATAAAAGAATGGTTCAGGATCTAACCGCTTCTTTTCCTATCAATCCAATTTTGGCCGCCGCCATCCTCCGTGATCAGAGAGGGCTGAACGGCAGAGATATAGGCATGGCAAATGAAAAGGCAGTAAACCAGTTAATAGCACATCATTCCATTATATTCAAGCCCCGCGAACGGATGGTGTGGATCTCAACTTCCCCCTGGCAGATCGGACCCTATCTCTGTTATGACCTGACCAATATTTTTAATAACTTTGCCGGCCTGAAAGTGAAGAGGGAGATAACGGAAATTGATCGTAAGATCCCTTCCGATCCCTTTCTCCATGGTGAAAAGTACATTGATTTTCTGAGGTTCAGGACGATGAAAAGATCCTTATTAAAAGCACTTTCATCAGGATTATTGATCGTTCAGGAAGCCTCATTTTTTAAGACGTTCATTGCTTCCAATCCGGAATATTATGAGGTCTACAGCCTCACCGGTGATTACTACAGGCAAAGCGGAGATTATCCGCTTGCAGGCGAATTTTACCGCCGGTCGCTGGGAAAAGAAATTCCTGTGGAAGCCGATAAGCGTGAGATTATAGGTAAACTGGCAGAGTGCAACAAAAACTAGTGAAATGAAATTTAAACTGATATATCCCCGCTGGGACAAACTTGAAGGACAAACTATTTTCAACCTTCCGCCCCATGGCCCCGTTGTCATGGCCGCAACCGTCCCTGAAGAGGTTGAAATCGACTTTACGGATGAGAATGTAGAAGATCTGGTAATTGATGAAAGTCCTGATTTGGTTGGCATTTCAATGATGCTCACCACCCAGGTTAAACGTGGATGGGAAATTGCCGATCAATACCGTAAACTTGGAAAAAAGGTCATCTTTGGTGGTATCTCCACGATGCTTCATGCTGAAGAGACCATGCTTCATGCAGATTCTGTCTTCCTCGGAGAAGTCGAGGGCAGAATGGACCAGGTCTTCAACGATTTTAAAATGAACGATCTTCAGAAAATTTACAACTACCTTAACAAGCCTCCCGACATGAACCTTATCGGACCTGCCAACCGCGGGATTCTGAAATCTGATCTTTACTACCATAAGGGTTTCAGGATGGTTGACCTGTTTCATGCTTCAAGGGGTTGTATTTACGACTGCTATCCATGTGCAGTGAGGTACCTCGGGGGACGCGGTTTCCGTCCCCGCCCGATCGACCGTGTTGTTGAAGAACTCTCACAGATGGACAACAACCGCCTCTTCATCGTCGATAACTCCCTCGCCCTCGATACAAAATGGGAAAAAGAACTTTTCAAGGCGATGATCCCGTTGAAGAAAAAATGGGTAAGCCATACAATTGAGGATAAAGATGATGTACTTGACCTTGCAGCACAGGCCGGCGCATGGTATGTTTACCAGGCAGTGTTCGACACCTCCGACTATATCAGAAACCGTGTCAAGCAGTACCACGAATATGGGATTGCCGTCGAGGGAACGATACTCCTTGGTCTTGATAACCAGACCGAAGATGATATCAAGCGGCTGATCGACTTTCTGCTCGAGATTGACCTCGACCTCGCAGAATTCACGGTCCTCGCCCCCTTCCCGCATACAAAAGCATACAGTGACCTGCTAAAACAGGGACGGATCTTTGATTTTGACTGGAATCATTACAATGCCGGGAAAGTAGTTTACCATCCGAAACATATGTCGGCTGAGCGACTTACTGAACTTTTCCAGTATGCCTGGGAGACGTTTTACCGTGATGAGCCGCAGACGATGAAGATGTTTAACCTGATCAACAAAGTGATCTCCAGGGAAATTTCAGATGGGACCTACACTCCGCGCCGCAGGGACCTTGCCGATTTAAGTTTTGGAAAAAAAGTAAACAAAGTAGCTTAATCCATAATTTCGCTATTTCGCCATCTCACTATTTCGCTATTTAATTATGGAAACGAATCCCGAATTCTCAAAATACATGGACCGCTATTTTGATTACCTTGGGCAGTGGGACAGCCCTTCCCGCTGCGGGCTGAAGATAGTGAAGAGAAAAGACGGAAGTATCCTTGCCATTGCCACGGAAATCTACAGACAAAATCCCGGGACCCCGGTAACCGAATGGTGCGCCCCCCTTGCCACACAAATTTATCAATCCATCAGGGATAAAAATTCTGAATTTATTTTTATCGAACATACACCCGACCTGCGAAGCAAACTCTCTTTCTACGGGGAGACTTTTGACCTTGTGAATTTTGAATGGGACGGGGAAAAATTCATAAACCCGCGATGGACCCGACTCACCACAGAACAGGTGGATTCCATGTTGGAATCCTGATCCGCTTCGTCATCGTCGTCCTATCGTTATCCTTTCTGTCGCATACACTCCATGCGCAACAGGTTCTCTTCTCCTCTGTCAAGGGAATTATCCTGGATAAGCAAAGCCTTGCGCCACTTCAGGGTGCAACAGTAATTGTCGTCGATTCAAAACCACTTGTGGGAACAGTTTCCGACAACACCGGCCATTTCAGGCTGGATAAGGTACCAATCGGCAAGTACCAGCTCAGGGTGACCTTTGTCGGGTATGCTCCCTTTATATCTGATCCGCTGACTGTCAGCTCGGCCAAGGAGACTCAGGTTACTATTGAGATGCAGGAGATCATCCTTACCGGAAACGAGGTTGAGATCAAAGGAGATTACAAAAAATACGATGTGATCAATAAAATGGCCACTGTGAGTGTAAGGAGCTTCAGCGTGGACGAAACCTTCCGTTTCCCCGGCAGCTACAGTGACCCGGCCCGGATGGCAGCCAATTTTGCCGGGGTCACTTCCGGGATCGACAACAGAAACGATATCATCGTTAGAGGGAACTCCCCGATGGGACTTCAGTGGCGGATAGACGATATGGAGATCCCCAATCCCAACCATTTTGCCGCTGTGGGGACAACAGGCGGCCCTGTCACCCTTCTGAACAATAACCTGCTGACCAACTCCGACTTTTTTACAGGGGCCTTCCCTGCCCAGTATGGCAACACCATCGCCGGCATCTTCGACATGAGGATGAGAAATGGGAACAACGAACAACACGAATACTGGTTCCAACTCGGTTGGAACGGCCTTGAATTCGGAACCGAAGGCCCCTTTTCAAAGAAGAGCCCGGCCTCCTTCATCATCTCGTACCGGTACTCCCCATTGCAGTTACTCGGATGGTTCAACATCAATTTCGGTATCATTCCTAAATACCAGGACCTCAATCTAAAAATAACTATTCCCACCAAAAAGGCAGGCACTTTTTGCATTACAGGGATCGGCGGCATAAGCTATATTGAACTGTTCGACAGCAGGAAAGGCCAGAATGACTGGGCTTTTCCCGACTATGGAGAAGATCTTGCCAACGGCTCAAACCTCATCGCATTCGGGGTTTCCCACCAGATCATGATCAACCCTACCCTGAGGATGAAAAACCTGATTTACATCGTCGGCTCTAAAGTCTATACGAAAATTGATACATTTTCAAACGTTGTTACCACACCATCCCCATGGGCCGGTGAACGTTCAACCGAAATGAAATACTCCCTGGCTTCGCAGGTATTCAAAAAATTCAGTCTTAAAAACACCCTGGATGCGGGATTTTTACTGGACTTCTACGACATGTCCTTTGCCGACAGCATGATGTACAAGGGCCGGTTCCTTGTTAACACCGGCTCAAAGGAAATGATGAGTTTCATCAGGGGATATACGCAGTGGCAACACAAGTATTCCAATAAATTCACATCAACGATCGGACTCTACGGCTCTTACCTTTCCCTCAATAACTCCTGGGCGGCAGAACCACGGCTTGGTTTCGACTGGTCCATCACGAGCAGGCACTCCATTAATTTCGGTGCAGGACTCTACAGCCAGCTACAGCCGCATGTGATCTATTTCGTGATGGCTACCATGCCTGACAGAACAAGGATACAGACAAACAGGAACCTTGACCTGACCAGAAGCGCCCAGGCTGCCCTTGGATATAATTATTACTTCACGGAAAATCTTCGGCTGAAAACAGAGGTTTACTACCAGTACCTGTTTGATATCCCAGTCAAACAATCGATTCCACAGTATTCGCTTAATAACCAGGGCCACGAATTCTTTATTGAACGGCAATATGCAGACAGCCTTGTGAATAAGGGAACCGGGCATAATTACGGGATCGAGCTTACCCTGGAAAGATTCTTTAAGAAAAACTACTATTTCCTGTTTACTACTTCCCTTTTCAACTCAACCTATTATGGATACGGGGATGGCCCGAGAAATACCGCCTTTAATGTCAATTATGTTTTCAACGCGGTCGGTGGCTACGAACTGGTTATGGGGAAAAGAAGATGGGGTGTAATGACGTTCGGTCTTCGTGCCACGTGGGCAGGAGGAAATCCCTATGTTCCATATGATGTGGATGCCACCATAGCCACTGCCGAACCAGTCTACGACTGGAACGATGCCTACAATCCGCGCTATCCCGATTATAAAAGACTCTCCTTCCGTTTCGGGATTAAACGAAACCTGCCAAAATACAACATAGAGTTCATGATCGATCTACAGTACAGGACCAATTACACCAATGTGAATCTTCAGCGGATCGATCCGAAGACCGGTGAAATACGTTACTATTTCAACATGGCCTTTTTCCCGATGGGCACCTGGCGGATCCAGTTTTAGATGGTTTTTTCGTATTTCATGGATTTAAGATGACTTTTTATTTACTTTGTAAACCGATTTGATGACCGCTGATGAAGACCTTTCTGAATTTCTGCTACATTGTGCTTCGTTTTCTTCCCCTTACTTTCTATTATTTTGTCGCCGACTGCTTTTTCTATATCTCATATTATGCCATTGGCTATCGTCGTCCGGTCGTCAGGAAGAATATCAGCCTCGCATTTCCCGATAAATCCCTGCCAGAGTTAAAATCGATAGAAAAGAGATTTTACCGGCACCTTGCCGATTATATTGTGGAAAGCGCTGCCATGATCCGACTGAAAAAGGAGGACTATGCAAAAAGATACAGGTATCTGAACCATGGATTGATCTCCGATCAGTTGAAAGCAGGAAAGAATGTTCTGCTTGTTTCAGGCCATTACGGAAATTGGGAATGGATCTGCTCACTGCCTCTTATCATAGGCGACAACGTTTTTGCTCTTTACAAGGAACAGAGTAACCAGCTTATAAATGAGGCCATGCTCTATGCAAGGGAGAAGAATGGAATGGGGCTCCTTACATATCCACAGGTATACCGGGAGATCCTTCGTTCGAAAGGAAAAAAGGTCCTCACCCTTTTTATGCTGTCCGATCAGCGCCCCCTTCTTGATCATAAGGCAGAGTGGATCGATTTCCTTAACCAGCCTGTCACCTATTTCCGGGGACTTGAGAACCTTTCCCGTGAAATGAATGGCTCGGTTTTCTATTCACAGATTACGAAGGTTAAAAGGGGCCATTATACGATGGAATTCATACCCCTTGTTACAGATGAAATGGCTGAAAACACTGACAACTGGCTTACCAAAACCTATTTTAAAATTCTGGAGAAGAACATCAGCATCGATCCCGCTTTCTACCTTTGGTCGCATAATCGCTGGAAATTTACCAAACCGACTGCGAATTGATTTTTCTTTCCTGAAGCTGTAGCATGGACAAAAAAATGAAAGTATCATTTTCCCCCCCCTCCCAACTTGTTACAACAATAACCCGGTTCAGGTCT
>JBAXRT010000096.1:0-11712 GCA_037131065.1 bacterium | reverse complement strand
CAATCAGCGGTACAGCAACAATTTGTGCTGGGGCAAGTACCAGCCTTAGCGTAGCACTTACCGGCAGTCAGCCATGGAGTGTCACTTACACCGACGGAACAACGCCGGTTACCGTGAACGGAATTGCAACAACTCCTTATACCTTCAGTGTAAGTCCTGCTGCAACCACAACCTACACAGTAACGACAGTCTCCGATGTTACGACCTGTTCTAACACAGGAACAGGAAGCGCTGTGGTAACAGTAAATACGCTACCCACCGCTACAATCAGCGGTACAGCAACAATTTGTGCTGGGGCAAGTACCAGCCTTAGCGTAGCACTTACCGGCAGTCAGCCATGGAGTGTCACTTACACCGACGGAACAACGCCGGTTACCGTGAACGGAATTGCAACAACTCCTTATACCTTCAGTGTAAGCCCGGCATCGACAAAGACATATACTGTTACCAATGTTTCTGATGTCACCACCTGTTCCAACACCGGTACCGGCAGTGCAGTGGTAACGGTGACCACTACACTGGTCGCTGATTTCACCGCCAGCAACCTGACTCCGCCGCTGAACACAACGGTTACTTTCACCGACAACAGCACCGGTACTGTCACAGGATGGACGTGGAGTTTCACCCCAACAACTGTTGTTTATGTAAGTGGAACGACTGCAAACTCACAGAACCCGCAGGTACAATTCACCAGCGGCGGACTTTATACCGTTGACCTCACCGTTACGAACGGTACCTGCAGCAACACGATGACCAAGGTCAACTACATCCATGCAGGTACACCGGGAAAATGGACGGGTATCACCTCCACCAACTGGAGTACCGGATCGAACTGGGAGGATTACCTTGTACCGGGAACCGGGGCAACCATTGTGATCCCACCAGGCGTTCCGAACTGGCCAACAATGACGGGAGACCTGACCATCGGAGGCTCCCTGGCCCTGACTGCCGCATCGTGTAACATGACAGTCACCGGAAACCTGATACTTTCAAGCGGATCTACTGTAAATAACCTGGGTACGGTCCACCTCCAGGGATTGCTGGCCAACCAGAATGTCCTGGCCACCACCCTGGGTACCGGCACCTT
Organism: bacterium; assembly: GCA_037131065.1. Lineage (GTDB taxonomy): Bacteria > Bacteroidota > Bacteroidia > Bacteroidales > FEN-979 > JBAXRT01. Next base: position 10,625 of record JBAXRT010000096.1, on the reverse strand, counting down.
CGCCTTTGAAGGCTCATCGCTCCAGGGAATCAGCGGACAGAATATCTTCGGGAACCTGACACTCAACAACACGGGCGGACTGAGCCTTACCAATGATCAGCAGGTGAACGGGATCCTGACCCTGGCAAACGGAAGGATCGTCCTTGGAGCGAACAATCTGACCCTTGGCTCTTCTGCAACAATAGCCGGGTCACTCTCGGCTGCCAATATGGTTGTTCCGACAGGTACAGGCCAGCTGAGAAAGGTCTTGACAGCCACCGGAGCTTTCACTTTCCCCGTAGGAGACAACAATGTTACAGCGAAATATACCCCGGTATCGCTCACCTTTACAAGCGGAACTTTCGGAGCCGGCGCCTATGCAGGAGTCAACCTCCTCGACACCAAGTACCCGACCGATACGAATACGCTTGCTTATGTGAAGAGATACTGGACTGTGACGCAGTCGGGCATCACCTCTTTCAACTGTAATGCTGTCTTTACATACGTTCCCGTGGATGTTGTCGGGACTGAGAGCAATATCTACTGCGTAAAGATCGACCCGGCGCCGATGGTCACCTATCAAGCGGCAAATACTTCATTGCACCAGCTCACGGCAAACGGACTGACCTCTTTCAGTACTTTCGCAGGCAGCATCGTTTACACTCCGCTTACACTTACTGCTTACCTGCAGGGGTTATATGCAGGAGGAGGAATCATGAACAATGCTTACGATTTTGATGGTGTAAGTTTCATCCCGAAATGGGGCGCCTCCATCGCAGATCATATAACCGTGGAAATTCATGACCCGGTGAACTACCTGATCGTTAAGAAAGTTGTGAACGATGTTCCCCTGAATGTCAACGGAACTGCTGTGGCCAACATTCCTTCCCTGCAGAATGGAAATTACTACATCACCATAAAGCACAGGAACAGTATCGAAACAGTTTGCGCATCTCCTCAGGCATTCTCGGGTGCAGCCCTCTCCTACAATTTCTCGGATGCTGTTACAAAGGCATACGGAGACAACATGATTTCGATGGGCGGAGGCGTCTATGCGATCTATGTCGGCGACGTTACCGACTTCTCCAACCCTTACCCGGGAACACCGGTCCAGGACGGGCTCATCGATATCATCGATCTCTATTATATCTACCCATCCTATCTTGCAGGTGATCTTGGATATGTTCCATCCGACCTGAACGGGGACGGCATAGTGGATGTGATTGACCTCTACATGGATTATGACAGCTATTTACTTGGTATCTATGCAATAACTCCCTAAGAAATATTGATTGTCCGGAAAAAAAAGAGTTGATACTTGTTCAAAAATAAAGAGATATGAAACGGTTTATTAAGATTGCTGAAACACTCGTTGTTCTGATGGTAATGGCAGTGTACTCCCATGCACAAACACCTACCTACTCGTGTGTGGCCACTGCCGATACCCTGATGACCTCTAAAATATATCAGTTCGATATATACATTTACCGGACCGGGACAACCAACCTTTACCTGAATAATTATCAGCTCTCTTTCAAGATCAATAATTCTGCGGGTATCCTGAACGGGGGTGCCATATCCGGCGCTTATGTCGCCGGGTCATCCGCCCTGCCCCCGGCTTTCGTCCCGGGCGGGATTAACGTCTTTAACATTGGCGGGACACTCTATCTCAGGATAAACGGATGTCCATCGACTTCCAATGGGACCCTTATCCCAACCACCGGCCTGAAGATCGGGAGTTTCAGGTTTACCAATACCGTCAATTACGGGCAGATCAACCCGAACACAATATGGTGGGATGGTTCTCCGGCCTTTACTTACATTTACGCAATTGTACCTCCCGCACCGACTGGTCCGGTCGTTGAAATTTCGAATATATCATATCATACGACATCCTTTACCGACCCGGTCTTCAATGCTCCGGTACTGGCATATAATATGACGGGAGGCGGAAGCTATTGTCCGGGCGGAAGCGGTATGCCGGTCGGGCTCAGCGGTTCACAAACCGGGGTTCAGTACCGGCTCCTTAAAAACGGCACACCGGTCGGTTCGTGGATTGCCGGGACCGGTTCTGCGATCTCCTTGGGGAACCAGACGGCAGGTACCTATACGGCATCTGCCTACCGGAAAGCTACTTACCTTACAAACAACATGACCGGTTCGGTCACCGTAACCCAGATCATTGTCACTCCTGCGATCGCAGGGAATACAACCCCGTGTGTGAACTCTACGGGTAATGTCTATACTACAGAGGACGGGATGACAAACTACCAATGGTCCGTCTCTGCCGGTGGAACTGTCACCGGAGGCGGGACATCAGGTTCGAACACGGTGACAGTTACATGGAACACTGCGGGCGCCCAGACGGTCAGCGTTAACTACACCGACGGAAGCGGCTGTTCCGCTTTAACCCCGACCGTCAAGAACATAACAGTCAATGCCCTACCCACTCCGACCATCAGCGGTCCAAACCCGGTTTGCCTGAATTCCACAGGTAATGTCTATACCACACAGGCAGGAATGACCAACTATACATGGAGTATAACCGGAGGGACGATCACTTCGGGCGGGACATCTTCAACCAACACAGCCACCGTTACGTGGACAACACTGGGGGCACAGAGCATCAGCGTGGGATACACAAACGCAAATGGATGTACCTCTGCCTCCCCCGGGGTTTACAATGTAAACGTCAATCCTTTGCCAACACCAACGATTAGCGGACAGGCCACTATTTGTACAGGAACAGGTTTAAATACCTATACCACCCAGGCAGGAATGACAAACTATACCTGGACAATCTCTTCCGGCGGGACCATTGCTTCAGGACAGGGGACCTATGCCGTGGAGGTATACTGGAACACTGCCGGTGCACAATGGATTGCAGTGAACTATATCAACGCGAGCGGCTGTTCCGCTGCTTCACCGACCCAGCTCCCGGTGACCGTTAACGCGGTTCCCGGACCGGCAGGAACCATCCAGGGAACTGCCACGGTCTGTGCAGGGGCACAAGGCGTGGCTTATTCAGTAGGTACGATCACCAATGCCACTTATTATGTCTGGACACTGCCGGCAGGAGTCACTATTGCTTCAGGGGCTGGCACAAAAAGCATTACGGTTAACTTTGCTTCCAATGCTGTCTCCGGGAATATCACCGTTTATGGAAACAATACCTGCGGGAATGGTACTTCTTCCCCGCCCTTCCCGGTTACTGTCAATAAAATTCCCATACAGCCGGGGAATATTTCGGGTCCGACCCACTTATGCCAGGGAGCACAGGGAATTGTCTACTCCGTTGCAGCAGTTCCCGGTGCAACCGGTTATGTGTGGACTACCTCACCGGGTGCAACTATTGTGAACGGTTTGAATACAAACATCATAACGGTTAACTTCTCTAACACCGCCACATCCGGGAACTTCAGGGTATATGGTACCAGTCCTTGCGGAAATGGCCCTGTTTCACCACCGCTCTATGTTATCGTGAATTCAAGACCGCCCAACCCGCTCATTGGTCCCTCAACCGACGGCTTCGCAAACCTTGGGGATACACTCTTCAGCAGCATCCCGGAAGGCAACCAGTGGTACCTGAACGGAGAGGCCATTCAGGGAGCAAACGACAGCCTGCTGGTGGCAAACTGGATCGGAGATTACTTCACAATCATCGATAACGGTACCTGTGCCTCCGAAACCTCGAACCACATCCTGGTTGGAACCACCGGAGTTGAAAACCAGGAAACGATGAACTTCACAGTCTATCCTGTTCCGAACGACGGGATGTTCACCTCAAGGATCATAACCTCAAAAACTGAAAAATTCGATATCCTTGTCTACAACAAACTGGGTCAGAAAATATACGACGCGAAGGATATTGAAGTCAACGGAATCCTCCGGAAGGTGATCGACCTTCGTCCGGTACCGAACGGGATCTACACGGTAGTGTTCCTGAATGAAGATCATATGGTGACCCGTAAGGTAGTTGTGAACTTTTAGTTATGAAATACGTCGGAGCGCATGTAAGTGCAGGGGGCGGAGTGGAGTTTGCTCCTCTCAATGCCCGTGAGATCGGGGCCAGGGCCTTCGCCCTCTTCACGAAAAACCAGCGGCAATGGAGATCATCGCCGCTGTCAAAGGAAAACATCCGACTGTTCCGCGAAAATTGCGAAAAATACGGGTTCGCACCAAAACAGGTGCTTCCCCATGACAGTTACCTGATCAACCTTGGCAATCCCGAAAAGGAGGGTCTTGTCAAATCAAGGGATGCTTTCCTGGATGAAATGAAACGGTGCGAGCTGCTTGGCCTGGATCGTCTCAACTTTCATCCGGGCAGCTCTCTCGGAAAGATCGATGATGAATCGAGCCTGAAGCTCATCGCGGAATCGATTAACCAGGTACTCGAAAAGACAAAAGGGGTGACGGCAGTCATTGAAAACACCGCCGGCCAGGGCAGCAGCCTCGGATATACATTCGAACACCTTAAGTTTATCATCGATCATGTTGAGGATAAGGAGCGGGCAGGCGTTTGTATTGATACCTGTCACACCTTCGCTGCAGGATATGATATCTCGGCCGCCGCGGGATTCAGCCAGACCATGCTTGCTTTTGAAACCATTGTCGGGCTGAAGCACCTCAAGGGAATGCACCTGAACGATTCCAAAAAAGGACTCGGCAGCCGTGTCGACCGCCATGAGAGCCTCGGCAAGGGGAGCCTTGGAATTGAAGTATTCAAACTGATCATGCACGACCAGAGGTTCGACGATATGCCACTCATCCTTGAAACTCCTGACGAATCGCTCTGGAAGGAGGAGATCAGTTTGCTTTACAGCCTGTGATTTTTTATTACCTTTATCTTCGTTACGGATAATAACTCACCATTTACCCTGGCGCCGATGAAGGATTACCTCTACCGGTTGTTTTTCGTATTTTGCTGCATCATGATTCCCGGCTACCAGGGATTCCCTGCCGGAACTGATCTCCCGGAATTCAAAAAAATAAACCCGGTAACCCGTTCTGATATAAAGGGAATCTTCACTCCCGACACCACCACCTCCTTCATTCTCACGGATAAGATCTTTTCAAGAGATCATGATTCCTGGCAAAGGTTCTACCTGCCGGATGCCAAAACGGTTGACCGTTTCTTTCCGCTGGGGAAGGATGATTTCTGGTACACGGTCAATACAGCCCTGAACACTACCGAGCTGTTCCATTATTCTCACGGAAGGACGGAGAAGGTGAGCTCCCCATTTGCCAATGAGATCATCTCTATCTGGTTTTCAGGAAAGGACCTTGGCTTTTTTGCCGGCTGGGGGGAGATGGCCGTCTATGAGAACGGGACCTTCAGGAATCTGCCTCCCCCTCCGAGTGTGAAAGGGATCATCAAGGTTTTTGGCACCTCCGGCAACAGGATCTGGCTTCTGAGCGCAAAAGGCGAACTGTTTTTCTTCACCGACAATACATTCACACAAATTCTTCCCGGGGAAATCGTCAGGGATTTTTGTTTTGATGATTCTGGTAATGGCTTCATTCTCACAGCATCCGGTGTTTTTGAACAGCTCCGTGACCATTGCAGGCCGTTTTTTAAATCCCCCGACCTTACCTTGGCAATGAAAATGGCTTTGCTGGACAACGGCAGGCTGGTCTTTGCCGGTAAACAGGGATTTATCCTGCTGCTTGAAAAAGGGATCCTGAAAAAAGTTCCAAACAAAGACCGGGAAGATCTTACCGGCATCGCAGTCTCCGGAAAGGAAATATGGATCACCGGTGAAAAAGGGACTATACTCTACTCCGGCCCACGGCATTTTCTGCCGGCCACAGAGCACAACCTTGGATTTACCAAAAACAAGATCTATGACTATGGTGGCGATGCCGATGATGAGTATGGGGTTGCCATTGCCGATTTTAACACCGACGGGAAAAATGACATCTATTCCATTTGCATTTTTAACCTGAACCGGCTTTATATCAATCTTTTAAATCCAGGCGACCCTTCACTACCGGGAAATCATTTCCGCGAACAGGCCCTGAAGCGGGGCGCTTCGGGTATTTCGGAGGACCTTGAAACCGGGTTTTCTTCTGAATTACAGCTGGGAGTAACAGCCGGCGACGTCGACAACGACGGCGACCAGGATATTTACATCAGTTCGCTGAACAGCCGGAACAAACTGCTTCTGAACGACGGAAAGGGCTTTTTCAGGGATGTCTCCTCCCGGGAAAACGCGGCATGCGCTGATCTGAAGCGTTCAAACACTGCAGCCTTTGCCGATGTTGACAACGACGGGGATCTTGATCTCTTCGTAACCAGTGAAGAGGCGTCAAACAAACTCTGCCTGAACGACGGCGCAGGGCAGTTCACCGATGTTACCGCCGTGGCTGGCCTTGAATCGGAGCGGGGAGGCATGTGCGCCTCGTTTGCCGACATCAACCTCGACGGGCTTCCCGACCTGTGTGTCTCCTCCTGGTTTAGCCCCGATAAGATATTCCTGAATGAAACGCGCCAGGGGAAAGTCAGGTTCAGGGATATCACCGCTTATTCCGACCTGGCAAGGCAGGAACCGGGCCGAAGCAATGCGGTGGTGTTTGCCGATGTAAATAACGACGGACTTCCTGACCTCTATATTGCAAGGCGAAACGCACCCAATAAGTTTTACCTGAATACGGGACACGGGATCTTCCGGGATGCTACCCATCAGTATTTCGGGGATAAAAGCTACCTGAGCAACGGGGCCGTGTTTGCCGACTTCGATCTCGACGGATACGTTGATCTCTATGTCACCAATGTCGGGGAAAACATATACTTCAGGAACCGGGAAGGAAAATACTTTTCCGATGCCACCGACGCCGCAGGTGCGGATCTGAAAGGATACGGCACCGGCTGTGCAACCGGTGATCTCGATAACGACGGGGATCCTGACCTCTATGTGGCGAATTACATCAACGGGAACAGCACCCTTTTCGTCAATAACGCCGATCACGGGAAATCGGTTAAATTCAACCTGAAGGGGACCAGGTCAAACAGGGATGCCATCGGGGCCAGGATCACACTTTACAGGATTACCGGCAGTGGCAGAGAGGAGATTGCCGGAACAAGGGAGATCAACGGGGGAAGCGGTTACGGTTCAATCTCGGCCAAGGAATCTGTTTTCGGGATTCAGCCGGGAGAGAGTTACAGGGCCGTCATCCACTTTCCATGTTCAGGCATAAGCATCATGGCGGAGAACATTCTTGCCGGACAGGTGCTGCAGATCGAAGAGGAGAGCGGGATCTCCTCATTTATTTCCATGCTTCACAAGGATACGTTGCGGTTTTTTATCGACCGGGAGAACCAGGCAGAGATCCTGAAATACCTGTTCGCCCTTGGACTGATCAGCCTGTCATTAATCATCCATTGGAGGAAGAGGCTTCTGAACAGGAACCTCCTTATCCTGCTTTACCTCTCTCTATTCCTTCTCTTTCTCCTTTCCGAACGTCTGCTGCTTTACGAAGGGTTTGTCTTCTCTTTCATGATCCCTGAAGGCATTGTTGTGATCTGCCTCGTGTTGTTTCACCTCATCACCGAGCGGATCAGTGTCAGGCGTACCACCGAACAGGAAAAAATTGCCGTGAGGGAAAGCATTTCGCGCGACCTTCACGATGACCTGGCCTCAACACTCGGAAGCATTTCGATTTACTCCAATACCCTCAAATCATTCGGAAAAACACGCACGGCCAATTTCCCTTACCTCGCTGAAAAGATCGCAGAACTCTCCCAGTCTGCCATCCAGTCCATTTCAGATATCATCTGGATGACCTCTCCCAAGCATGATTCACTAAAGAGCCTTCTTTCAAAAATCAGGAATCACTATTATGATCTTTTCAATGACAACCAGATCCGGTTTACCTCTGATGTGGAGATCCCGGGGGAAGATTCGGTCCTCTCCGACAGGATCCGGCACAACATATTCCTCATCATGAAAGAGGTTGCCAATAATATCATCCGTCATGCCGGCGCCTCAGAAGTGGACCTCATCACCTCCATCACCGGAAGTGATTGCAGGATTGAGGTCAGCGACAACGGCAAAGGATTCTCTTTCCCTCCGTTGGAGAAGGTGCAGGGCCAGGGTTACGGCCTTCTGAACATGCAGCGGAGAGCCGGCGAATCAGGGATAATGCTCGACATCAGGTCGGCCCCTGGTAAAGGAACGACCATTACGCTTTCGTTTAAAATAACACAAACAGACCATTGACAGGCATGGTCTTTCCATGTACCTTGCCGCCGGATTACTTTATGATAAAGGTCGGGATTATCGAAGATCACAGGGATTTCAGGCAGAGCCTGACCTTCCTGTTGGGTTCAGCAGGCGATTTCAAGGTTGCATGGAGTTACGAATCCGCCGAGGCAGCCCTTGACAAAAGCAGCGATGCTGATGTTATCCTTCTGGATATTAACCTTCCGGCGATGTCGGGCATTGAAGCCATTGTCCCACTCAAAAAGATGTACCCCGAAGCCAGGATCGTCATGCTCACCATCCTTGAGGATGATGCAAATGTGATCAACGCGATCAGGCTGGGTGCTGATGGTTATATGCTGAAGAAGACCAACCCGCTGAAGATCATGGAGGCAGTGAGGCAGGTGAACGAAGGCGGTTCACCACTCACTCCCTCCGTAGCCCGGCAGGTCCTTTCGATCTTTAAATCACAGAATGCGCAGGCGGACCAGGACTACAACCTCACCGCCAGGGAGAAGGAGATCCTCAACCTCATCGTGCATGGGGCCAGTACAACCGGCATTGCTCAAATGCTTTTCATCAGCGAAGAGACCGTCCGCAACCACATCCGGCATATCTACGAGAAACTTCAGGTTCACACCAAGGCGCAGGCGGTTGCCAAGGCGATCAGGGAGCGACTGACCTGAGCAGCTTCTCCGACACCTCCCACAATTTTTTTCCGTTTCCGGGATCGGCGGCTTTTTCATCGACGGGCTTGCGACTCATCAGGAAGAAATAATCGAAACTCTTTCCCTCCATGTCCTTGGATGCGGCCAGGTAGATCACCGGCACTGCGGCCTGGGCCGGGGAGCGGAAAAAGATCGAGAAGATCAGCTTCATCAACGGATGGAAAATTTTCGGAGCCTCCCTGCCGATGTTCGAATTGATCGGCCCGGGACACAGCGTGAAGACAGAGAACTTTCTCTTTTCTTTGCCGTTCACCTTGTTCAGCCTCCGCGACAACTCCACCGAGAAGGTGGCAAGGAGAAGTTTGTTGTACCCATAGTGCTCCATGCTTTTCCCGATGGTATAGGGTTCATATACTCCAAACTTCTCCCACTCAAATTTCTTCGGGTTGCGGTGGGTTTCCGAATCGACAAAGATCATCCTCGGCGCTTCGCTCCCGTTTGTCCGGAAACATTCCTTCTGCAGAAGCAGGTTGACAAGAATGAATTTTGAGAAATAGTTGACCATGAACATCTCTTCCAGTCCCTGCGGCGTTTTCCTGCTCTTCTTCGGAACCACGCCTGCATTACTGATCAGGATATCGATTTTCTGAAATTTAATCTTTACCTCCGATACCAGGTTTTGTACTGACGGGATATCGGCGAAATCGACCTTCAGCATATGGACATCCTTGCTCCCGCTGAGTTTTTTCACCTTCTCCCCCTTTTCAGGAATTCCGCTCCGGCAGGCCATGATGACGCGGGCCCCTCTCCTGGCGCAATCGGTTGCGATCGCGAATCCCAGTCCTGAACTGGCGCCATCCACCAGCACGGTCTTTCCATCGAGACGGTCCCCCGGCTTCAGCTCTCCGGCCTGCTGGTGTTTTCTGAAAAGGTTCGTAATGCCGCTGATGGTTGCGGATAATGGATTGTCGTAATTATCTTTTTTCTTTTCTGTCATAGTGTTCAGTCATGAATTTCTGGTAATGGCTTGTATGCTGGTCGATGTCGGCTTCAGTAAGCCCGAAATCGGCCAGTGAATAAGTATGGGTGCCGTATTTCCGGTGAGGATGCTCCTGTTCATGATCTTCAAACTTTTTCTTAAGTTCCGGCGTGAGTCCTCCGTTCATTTTATAGATCCTGTCCAATTCCGCCAGTGAATCGGTGATGAGATCCTTGTAATAGATATCGGTGAATTTTTCCTGGTTGTGATCCTTCAGCCTGTAATCAAGGGCTTTCTGAAGCATATAGCCGGTTTTCCTGACCCAGTGTTTTGCGATCCTGCATTCATCGACATCGTCGCTGAAGATCATGTGATTATAGGTCAGCATGCTGAGGTACGAAGGAACTGACTCATAAATCCTCCGGTGTGGCCAGAGAAAACGGACATCACCGAAATGTTTTTCAATGAGATCAGGGAACTCAAGATGATGGGGGGTCTTCAGGATCCAGCGCTTCGCCGGCTTGATCCACTGAAGGAATTTCAAAAGTTTTGCTGCATAGGCATATGCATCGGACTGATCGGTATTCTCAAGCCAGGATGAATAGGATGGCACGTTCATCATGGCTTCCGGCGTGGTACTCAGAAAGCTCACGTCGAGCATGAGAATATCCTCTTCCGGCTCATATACCTCCAGCGGGTGGATGGCAAAGAAACCCGGTGACATGAACTTCACCGCATTCACACTCAGCTTAGCCATGGCAATCCTCTTATCCTTCGGATCCGGATAAACCCTGCCAA